>CAUSAK010000038.1:0-11050 GCA_963529535.1 uncultured Granulicatella sp. | reverse complement strand
ATAGTATTGGTTTTTCTCTTCATTAAACTCCAAAATTTCTACTAATGTATTTTGTTGGAGTTGTGAAAGTTTTTGTGCTTCGTAAACTTCTACCCATTCTTCATAATGGTCCATTTCTGCTTTCATTTGAGCTCCTAGAAATTCTCTTAAACGCTCAATATCTGTTGCATTTTCAGCAGACATCACTAACGAAGGATAAGCATTCGGTTGAAATTCTCCAACAATTAAATCAGATTTATTATAAATCGTCACCATTGGAATAGTTTCCATTTCTAAATCCTCAACTAAATCATGAACCGTTTTTTCATGCATTAAGAAATTCGGAGATGATGCATCTACTACATGCACTAATAAATCAACATCCGCACTCTCTTCTAAAGTGGACTCAAATGCGTGAATTAAAGTCGTTGGTAAATCTTGAATAAATCCAACTGTATCCGTTAATGTCACATCATAGTGATTGGCCAAATCAACTTTTCTTGTTAATGGATCTAAAGTTGCGAATAATTGATCCATCTGGTACGTTCCTGCATCTGTTAATTGGTTTAGAATTGTTGATTTTCCAGCATTTGTATAGCCAATTAATCCCATTCTAAAACCATTCGAACGATTTCTCTTCATTCTTGAACGTTGACGATGTAGTTTTGTCTGTTCTAATTGTGCTTCAATATCTGAAATTTGTTTGCGAATGTGTCGTTTATCCGTTTCTAATTGAGTTTCCCCTGGTCCTCTTGTTCCAATTCCCCCACCTTGTCTCGATAAGGCTGTACCTTGTCCTGATAAACGTGGTAATAAATAATTTAATTGAGCCAATTGTACTTGAAGTTTTCCTTCTTTTGAACGAGCACGCATCGCAAAAATATCTAAAATTAATTGAACACGGTCAATAATTCGTGCATTAATCGTTTCATTTAGATTTTTCGTTTGAGAACCTGTTAGAGATTGGTAGAAAACTATTAAATCAATTTCTAATTCATCGACTAAATGACTAATTTCTTCTACTTTCCCTTTTCCAATCATTGTACGAACACTATAAGTTTCTCTTTTTTGAGTAACGGTTACGACAACTTCTCCTTGAGCAGTATCTACTAATTGCTTCATTTCTTCTAAAGAATATTGAAATTGCTCATCTGATTGTGTTGTTTGAACAGCAACAATCATGACTCTTTCTTTTGTGTTTTCCATTTATTCACTTCCCGATAAAAACTGCTGACAATCTAAAACAACTTGAGAAATTGTATTAGGATTTTCTACTAAATCATACCAATGTACAGCTTCGAATCGGTTTCTAAACCATGTTAATTGTCGTTTGGCATATCGTCTAGAGTTTTGTTGAATTTTTTGAATGATAGCTTCTTTTGATAATTGGCCTTCAAAATAATCCACCCATTCTTTATACCCAATTCCTCGAATCGATTGAACATCTATTCCTTTTACAGCATCATATAATTGTCTAGCTTCTTCTTCTAAACCATTTTGCATCATCATTTCTACTCTTGTATCAATTCTTTCATAAAGGACTGCTCTATCCGTTGATAGTCCGATAATATAGGAATCAAAAATAGCTTCTTTTTGTTGTTGGTCATTAGCTGAAAATGGTTTCCCACTAGCATGAGTGACCTCTAATGCTCGAATGACTCTTCTTGTATTATTTGGATGAATAATTTCAGAACTGACCGGATCAACTGCTTTTAATTGTTCCCACATAGCCTGAGGTCCAATTTCTTCTAATTCTTTTTCCTTTTCTAGTCGATAAATTGGATCGTTAGAATCTTCACCACTAAAATGAAAATCAAATAATAAGCCTTCAATATAAAGTCCAGTTCCTCCAACAATCATTGGAATTTTCCCACGACTTGCAATGTCTTGAATCGCTTCTCTTGCCATTTGTTTGAAATCACTAGCAGTATACTCTTCTTTCACATCACAGATGTCTAATAAGTAATGAGGAATTCCAAGTGATTCTTCAGAAGTCACTTTAGCTGTTCCAATATCCAATGTTTTATAAACTTGCATCGAGTCCCCATTAATGATTTCTCCATTTAATTGTTGTGCTAATTCGATACTAAGAGCTGTTTTCCCAACACCAGTTGGGCCAACAATAACAATGATTTTTTGTTTTTCTACCATATTACTCCTTTATTTCACCTCGAAGCTCTAGTGCTTTTTGTGGATAATCTGTAAAAATTGCTTCTACATGAAGCTCAAAACAATGGTTCATCTCTTCTTCTTGATTGACTGTCCATACACGTTTTGGATACTGTGAATGAATCTCAAAAGCTTCTTTTAATAAACGATAGTCAGGATGAACAGCTTCAAACTTTACTTCTTCAAATACAAAATTTGCCATTTCTACCGTTTCATATAAAAAGGCAATTTCTTGATTCGGTCGTAATTGTCTCATTTGAATAATGCTTCTCGGATTAAAACTAGAATAAATAATCGCAAAATTTGGTTGCATTTTTTCTTGTAATGCCACACATTTTTCAACAATTCCTGCATATTCAATTTGATCCGTTTTTAATTCAATATTTAATTCACCTTTGAAATTCAATTCCTTTAACAACTGGAAAACTTCTTCTAATGTTGGAATTTTTTCTCCAGTAAATGATTCATGAAACCAACTTCCTGCATCTAATGCTTGAATTTCTTCTACTGTTAAATCTTGAATTAAACCACTACCATTAGTCGTACGATCCACAGTTTCATCATGAATCACGACTAATTCTCCATCTTTTGAAACATGAACATCTAATTCAATCCCATCACTATGAACACGTACTGCCTCTTGAAAAGCAGCTAATGTATTTTCTGGATGAGTTCCTCTACTTCCTCTATGTGCAAAAATTTTAGTCATTTGCAATCACCTGTTTCTTTTGAACTTTATTTTGTTGACGAATTTTTTGAGATAATGCTATCAGTTCTGCCGCATGTTGTTTGGTTAATGCTGTCATCTCTTCTCCTGACAACATACGACCAATTTCTTCGATACGTTTCTCTTCTTCTAATGTTGTGAGAGTTGTGCGTGTACGCTCATCTTTTTCCATTTTTTCAATAAAAATATGAACTCCCGCAATACTTGCCACCTGTGGTAAATGAGTAATACATAATACTTGGGCAAATTCAGAAATATAATGCATTTTATTCGCAATTGCTTGAGCTACTCGTCCACTAACTCCTGTATCTACCTCATCAAATACAATCGTTCCCACTCCATGCTTACGCACAAAAATCGTTTTCATGGCAAGGGTAATTCTAGATAATTCCCCACCAGATACAATCTTTTGTAATGGTTTAACAGGTTCACCTTTGTTTGTTGAAATATAGAAGTATACTTCATCCATCCCTGTTTCAAGTAATTGTTCACATGGTAGGACACGAATTTCAAAAATAGCTTGTTCCATATACAATTCATGTAACTGTGTTTCTATTTTTTCCGCTAATTCAAGTGCGATTTCTTGTCTTTGTTTTGTCAATTCCAGTGCCACTTGTTTTGCTTTTTGTTCGATTTGTGCTTTTTCTTGAATTAAAGTTTCGATAATACTTTCTTTATTTTCAATTTGATTTAATTGAGCTTGTGCTTGTGCTTGAAATTCTAATATTTCTTCTGCATTATCTCCATACTTCCGTTTTAACTGATAATAAACATCTAACCGTTCTTCAATATAAGCTAATCGTTCTTCATCATATTCTGCATGATCTAATTCATGACTCATATGAGAAACTGCATCTTGCAATTGATAATAAGATTCTTGTAATTGTTGATATAATTGTTGGTAATTTTCACCAATTCCTTGTAAAAATCCTATTTCTTGAGAAGCTTGACTAATGGCATCTACTGCAGAATATTCTTCCGTTTGTAACATAGATAAAGCAGACATTAAATGTTCTTGAATTTTTTTGAAATGAGTGAAATATTCTTTTTCTTGAACTAATTCTTCCTCTTCTCCAATATAAATATTTGATAATTCAATTTCTTCTACTTGGAATTTTAATAAATCAATTTTTTGTGCATCTTCTTTTTCAGCAGTTTGTAACTTTCTCAATTGCTCTTGAATACTACAAAAATGGTCATAATATTTACGATAGTCGTCTTTTAAAGGTTGCAATTTTTGTCCTGCATAAGCATCTAAAAGGCTTAAATGATGCTCTTCGTTTAATAATAAGAAATGTTCATTTTGTCCATGAATATCAATCAAATAAGGACCAACTTGTTTTAATAATGAAACTGTGACCATTTGTCCATTAATGCGACAAGTCGATTTACCTGTTTGATATAATTCACGTTGAATCATGATTTCATCATTTTCAATTTCAATGCCTAATGCTTCGATATTTCTTTTTGTCTCTTCTGAATCAATGGTAAAAACTGCTTGAATTGTCGCTTTTTCACTGCCATATCGAATCATTTCTAAACTAGCACGTTCTCCAGCGAGTAATCCTACTGCATCAATAATAATTGATTTACCTGCACCTGTTTCCCCAGTTAATACCGTCATGCCTTTTTCAAATTGGCAGCGAACTTCTTCAATAATTGCAAAATTTTTAATAAACAATTCTTGAATCATCGTTCCACCTCTATTTTAGATTTTTTAATTGTTGATGTGCTTCTTTCACAACTGCTTGAATATCAGCCTTCCAATCATATGAAGAAGCAACTGTTTCATGTAATTGTAAATGTGCTAAAAACTCGATATTGCCACTTCCTCCCGTAATTGGAGAGAAAGTAAGTTGATGAACAGAAAAACCAATTTGTTCACAATACTCTAAAATTTCTTCTAATACATCTTGATGAACTTTTGGATCACTAACGATCCCTTTTTTCCCAATACGTTCTCTTCCTGCTTCAAACTGTGGTTTAATAAGTACAAGAACGTCACCATCTATCTCTAAAATATCTTTTAATGGTGGTAAAATTAATTTTAATGAAATAAATGAAACATCAATCGATGCTACTTGAGGTTTTCCTTTTGTAAAATCTTCAGGCTTACTAAAGCGGAAATTCACTCTTTCCATGACTTCTACTCGTTCATCTTGTCTTAATTTATAATCTAATTGATTATATCCAACATCTAATGCATAGCTTAATACAGCACCATGTTGTAGAGCTGCATCTGTAAAGCCTCCTGTTGAAGCGCCAATATCTAATAATATTTTACCTTCTACACTTACATCAAATGTTGCGAGTGCTTTTTCTAATTTCAATCCACCTCTTGAAACGTAGCGAAGGGTTTCTCCTTTAATATATAGTTCAGTTGTAATCGGAATTTTTTCGCCAGGTTTATCATAGCGAATATGTTTCACAGCATCGACAATTTGTCCAGCCATGACAAGTCGTTTCGCTTTTTCCCTAGAATCCGTCAATCCTTGTTGTACGACTAGAAGGTCTACTCGTTCTTTTTCCATTCTTTCTCCTTTAAATCTCTACATATGAGAGAATTTTCATAAATATTTCTTGTACTTGTCTTTGTACATCTGTTTCATTTGGAATCGATAAAATCGCTTGTTTTGCCTGGTTGATTTCTTGTTCTAATGCAAATTTCGCTCCATCAATTCCTAAAATGCTAGGATACGTATTTTTTTCTAATACTGCATCTTTTCCAGTGATTTTACCTGTTTTTTCTGAATCCCAGCAAACATCTTGTAAGTCATTTTGAATTTGAAAAGCTAAGCCAAAATGCACGCCAAATTTCAAAAGTGCTTCTTCATAAAGTGTCGCATCCTCTAATACTAATAACCCTAAACGAATAGCAGCTAATAATAATTGTCCTGTTTTATCCGCATGAATTTGTTTTAGTTGCTCTACTGTAATTTCTTGATGTTCACTTGCAATATCTCTCATTTGTCCGGTAATCATACCGCTAGCTCCAGAAGCTGAACCTAATACTTGAATAGCACGAACTTTTTTTGCATCTGATAATGAACATTGAGCTAATTCTTCAAATGCGAGTGTTAATAAAGCATCCCCTGCTAAAATGGCTGTTGCTTCATCAAATTGCTTATGAACTGTTAGCTTGCCACGACGATAATCATCATTATCCATTCCAGGTAAGTCATCATGAATTAATGAATACGTATGAATCATTTCTAGAGAAGCTGCAACTGGTAACACATTTTGAATTTCTACTTCTTCTAAATAACTGATTAAGAGAACGATTAATGGACGAATTCTCTTTCCTCCACTACTACACGCATACAGCATTGCTTCTTTCAATCTTGTTGAAATATTTGGAATCTTTTCGATTCGATCCAATAAATAGGTTTCTATTTCTTGTTGCCAATATGAAATCATTTCAATCATTAGTTACTCCATTAATCTTCTTTTACAACAATCATTTTGCTGACTGTTTCTTCTGCTTTTGTTAATGTTTCATTACAATATTGGCTTAGAGCCATTCCTTCTTGGAACTTCGCAATAGCTTCATCCAAAGGAACATCCCCTCTTTCCAATTGCTGTACAATTTGTTCTAATTCACTCATTGCTTCTTCAAATTTTTTTTCTCTCTTTACCATAATTGATTTCCTTTCTCTACAGAAGTCACTTTAGAACGAACCGTTCCATCAACTAATTGAATCGTTAATTCTTGTTCCACTTCTAATTGGTCAACACTTTTAATAATCGTTTCTTCTTGTTGTAATATTCCATATCCACGATTCATAATCTTTAATGGACTTAATAAGTCTAATTGCTGAATCGCTCTTTGGAATTGTTGTTTTTTATCTTTCATCAATTGAATTTGCGCTTGTTCCAAACGTTTTGCTAAATATTGAAGTGCTTGTTTTTCCGTCTGCACTCTTCTACTTGGAGAACCCAATTCTAAACGATGTTGATTTTTTACTAATTGCTGATGTTTTTGTTGAACACTTTGTTGCATCATTTGCTGCAATCGCATTTCTAATTGATCCACTCGCTGTTGATATACTTGGTAAATTCGTTCTGGATTTTGGAAAATACTTGCATTGGCTAATGCTTTTATTCTTTCACGTTTAATTTGTAATTGACGAGTTAAAGCTTGTTCCAGACGTGTTTGTAAATTTCTCAATTGTTGATGAATTTCCATTAAAACAGGAGTTGCAATTTCTGCAGCAGCCGTTGGGGTGGCTGCTCTCATATCAGATACAAAGTCAATTAAAGTCGTATCTGTTTCATGCCCTACACTTGAAATAACTGGAATCGACAACTCAGCGACTCTTCTTACAACAGGCTCCTCATTAAATGCCCACAAGTCCTCAATCGATCCACCACCACGTCCAATAATGACAACATCATACTCTTCTTGTTCTACTAAGTCTAAATTTTTCAAAATACTATTAACTGCATGAACCCCTTGCACCACAGTTGGATATAAGACTAATTGAACAATAGGAAATCTTCGAGCCACCGTTGTTTGAATATCTTGAATAACTGCACCTGATTCACTCGTTAAAATCGCAATTTTTTTAGGGAATTGAGGGATTGGCTTTTTAGGAAGAGAAAATAACCCTTCAGCTTCTAATTTCTTTTTTAATTGTTCATAGGCTAAATAAAGAGCCCCAACTCCATCCGGTTCCATATGTTCAATATTAATTTGGTATTGTCCTGATTTTTCAAAAACCGAAACTTTACCAATCACTAATACTTTCATTCCTTCTTCAGGACGAAATTGAATTTTTTTAAAGGCAGATTGGAACATTGTTGCAGAAATAATGGCATTTTCATCTTTTAAATTAAAATACTGGTGAGTCGGACGTAAACGAAAATTTGAAATTTCCCCCGTTAAATAAACTCTTCCAAGATGAGGATCTTTATCAAATTTATATTTTATATATTTTGTTAATGCCGAGATTGTTACATATTCTTCACTCATAAATGTTTTCCCTCTTGCATGCATTAAAATACGTCTGCTCTAATAACATCGCAATGGTCATTGGACCAACTCCACCTGGTACTGGAGTAATGGCACTTACTTGATCTTTAACGCCATCAAAATCCACATCTCCAACGATTTTTCCAGATTCTAATCGATTAATACCTACATCAATGATGACCGCATCTTTTTTCACATGTTCTCTCAAAACTAAATTTGGTTTTCCAACCGCACTAATAATAATATCTGCACGAGTGATTTGTTTCTCTAAATCTTTTGTTCGACTATGACAAACAGTTACCGTTGCACCACGATTTAAGCCTAATAAAGCCATTGGACGACCAACAATCGTACTTTGCCCAATTACAACCATTTCTTTTCCAGTAAGGTCAATTTCATACTCTTCTAATAATCGAATGATTCCTTTTGGCGTACATGGGACAATACTTTCATCTTTTTGAAGTAATTTTCCTAAATTCTCAGGATGGAAGCCGTCTACATCTTTTTCGGGAGTAATGGCTTCTAATACTGTCTGGCTATCAATCTGTTTTGGTAATGGTAATTGAACTAAAATTCCATGAATGGCTTCATCTTCATTTAGTGTTTTAATTTTTTCTAATAACTCTTCTTGAGTAGTAGTCTCAGGTAATCTTTCAACAACCGAATGAAATCCCACTTCATTTGCCGCACGTTCTTTATTTCGTACATAAATTTGACTAGCAGGATTTTCTCCTACTAACAATACGACTAAACCGGGTTTTACTGCCTGTTCTTCTACTTTTTGTTTCAATTCTTGACGAATTTTTAAGGCTAAACTTTTCCCATCTAATACAATCGCCATTTACTCACTCCTTTAAATAAAAAATTGAGCAAAAAGTGTTCCTGGAAGCAAATCATTGCTTCGGAGCGCCTTCTTGCTCAACCTCCTATACTGACTTACCCTTCAACAAAGTTTGATAAGACACCATTAATAAATTTCGCTGATTTTTCATCACTATATAATTTTGCAATTTCAATTGCTTCATTCAATGCAACTGTTTGAGGAACTTCCAATTCAGGTGAACGCATTTCGCAAACTGCAACTCGCATAATCATCAAATCTAAGCGAACGATTCGATTTAATTCCCATCCTTTTAAATGTGAGGAAATTAAAGCATCAATCTCTTCTAATTGGTTTTGAACCCCTTGAATTAAATCTAATGAATAATGAATTTCTGGAAACTCATCTAATAACGCTTCATTAGAATATACTTCTTCATCAAATGATTGTTCATCATGCAATACGTCTAACGCTAAACGAACAGCATCAAATTCTGATAAATCTTTACAAATATCCATTTGATACAAAGCTTGAATAGCAATAATACGTAGTGCACGTCTTTTTAATGGGTTACGACTCACTCTTCATCCCCCAATTCAAAAAATTCTGAATCAACATTTTTTGCTGGAATAATGGTTTGAACATGAATATTTACTTGAGAAATCTCTAATTCACAACTAAATAATAATTGTTCTTTAATTTTATTTTGTAATAATAATGCTAATTTTGGAATAGATACTCCATAGTCCACATTACCGTACACATCAAGAATAAATTCACCTTTTTCTTGTGTTAAATAAGCGCCTTTTGCTAATTCTTCACGTCCAAAAATTGTATTTACACTTGATTTAATAATTCCAGATAAAGGATGGAACCCTTCCACTTTAGAAGCAACAATTCCTGCAATGCTCTCAATCACTTCAGGGGCAATTTCAATAGCACCTAAAACGGCTGTTTGATTTGTATATTTTTCCATAATGAACCTCCTTTTACAAAGATTCTGAATCGTTATCTGTCTCAATGAGCATCACGAATCATGATCTTCACTCTCTTCTACAGTTTACCATGATTTTAGTTCTATCACAACTCACAAGGTAGTATCTTATAAAATAATCAATTCACGTGGAACTTGTTGAATCACTTCTCCACCAGTTAGTGTAATAATGATATCATCTTCAATACGAACACCACCAATACCTGGAATATAAATTCCTGGTTCATTTGTAATCACATTTCCTGGGACAAATGCTTGGGTCGCTAAACGACTTACATTTGGTGCTTCATGAATTTCTAAACCAATTCCATGACCAGTTGAGTGCGTAAAGTATTCGCCGTATCCTTTACTTGTAATATAGTCTCGAGCAATTTTATCTAATTCTACTCCAGTTTTACCTGGTCCTGCTGCTGCACTTACCAATAATTGAGCTTGTAATACAACATCATGAATTTCTTTTAATTGATCCGTTGGTTCCCCTACAGCAATTGTACGAGTCATATCAGAAACATAACCTTGATAGTAACATCCAAAGTCTAATGTTACTAAATCACCAGTTTCAATTAATTTTTCACTAGCAACACCATGTGGCATTGAAGAACGCACACCACTAGCAATAATTGTATCAAATGAAACGCCAGATGCTCCTTGTTTTCTCATGAAGAAATCTAATTCATTTGCTACTTCAATTTCACTCATACCAGCTTTTAGTACATTTAAAATATGTAAAAAGGCTGCATCAGAAATCGAACAAGCTTTACGAATCGTTTGAATTTCTGCTTCATCTTTAATTTCACGAATTTTTTCTACTAATCCTTGAGTTGGAACTAAATCTGTATCAAATTCATCTTCAAAAACTTCTAACATAGAAACAGATAAATGATCCGCTTCAAACCCAACATGCTTTAATCCATGTTTTTCAATTAATTCACGGAATACACCTAACCAACCTGTTTTATGTTCAATCACTGTAAATCCTTGTGCTTGTTTTTGGGCTTGTTGTGTATAACGAGCATCTGTTACAAAATATGCTTCATTTAATGTAATTAATGAAAAACCTGTTGTTCCTGTAAAATTCGCTAAGTAACGTAAATTATATGGACTATAAACAATTAATCCATCAATTTCTAAATCCTTCATCGCATTTCTTACTTTTTCAACTCTAATCATATAATCACCTTCCAAAATCTTTTGTGTAACCTAGTATAACAAAAAAACTCAATAATATATAGGATTTTTAAGAAAAAAATAAACTTTTTAGGGTTACCTAATTTTTTTAATGCAACAAAAAACAACTATAACAAAATGTCATAGTTGTCCTGCATTCATTTAAAATTTTCTAAATTTTTCTAAGCGTTGGCTTACTAGTTCTTCCTTTGATTTGGTACG
>CAUSAK010000037.1:0-11126 GCA_963529535.1 uncultured Granulicatella sp. | reverse complement strand
CAGGATATAGTTTAATGGCAGTCGGTGTAAGTAATATTATGGGAATTCAAACGCCCATGAATTTTAATAAACCATTTTTAAGTATCGATATTAAAGATTTTTGGAATCGTTGGCATATTACCTTGTCAACATGGTTAAGAGATTTTATTTTCTCAAGAATTGTAATGAAGTCAATGAGATATAAATGGTTCAAAACACGTTTATCAACCGCAATGTTTGCGTATATGATTAACATGGTCTTTATGGGATTCTGGCATGGAATTTCATGGAGCTATATTGTTTATGGATTTTATCATGGAGTTTTAATGGCGACATTTGAATGGTATCAAAAAAAATCTAAATTTTATAAAAAATATAAACAACATGCAGTTTATAAAGTAGCAAGTTGGTTTGTAACAATGCATTTAGTCATGATTGGTTTGCTCATTTTTTCTGAGAAACCATATGAATATATGATAAAATTGTTAACGAAATAATTAAGGAGGAAACTTTATGTTAGAAGAAAAAGTATTAGCGATTATTGAAGAAATTTGCGAAGATGACGTTATTTATGAAGAACGTGATATTAATTTGAAAGAAGAAGGGTTAATGGATTCATTAGCTTTTGTTGAATTGTTAGTGAGAATGGAAGAGTTTGGTATTGAAGTGGCTCCGACAGAGGTAACTTATGAAGAAATTGATACACCTAATAAAATTATTCACTATATTGAAACAAGGGTGAAACAATAATGAAAAAGATACAGGGGCTTGGAATAGGCTTCGTTCTTGCTTTAGTAACTTTGGCATTGTATCTCCATGTGATTAATCAACAGTTAGCGAATTATTATCATGTGAGTGATAATAGTGTTCGCTATAATTTTGATTATACGAAATATAAGGGCAGAGACATATTAAAGGACAATATCGATGATAAAACATTGGTAGTTTTGGGCTCGTCTGAATTGGCAAAAGCAAGTGATCAGCCATTTCATTTTAAGCAATTATTTAATTACGATGATTTTCATTTGATGCCAATTGGTGGTGGGAATTTTCAAAATATTATTCACGCTTCAATATTAGGTTCATTGGGGAATGAGTTCCCAAAGAAACGTTTTATTTTAAGTGAATCATTTTTGTGGTTTGATCAATATGCGATGCAACCTGATGCATTTTTAAGCAGAGTATCAAATGAACATGTGTATTATACATTATTAAATCCTAAGATTAGTCATGAAACAAAAGAAAAATTTATGAATCGTATTTTAGAATTATCAAAAGATAATAAATTTGTTCATCAAACTTTCGAAAGATATAAACGTCGTTTGCTTGATAAAAAAGGAACTTTTTTAGATGATTGGCTGAATTGGTTGGATGTAGAAAAATTTGCGTTAAATAATAAAATCAATTTTTATTATAGTGCGGGAGTTACACCAATACCATCTAGTGGCACTACAACGCCAAATTATGATTGGGAAGAACTAAAAATTAAATATTTAGATGAAGCAAAATATCGAACGAAAGATAATGAGTTTGGTATAGAAAAGGGTTATTTTGATTCGAAAATTGGATCGGATCTTCAAAAATTAAAAGGCTACGCTTCAAAATATAAATATGATAAATCAAAAGAATATGAAGACTATGAATTGATTTTACAAATGATTAAAGAAATGGGGATTGAAGTAGAAATTGTAAACTTCCCTGTAAATGGTAAATGGTTTGATTATATTGGAGTGGGTCCAGAACAACGAGCAATTTACTCTAAAAAGTTAACAGAGATTACAAATTCGTTTGGATATAAACTTATGGATTTAACACAAAAGGAATATGAACCTTATTATATGTATGATACGGTTCACCCTGGATGGAAAGGATGGCCTGAAGTTGCTGAAGAAATGTATAAATTCTATCAAAAAAATGAGTGAAAAGCACCAACTCTTACTATGGACAATGGCATTCTATGTTTTATTTGTAGTGTTAGGTTTATATTTAATTCATGCCGATTTTTCAAACGTAGCAGAATTTGTTTATAGTGCATTTTAATGAAAAGGCTCTAAGCGATGAAGTCGTTTAGAGCCTTTTGAGTTTAATATTGTATATTTAGTAATTCGAGCATTTCGTAATAGCATTTTTCAATACGTTGTTGTGTTGGTTCGTCTACCGTATTTGCATATTTGCCACCAGGTAAATAGTTTTCTGCGAGAAAGACTTGATAATCAAATGCTGTAGTTCCAAGAAATGTTCGATCGATTGGTGTTCGAGAAACCCATGTAGGATGAGCTTTGATACTTGTTAAGGTAGTATTGTTTTCTTCTTTTTGGATTGTAATGTCCATAATCACTCCACGTTCTGTCCATATATTATCTAAAGTCTCTAATCTTTGGTTAGAGAGTAAATTTCCCATTGAATAAATAATAAATTTTTTCTGACCATCTTTTTCAATTGTTTCGGTTGGTTCAGCTACATGAGGGTGACCTCCGAAAATCACATCAGCTCCCCAATCAATCATTTGATGGTAAGTTTCAACTTGAGTATCTGTTGGAGTGAGACGATATTCTTCTCCCATTTGAGGCATAACGATGGTAAAATCAGCTAGTTTTTCTGCCTTTTCTATTTGTTCTTTTACTTTTTTCATATTCAAATCATACAGATGATTTTCGTATTCTTCTTGAGTGATACTAGCTTCAAGTCCATTAAATCCATATGAAAATCCTAATATTGCTATCTTAATGCCATTGACTTCTTTTACTAAAATCTCTTCATTTGATTCAACTTTTACACCGAAAATATCCATTCCTGCGTTTCTAAAAGCAGTAGCGGTATATTTTAATCCGTCAATACCGGTATCTAATATGTGATTGTGTGCTAAATCTAGAACATCATATCCCGCTTCTTTAATACTTTGCACAACTTCTTCTGGAGCGTTAAAAATAGGATATCCGGCTAAAGGTCTATTGGGGTTGATGGTTCCTTCAAAGTCTCCTAATGCTAAATCAGCAGAAGAAACTAGAGGAGTAATTTGTTCATAGTCATTTTTAAAATCATAAGTTTGACCATCATACGCACTACCGTAGACAATGTCATGATAAAGCATATCTCCGCTTGCGGTAATACGTGCAGTTTGTATTTTGGGAGCGTTTGTTGTCTCGATAGTTGTTTCAGTAGTCGAACTTGATTCAACTGACGCAGGAGGAGTGTTTTGATTTTTTTCTTGAATATTTATAAGAAAAGCTATGATTCCAATAGAAGCTAAGACGGTAAAAGTAAATAACATTTTTTTGAAAAAATGCTTTCTTGCGATTCGTTTTTGATGTAAATATTTTTCTCGTTTATTCATAATAGTCTCCCTTATTAGTATTCTTATATCTGTATTATAAATGAATTTATTAAAAATGCTAGATTTAGAAAATGATTATCTTTGAAATTTTATGAAAAGAAAATAAGCCTTTAATTATTTCGGAAGAATATTTGAAAGTAGTAGATATCTAATAGAATTTGAGGTATAATAGCTATGTAAAAATAAATACTAGTTTGCTAGTATAAGGAGGAAATTTTAAAATGAGTCGTTTAGTAAGTATGACAGAAATGTTGAACAAAGCTAAAGAAGGCAAATATGCCGTAGGTCAATTCAACATCAATAACTTAGAATGGACACAAGCTGTTCTAACTGCTGCTCAAGAAGCAAAATCACCAATTATCTTAGGAGTATCTGAAGGTGCTGGTAAATACATGGGTGGCCCTAAAGTTGTTTCAGCTATGGTAAATGCATTATTGGAAACTATGGATATCACAGTTCCAGTTGCATTACACTTAGACCATGGTTCATCTGTTGATGTATGTAAAAAGTATATTGATGCTGGTTTCAGCTCAGTAATGTTTGACCACTCTCATTATCCAATTGATGAAAACATTGAATTATCTAAAGAAGTTGTAGCGTATGCTCATCCAAAAGGAGTTTCTGTAGAAGCTGAAGTAGGTACTGTAGGTGGTACTGAAGATGGCGTTACAGGCGGAATTAAATATGCTGACTTACACGAATGTGAACGTATGGTTAAAGAAGCTGGAATTGATGCTTTAGCAGCAGCTTTAGGTTCAGTTCACGGAACTTATGCAGGTGAACCTGTATTAGGATTTGATGAAATGTTAGCTATTTCTGAAGCTACTGGTGCTCCATTAGTATTACACGGTGGATCAGGTATTCCAGAATATCAAATCAAAAAAGCAATCGAACGTGGACATGCTAAAATCAATGTTAACACTGAATTACAACAACAATGGACTGCAGCAGTTCGTGCTAAATTAAATGCAGATGCTAATGTTTATGACCCACGTAAAGTAATCAAACCAGGTTTTGATGCAATCGTTAAAATTACTAAAGAAACCATGGATATCTTTGGTTCAACTGGTAAAGCTTAATCTAAATCAGCGAAGAAATTTGAAAGGCGAGAGAAATCTCGTCTTTTTTTGTTCGAAAAAAAGTAGTATTTTTATAGAGTTTAGAGTAAACTGTTGCTAAATGAGATTAAATTTTACCATAAAAGGGAGATTGAAATGAAAGTTAAAAAAAGGGTCACAAAAGGGGCAAGATTGTATTTGCTCATTAGTTTGTTCACAATATTTATATCATTTTTTATGCTAAAAAATGTTGTTAGTTATACTGAACCAATTGAAGAAATGTATATTAATCAGCCGTTTAGTGAAAAGGAATTAGAAAAGGTTCAAGTGGTTCGAATTTATGATATCGAAAAAGTAGAATTACCAAATGAACAAAAAGTCTTTTATATCATTGAAGATGAATTAGGCTATCATATGTTAAAATCAGGAAATGCTAAATTAGATGAGATTGCAGAGGAAGCTAGCAAACTTTCAAAAGCAAGACCATTTGAAAATAAATTGTATTTATTAAAAATAAGAGTCATTCCTGAAATTACACGGGGCAGAAAAGGAAGAAAAATTGTAAAGATTTCTCCGGAAATGCAGCAGGATTTTGAAGCTGTTTTTCAACAAAGTAATTTAGCGAAGAAAAAAGAAAGAGAAGAGAAAAATGATACAATATTAGCTTATACGTATCAGTTAGCGCGCTTAAAAACAAATCTCTATTTTGATGAGTTTGATAAGATTGATTTATGGTTTGAAATAGGGAAAGGTTTAATTGTTCTTATTGTGGGATTAGGTTTTTTAGTAGCATCTGGAGAAATTATTTATCACAACTATAAGAATTATAAAGAATTATTCGAGCTGTTCCCAGAAGTTCAAGGTCATATGAATCTTTTAGTGGAAAATGCCGAGTATGTTTCAAAGGATTTTGCTTTATTAGTTTATAAAGGGCATATTATTATTCATGCTGATGAATTTTATGTGGAATCATTAGATAAAATTCGTGGTATTCGTAAGTTTAAGAAGAGTTATAGACGGATTGTAGAATATTATTTACGAGTGAAATATAAAAATTCTGATGATTCCTATGAATTATCAATAGGAATGTTTGCGAGTAAGAGACATGTTAATGACGAAAAATGGTTAGAGGAGAATTACAATATTCTTGCGGAGTTCTAACAGTAAAATTTCCTCATACTTGTATATAAAGGTTATATAAGAACATGAAAGAAACAATTGGTGGTTGAAGGGAAATTATCAATTAGTTAATGATTTTCGTAAGTAATCAAGGCCATAAGTTACTAATGAGTGACTTATGGCTTTTTTGCGCAAAATTCGAGAGTTTTGACAAATATGTACAAAATCGTGTATGATAAATCGTGTTTCTGAAAATAAATTGCTAAGAAAGGTAGCGAAATTGGATAGCGCCAGGCTTATCGATGTAGATGATAAGTGACGAGGATTGAGTTTATCGAAAGATTCGGCGGGTGACTCAAGGTAGTGCAGTCTACAGCAATATACAAAACTCTCTGCGGGGATACAAAATTTTTGCATGCACCAGAAACAATCATTAATTTATTTGAAGGGGATTCCTTCATTAAAGGAGAATGTATATGTGTGGAATTGTAGGATGTATTGGAGATAACCGTATTCAAACGGTCATTTTAGATGGATTAGAAAAATTAGAATATCGTGGATATGATTCAGCAGGATTATTTATTGCAGATGCTGATGGTACAACACAATTAGTCAAAAAAGTAGGACGTATTACAAACTTACGTGATGCAGTGGATGAATCAGTTCCAGCTTTTGCAGGGATTGGACATACTCGTTGGGCAACTCATGGACCAGCAACAGAAATTAATGCTCACCCACATCGTTCTCAAAATGGGCGTTTTACTTTAGTTCACAATGGAGTAATTGAAAACTTCTCTGAATTAAAAGAAACTTATTTATCATATGTGACCTTCCAATCTCAAACAGATACAGAAGTAGCTGTAAACTTAGTAGAATATTTTGCAGAAAAAGAAGGCTTATCTGGTAAAGAAGCTTTCCGCCGTGCTTTAAAAGAAATTCGTGGATCATTTGCATTTGGTTTATTAGATGAACAAAATCCAGGAGTGTTATACGCAGCAAAACATAAAAGTCCATTATTAGTAGGACTAGGAAATGGATTTAATGTCATCTGTTCAGATGCGATGGCAACGATTTCTCAAACAGATACTTATTTAGAAATTAAAGATGAAGAATTAATTACGATTACAAAAGATAAAGTGGAAATTGAAACGATTGAGGGTGAAATGGTAGAACGTGCACCATTTAAAGCAGAACTAGATGCAGATGATATTGAAAAAGGTGCTTATCCTCATTACATGTTAAAAGAAATGGATGAACAGCCTGCCGTTTTACGTCGTATTATTAAAGAATATACGAATGAAGCTGGTGAATTAGAAGTTCCTAAAGAATTATTAGACGAAATTGGACAAAGTGATCGTGTATATGTTGTAGCTTGTGGAACAAGTTATCATGCTGGTTGGATTGGAAAATATTTATTAGAACAATTAGCAGGAATTCCTGTTGAAGTATTTTTAGCAAGTGAATTTGCATATTATCAACCAATTTTATCTGAAAAACCATTCTTCATTTTCTTAACACAAAGTGGAGAAACTGCAGATAGCCGACAAGCATTAGTAAAAGTAAATGAAAAAGGCTATCCTTCATTAACGATTACAAATGTTAAAGGGTCAACATTGTCTCGTGAAGCAACTCATACATTATTACTACATGCAGGTCCAGAGATTGCAGTAGCTTCAACAAAGGCTTATACAGCGCAAATTACAGTAATGGCAGTATTAGCAGATGTACTACGTCGCACAAAAGGTCGCCCTCAAACATTTGATATGAGTCATGAGTTAGCTGTTATTGCTTCAGCTGTTGAAGGTGTATTAGATGAAAAATCTGTTGTAAAAGAATTAGTTAATCAAAATTTATTAGAAACACGTAATGCCTTTTATATTGGACGAAATTTAGATTACTATGTGTCAATGGAAGCAGCATTGAAATTAAAAGAAATTTCTTATGTTCAAACTGAAAGTTTCGCTGCTGGAGAATTAAAACATGGAACGATTGCATTGATTGAAGAAGGAACACCTGTAATTGCGTTGTTAAGTGAACCGATAGTGGCAAGTCATACAAGAGGAAATATCGAAGAAGTGAAAGCACGTGGAGCTAAAACAATGGTAATTGCCATGGAAGGAAGCGAACGTGAAGGAGACGATATCGTTTTACCAAAAGTACAAATGGAATTAGCGCCAATTTTAAGTGTTGTTGTAACACAATTGATTGCTTACTACACATCTCTTGGTAAAGACTTAGATGTTGATAAACCAAGAAACTTAGCAAAATCTGTAACAGTAGAATAATACTTGTTGATACTAGCACACGAATGACAACGAAACTGTCGTTCGTGTGCTTTTTGTTATGGAATTAAAAGGACGATTTTTCTAAAATATGATATACTGACAGAAAGAGAAAAGGAGAGTTGCAGATGAAAGTTGTATTTGTATGTTTAGGAAATATTTGCCGTTCACCAATGGCAGAAGCCGTGTTTAGACAAATGGTAAAAGATAAAGGGTTGGAACAACAAGTCATCATTGATTCTGCAGCAACAAGTTCTTGGGAACAAGGGAATCCTGTTCACTCTGGTACTAGAAAACAATTAGCAAAAGTCGGAATCTCGACAGATGGAATGTATTCTAGACAATTATCCTCTGTAGATGCCGATGCGGATTATATCATTGGAATGGATTCGGAAAATATGATGAATATTAAACGAATGATGCAAGGGAAAACTTCTGCAAAAATTGCATCTTTATTAAGTTTTGCAGGAAGCAAGCGAGATATTGCAGATCCGTGGTATACCGGAGATTTTGAACAAACATATAAAGATATTTGTTTAGGTTGTGAAAATCTTATGAAAGAAATTCAAGAGAAATTAGAGAAAAATGGAGACAAGTAATGGATAAAAATTTTAAACAACAATTAATATTAATTGCAGTTGCAGCAGCTAGTTTGTTTTTTGTATTAAATATTAAAATTTTATATACAGTCATCACTACTTTTTTAGGAATGTTATCACCAATTATTTTAGGATTATTAATGGCGTTTATTTTTAATGTTCCGATGAAACATATGGAAAAACAATTACAAAAAATTAAAGTGCCCGCTTCTTTTAGACGAGGAATTGCGATTTTGGGAGTTCTTTTGATTTTTGTGGCGATTGTGGTAGCTATTTCTTGGATTATTGTTCCAACATTAGCAAATACAGTGGTGCAACTTGGAGAAAGTTTTAATTATTTGATGAATTTCTGTATCGATTGGATTCAACATTCAGGATGGTTAAAAACTACAGATATAGAACGAATTACAGGATTTATTAATCAAAGTAATATTGTTTCAAGTATGGTATCTTTTTTAGGTGGATTCACTTCAAATGTGACAGGGATTTTTTCTAATGTATTTGCAATTTTAATGGCAGTATTTTTAATGTTAAATATTTTAGGAAGCAAGGAACAATTGCAATATTTAATGAATCGATTATTAAAGGTATTGCTACCAGAAAAACGTTATGAACGGTTACAATATATCGGGAAAATTACACTTAAAACTTATGATAAATTTTTGATGGGACAATTAATTGAATCGATGATTATTGGCTCATTAGTTTTTGTGACTTATAGTGTATTTCAATTGCCTTATGCAGCAATTACTGGTGTATTGGCAGGAGTGTTGTCGTTTATTCCATATATCGGTCCATTTTCGGCTTGTATGTTAGGGGCTATTTTCATTTTTACAGTAAGCCCGATTCAAGCGTTAATTTCGATTGGTGTTTTCTATGGATTACAATTAATTGAGGGGAATTTTATTTATCCTCGTGTGGTAGGAAATTCGATTGGATTGCCAACAGTATTAACTTTAGCCGCAGCCTTGATTGGTGGAAATTTATTTGGAATTCTAGGATTAGTATTCTTCACACCATTTTGTGCAGTTATCTATCATCTTGTAAAAGAATTAGTCATCAAACGAGAAGAAGCGTTGAAACTTTTGGATAAATGAGGTGAGAATCATCGAACAAATGGAAAAAGAAATGTTCATGAGGGAAGCTTTAAAGGAAGCACAAAAAGCTTATGATAAGGAAGAAGTTCCTATTGGTGCAGTCGTTGTGTTACATGGAGAAATTATTGGACGTGGACATAATTTGCGAGAAAAAGAACAAGATGCAACCTTACATGCGGAAATTAAAGCAATTCGGCAAGCAAATCAAGCTTTAGGAAGTTGGCGGTTAGAAGATTGCGAACTCTTTGTGACGTTAGAACCATGCCCTATGTGTAGTGGAGCTATGATTTTATCTCGTTTGAAAAAAGTAACATTTGGAGCTTTTGATCCAAAGGCGGGAACAGCAGGAACATTTATGAATTTATTACAAGATGTACGGTTTAATCATCAAGTAGAAGTCGAACAGGGCGTGTTAGAAGAAGAGTGTCAACAAATTTTAAAAGACTTCTTTAAAGGGTTAAGAGAACGAAATAAAAGACGAAAAGAACAAAGAAGATTGGAAAACGGTGAATAACTTTAGGGGATTCATCGTTTTTATTTACATTAAACCCCTGTATTGTTATACTGGTTTCGAATGAAATGAGAGAACATTTGGGGTGCCTTTATGGCTGAGATGATACCCATTGAACCTGATGCAGTTCGTACTGTCGAAGGGAAATGATTCGCTAATTATGTCTAATCCATAGGATAGATTAAGGGAAAAGACTTATACTTGAATAATCATCTAATATCCTCTTTTGTTTGCCTCATCATTTGGTAAATGAAAGAGGATTTTTGCGAAATATGGAATAGGAAAGGAATGGAATGGTCATATATGGAAAAATATGCTTTTAAAACGGGGGATGCTGTGGGAGAATTACTTAAAAATAGTCAGCGAGATTGGAATGCGGCAGTCAATCATCGTTTTATACAGGAGCTTTTTGAAGGAACGATTGAGGATGAAGTGCTAATAAAATATTTGATTCAAGACTATCATTTTTTTGATGCTTTTTTATCGATGCTAGGGGCTTGTGTGGCACATGCTGATACACTTGAAGCAAAACTAAGATTTGCAAAACAATTAGGATTTTTAGAAGCAGATGAAGATGGCTATTTTCAAAAAGCATTTAAAGAATTAGGAGTGGCAGAAAATGAATATTTAGAAGTAACGTTACATCCTGTGACAAAAGAGTTTCAAAAACTAATGTATTCAGCAGTAGATTCATCTGATTATGCTCAGCTTTTAGTGATGTTAGTCATTGCAGAAGGTTTATATTTAGATTGGGGCTCTAAAGAATTAGCTCTTCCAGAGAAATATGTTCATCTGGAGTGGATTCATCTTCATAGAGGAGAATTTTTTGAAGAATGGGTTCAGTTTCTTGTTGATGAGTTGAATAGAATTTGTAAGGTTAAAGTAACTATTTCAGCACTGCAAGAACGTTGGAATCATGCGGTAGCTTTAGAATTAGCATTTTTTGAGATTGGGTATGAAGGTTAGTTGTTTAGCGTATATAAAAACAAACGGTTAGGATTCTAGAGAGAAGTTATTCCGTGTGTTTAATACTTTAGGAAGGTACGGTATTCTTTTTATTTGACAGTAAATAAAGAAATTCAGTATACTGTGCATGTAAATCGGTAGGTGAGACTACCATGGAGATACGGATGGCTACCGCAAAGTA
>CAUSAK010000036.1:0-11287 GCA_963529535.1 uncultured Granulicatella sp. | reverse complement strand
GAAACTTCCACAATGTTCTGGAAAAAAGTTGGTTTAATATTTGTTTCCAATAAAAATATAATGAGATTGTGGAAATAGATGGAGGGGATACAGTGAATAAGAGACAATCGGATATTTTGAATCGATTAATTCATGAAGAAACACCAGTGACTGGTAAGGAACTGGCACAAACTTATTTAGTTTCCACAAAGACTATCTACAATGACATCGTTGCTTTGAATGATTTTTTGAAACCGTATTCTTCGTCAGTTGTAAAGAAACCGAGTGCGGGTATCTTTCTTGAGATAGATGAAGGACATCGACAACAGTTGATGGAGAAGTTTCAAGTGAAGATGGAGGCGAAAGCGAATAAGGAAGAGTTCAAGATGCTTTCAACATTCCTATTAGACAATGAAGTGGACATTCTAGATTGGTCGCTCGAGAATTTCACGAGTGAATCTTCAATAAGAAGAGAAGTAACAGAGTTGGAGAAAGAATTGAATGCCAATGGAGTCGTTCTTGAAAAAAGACATGGCAAGTTGAGTTTAAGTGGTCCAGAAGATCAAATTCGTAAGTTCTTCCGAAACAAACTGTTAAGTGGCATCACTCATTATAATCTGGATGAGATGAACCAAACAGGTTGTGTTGTTGACGGGAGAATACAACAACTTAACCAAATTATGAATCAACAGTTAAAACAATATCAGTTCTCAGTAGCTCAAGATTATCGTCACTACCTCTTACTCGATTTACTCATTTTTGATATTAGGTGGCATAGAGGTTATCGTGTGGAGCAATATAAGCAACTCGATAGTAATAGCCCGAAAATTATTGAGACTTACTTATTAGCCAGAGACTTACTCAATGAGATTACTGGTCAGGAAGTGGAAGAGGCAGAAATCGTTACACTTTCACAAATTCTGATTTCTATAGGAAATTACGCAAGTGCATATCTAGGGTCTGACCCGAAAATTGAGAAGACAACCGATGCATTTATTAATATGGTTGGCGACTTAGCAGGGATACAGCTTCAAGGGGATGAATATTTAAGAGGAATGCTCTTGAATCATCTTCCGGCGATGATTATGCGACTTCGAAACAGAATCCATCTGAAGAGTAATCTGATTGAGGATATTAAGTATCAATACGGCATTCTATATAACTTTGTATGGTTATCTGGAAAAATTTTCAAGGAAAATTACAATGTGGAACTAACCGATATTGAGGCAGCACTACTGACGATTCACTTGGAAATCGCGGTTGAGAAGATTAATCAGCCAATGAAGATTTACGTGGTTTGTCCACATAGCTTAGCGACTTCAGAACTAATTTTAAATCAGGTGAAAAAGGTCACTGGACAATACGAGAATATAGAAAAAGTGAATTATGACAATGCTAAGGCACTTTCAGTTCAACCAAATGATCTTGTCATTAGTTCAGTAGCTTTGGAGGATGTATCTTATCCATATATTCATGTTGGAACCATCATGAAGGAAGAAGATCTTCTGAAAATTCAAAAGAAATTCTTGACACACACTATGGGACAATCGCAATCGAATTACTTATTAAAAGACGACGAGGAGATGACTAAAAGATTCATCAAGAGATTGATTGGAAACTCAATTTATTTAAAGAAAAAAGCAGGAGATGCAGAAAAGTGTCTCTCAAAAATCATCAAGTTAGCCTCGCAGGACAACTTGAAAAATCCACGATTTGAGAAGACGATTCGTCACCGTGAGAATCTTGGGATTACGAGTACGTATACAGGCATTGCCTTACCTCACGCAAATCCAAAAGAGGTGAAAACATCTGAACTCATCATGATGACACTCGACAAGCCAGTTTATTGGGGACAGAACCTCGTTAAAGTTGTAATGCTAATTGCCATTGCAGAAAAAGAGTTAGAGATTTACAAGGATGCCTTAAAAGTTCTCTACTCAAAAATAGATAGTTCTTCTTACATTCAACATTTGTGGGAAGCAGAAAATCAAGAGAGTTTTTTAACCGCTCTATTTGCAGAAGCAGAATTTGAACCAATTCAATAAGGAGGGATAAAATGACAATCATATCTCAACTAGTTCAAAAGGATTTAATCAATCTGGAAGGGAAAGGTGAAACCAAACAAGAACTCCTGAAAAACTTAGCGGAAACGCTATTTGAAAAAGGGTACGTGAATGATGGTTTTGCCAAAGCAATACTCGAAAGAGAGGAGGAATTTCCAACAGGATTGCAACTCGAAAAAGCAGCAGTTGCGATTCCACACACGTATAGTGAGTACGTGAAGAGACCTTTTATCTACGTTGTTAAGTTGGCAAATCCGGTGACGTTCATTCAAATGGGAACTTCAGATGTGGAAGTAGATGTTCACTTCGTTGTTGTTCTTGGAATCTCAGAACCGAAGAACCAAACAGGATTATTGGTTGAATTGATGAATGTGTTCCAACAAGAAGCATTTATCGAAGCATTACAAAACGGTCAAACCGAAGAAGAAATTTACAATTTATTTGCGACAGCAAAAATGGAGGAAGAATAACATGAAAAAATTAATTGTTGCATGCGGATCAGGAGTAGCTACATCTCAAACAGTAGCATCTAAAGTAGAGCGTTTATTGAAAGAAGCAAATGTTCCTTGCGAAATCGAAGCAGTAGATATGAAAGCTTTAGAACAATACGTAAAAACAGCTGACGGCTACATTTCAATCGTAAAACCTAAAAAAGACTATGGAATTCCAGTCTTTAACGGAATTGCATTCTTAACAGGTATGGGTCAAAAACAAGAATTACAAAAAATTATTGATTTTCTAAATAGCTAGGAGGAAGTAAAGATGGAAATCTTACAATCGGTCATTCAATATATTCTTGACTTAGGAGCTGCTGTATTCGTACCGTTCCTAATGTTAATCGTCGGTTTAGCAATGAAGATGAAATTCAGAGATGCGTTCACTTCAGCATTAACGCTAGGGATTGCCTTCACAGGGATGGGAATCTTAGTAAACTTCATCATGACAAGTATGGGTTCTGCAGCAAATGACTTAACAACTCACACAGGCTTGAGCTTACCAGCCGTTGATATCGGTTGGCCAGGGGCTGCAGCAATCAGCTGGGCTTGGCCATATGCATTCTTAGTATTCCCACTTCAATTAGCGATCAACTTTATTATGTTGATTACAAAACAAACAAAAACATTGAACGTGGACTTATGGAATGTTTGGAATAAAATCTTTACAGCCGTAATCGTAACTTACTTTACAAACAACATTGTATTTGGGTTTATCGCTGCTGCAATCATTATCGTATTAGAATTAAAACTTGGGGATGCATTTGCTCCTGAAGTAGAACGTTTAACAGGTGTACCAGGGATTACAGTGCCTCACTTTATCACTTTAATCGCAGTAATCTTACATCCAATCGACGAATTGTTGAAGAAAATCCCATTCTTAAACAAAGAGTTCGATGCAGATACATTAAAAGAAAAAATTGGGGTATTCGGTGAAAACTCTGTAATGGGTGCTATCATCGGGTTTGCATTAGGTCTTGCTTCAGGTAACGGTCTAAAATATGCTTTAGGTTTAGCAGTACAAGCTGCAACAGCTTTAACATTATTCCCAATGGTTTCTAAATTATTCTCACAAGCTTTATCACCAATCTCAGAAGCAGTATCAGACTTCATGCGTGAAAAATTCGAAGATCGCGAAGTTTACATTGGTCTTGACTGGCCAGTACTTGGTGGGCGTAATGAATTATGGGTAGCTGTAATCTTTACAATTCCATTCTTATTAGTTGGTGCTGTAGCTTTACCAGGTAACATTGTATTACCATTTGCCGGAATTATTAACTTATCATTCGTAGTAGGGGCTCTATTATTAACAAACGGTAACGTACTTCGTATGATTATCCACGGTTTAATTTCAACTCCATTATTCTTATATGGAGCAACTTATTTCACACCATATATGACTCGTCTTGCTGAAGAAACAAATACTTTACAACAAACTGGTCAAATTTCTTGGGCAACATTCGAAGGTCCAGATATTCGTTATATCTTAGCAAACGGATTTAGCGGAAACATCGTAGCTATTCTTTTAGGAGTTGCTTGGTTAGGATTATATGTATGGTTATTACAAGCTCGTAAAAAATACAATGAGAAACTAGAAGCAGGCGAATAGCATGAAAAAGCTCCTCATCTTAATTCTAGGAATCTTATTTGTAATCTCGATTCTCTATAGACAGATATGGTTAACGCTGATTATTTTGCCCATTAGCATTTATTTAGATAAACAAAATTTATTTAAAGAATTCGATGAGAAAAGAAAAGCGAAAATCGCCAAGCTCAAAGAAAGGAAATCGGTATGACATATCCAAAATATATAAATGAATTGTGCCGAGTAACTTATGATATGTGGAATAAGGGCTGGGACGAATACAATGGTGGTAATATTAGCTACCGTTTGACGAAAGAAGAAGCGGACAGAGTAGAAGCTGATCTTGCTGGAACTCCGTACACTTATTACACAGAAAATAGAAAAGAAGTGGAAGTTCTTGATGTACCTGAACATGTGCAAGGAGAGTATCTCTTAATTACTGCTTCTGGAAGTCATTTCAGAACTCTGCATTCTCAACCAGAAGTGGACACAGGGATTATCCAGTTGACTCCTAAGGGATACCAAGTGGTTGCTGGTTTCGTAACTGGTAAACGCCCAACAAGTGAAATCTTCATGCACGTATTGGCGCATGCAGCACGTCTAAAAGTGGATCAAAATCACCGCGTTGTGATTCATAACCATGCAACCAATATCGTTGTCTACTCATTGCTCGATGAAGTGACGAGTGAATCGTTAACTCTTGATTTATGGTCAGTGTTAACAGAATCAATCGTAGTATTCCACGATGGAATCGCTGTGTTGCCATGGGAAGTTCCAGGTACACAATTAATCGGTGATGATACTGCGCGTGAACTTGAAACTCACCGTTTGGTAGTGTGGGCAAAACACGGAGTACTTTCAACAGGTAAAGATTACCAAGATTGCTTTGGATTAATCGAAACAGCTGATAAAGCTGCTCACATTGCCTTAGAACTAAAACGTGTTAGCGGCAAGAGCATCTACGAAAATAACGTATTATCAAAAGCGGACTTGAAGAAAGTCTGCGACGTTCTTGGAGTAGAAGGGAAATATTTAAACGACTAGCATTAGTCGATAACCAAAACTAAAACGATGAATAATTAAAAAATGGAATTGCCAAAAACTGTTTAAAAGATTGTTCATTTGGAAGAGACAGGTTAATACCTGTCTCTTTTTTATTCGCTCATAATCGGTGAATAAATCATATTAGTAAAAAAACGTATAACAAATATATAAAAAGGGATATTGCATTTCTTAATTCCTAGAGGTAACATATAGATGTACAAGACGTCTATAGACGTACAGTATAATTAACTATAGGAGATGGGTAAAATGTCACAGTTTGAAGGTAAAGATTTAGCAAAATACATTCAACACACAAATGTTAATCCGGATTTAACAAAAGCGGATATTATTGCTTTATGTGACGATTGTATTAAATATGGTTTTGACGGAGTAATGTTGCAACCAGCATGGGTAGCAACGGCAAAAGAATATCTAAAAGGTACTGATATCAAAGTTTGTACTGCTCTAGGATACCCAATGGGGGCAGATACTACTGAAACTAAAGTTTTCCAAGCGAAACAAATTTTTGAATTAGGCGCAGATCAATTAGATTTTATGGCTAACATTGGATATCTAAAGGGTGGCGATTATGATGCGTATCGAGATGAAATTGCTCAAGTAGTTAAGGCTGCAAATGGTAAAGTTGTTAAAATAATGCTTGAGTTTGGTATGTTAACAGAAGAAGAAAAAGTTAAAGCAGCAGAGCTCGCAATCGAAGCCGGAATTACATACTTGAAAAATTCAAGTGGTTGGGGCCGTGGCGGTAAAGCTACTGTAGAAGATATTAAATTACTTAAAAGAGTAGCTAACGGGCGAGTTTTAGTTAAGGCCTCTGGAGGAATTAGAACAAAAGAAGATGCAATTAAACTTCTAGAAGCAGGAGCTTGTATGTTAGGAACAAGTGCGGGTGTAGCAATTGTCACTGGAGGTGAAAATCTTTCGACAAGTAATTACTAAATATGGAAGTGGTGTAAAAGGATGGAAAAAATTAGTATAGAGTTTAATCAAAAAGAGCCAAAATACTTACAATTAAAATCTTATATTCAGAATCAAGTTGTTGGTGGTGTTTGGGAAGCTGGATCAAAATTACCTTCTGAAGAGATTTTAATGAAACAATTAGATGTGAGTAGAGGTACTATAAGAAAAGCTTTTGATTTATTAATTGAAGACGGAGTGGTTGAAAGAATCCATGGAGTTGGGACCTTTGTTAAATCTGCAAAAATTACTTATCCATTTGCGCAGGAACTTGTTTCTTTTGAAGAAGCAATGAATAAGAAAAAAATCAGCTTTGAAACGGAAGTAATTAAGTTTACTAAGATATTACCTAATAAAAATATTCAAAAGAGATTAAATATCAGTAAAGACGAAGAAGTTTTCTATATTGAGAGACGTAGAAAAGTAGATGATAAAACTGTAATTGTTTTATTTAACTGGGTTACTTCAGAAAGAGCTAGTGGTTTAGAAAATGAAGATTTAGAGCAACAGGGATTATTTACATCTTTAGAAAAAGTAATGAATCAGAAAATAAAATATGGTAGTAGAAAGTTTACGGCTGAATTAGTCGATAAAAAACTTGCTAAATTAATGGATTTACCAGAAAAATCGCCTGTTTTAAAAATTGAACAAATTACTTTTAGAGAGGATAATTCACCAATTGAAACTTCAGATGTATTTCTAGATTCATCTGAGTATCCAATTGAATCTACTTTGTTTAGATAATTTGGGATTAATTTGAAAAGACTTTGTTTGTATTGAATGAAGGGAGAAATCATTATGACGATTACTTTAGTTAGAGTCGATGACCGGTTAATTCATGGACAAACGATGACGAGATGGTCTATTGAAAGACCAGTAGATGGAATTTTGGTCTTTGGAGATGACATCGTTAAAGATGAATTGAGAAGAAGAGTGTTAAAGGCAGCGGTAAGAAATTTAAAACTAGGAATTTATGGTGAAGATATGGCACCTGAAAAAGTTAAATTAGCGAAAGATTCAGCTAAAAATTTCTTTATCATTGCGAATTCACCTCAAGTCATGGCACATATTATGAAATTAGGGGCCGATTTTGGAACTGAACTCAATGTTGGTCCAATGAATACTAGAAGTGATGCAATAACAGTCGGTAGAACCTTATGTATTGATGATAAAGATTATGATGCATTCAATTACTTATCTAGTAATGGTGTAAATATTAGTTTTCAACTAATCCCAGATGAAGAAAAAAGAACATGGGAGGATGTTAAATCAAAATACGAAACATTAAGCAGAAAGGGAGATTAATATGGATATGGTTCTGTTGTTTCAAGCGTTTATTGTTGGTGTTTTATGTTACTTAGGAGCTGTTGAGACTGTATGGGCTTATGGGGTTGTAGGAGGCTATTATATCCTTGGACGTCCTTTAGTTGCAGGTTTCTTGATTGGTTTAGTGTTTGGCGATGTACAGGCAGGGGTTTTGTGTGGATTAGCGGTACAAGGTGTATTTATTGCTAGTATGCATACGGGTGGTACATCAAGTAGTGAAATTACCTATGCTTCTTATGGTGGTATCGGTTTAGCTTTAGCAACTACAAAAGATCCTGCAGTTGCAGTTACGTTAGCCATTTTCATTGGACAAACTTTTGGATTAATCTTCTATAACTTACGGATGGCGGGTTTCTCATATTTCAATCACAAAGCAGAGAAAGCCGCTGCAAATCTCGATATTAAAGGCTTAATCCTCAATCAAATTGTATATACACAGTTCATAACTTTCTTAGTTCGTGTGATTCCTATTATGTTAGCAATCTATTTTGGTAAAGATTTAGTTGAATCTTTGTTGAAGAGTATGCCAGAAGTTGTTACACATATTGTTAGCGTCTTAGGTGGAGTATTACCTGCTCTAGGGATTGCTATGCTAATGAATATTTTAATTAAGAAGAAAGCAGAATTAGTTTTCTTCTTCTTAGGATTCGTATTAATTGCCTTTGCTAAGTTAAATACTGTAGCACTAGTATTCATTGCTGCTGCGTTTGCCTATGTTGTATATCTTTCAACTGGGAATAAAGGAAATGTAGCAACTGAAACAGTTGAAACTAAAGCAACAGTAACAGAAGAGTTATACGAAGATAATGATATGTTCGAGTAGGAGGTGTGGGTTATGGAAAATAAAAAAGAAAGATTAACAAAAAAAGAACTAAGACAAATTTTCCTTAGATATGGATTTATGACAGAGTCTGCAATGAGCTATGAAAAAATGCATGGAGCTGCTTGGGCATACTCATATTTACCACTTGCTGATAAATATTACAAAGATAACCCAGAAGCTTATCGACGTTTATTAATGCGTCACTCAGTTTTCTATAATACTGAACCTCAAACTGGACAACTTGTTAACGGGATAGTTGCTTCACTTGAAGAACAGATTGGAATGGGAAATTTGACCGATGAAAATCTTCCAGTTACTGTGAAAGCATCCTTAATGGGGCCATTAGCAGGGATTGGTGATTCCATCATGCAAGGTATTTTAGTGCCAACATTATTATCAATTGCGATGGGGTTATCTGTGGGTGGATCAGCACTAGGACCTTTATTCTATATCATTACTTATTTTACAATTGCTACAACGATTACTATTGTTTCATTTAGAACAGGATACAAATTGGGTGTGGGTGCAATTGACAAGATTATTAGTGATGATGCTCGAAGAATTACTAATATGTTTAATACTCTTGGAATTATAGTAGTAGGGGGATTATCGGCCACGACAATTAGTTTAGCTACTACTCTTACAGTTCCGTTCGGGGAAGAAACAAAGTTACTTCAAGATATTCTTAACGGTATCTACCCGGGAGTCTTACCTTTAATTATGGTATTACTAGCTTGGTGGCTAGTATCAATAAAGAGATTGAGTGCTACAAAAGTTTTATTAATTCTTACTGCAGTAATTACTGTTGGAGTATTAATAAATATCTTCTAGAATATATTTAGTTTAAAGGAGTTGTAATCGAGTTCATACAACTCCTTTTTTTGCTTAAAATTTATATAACAGAGTTTAATTTCAAACAAATCAAAGAAGAGATTTAAATAGGGTCAGGAAGATATGTCTTTTGTAGATTGCATTATGTTATACTTAATTATATGAAGAGATTTGGAGGTAATAAAATGGATTTAGACGATTTACTAACTCGTTATATTGAAGTTAATAAAAATATTGAAAATATCGATAACTTATTCAAACGATATAATCCTTGGAGCGGAGAGAAAGTTGATAATTTGGTAAATTCTTTTTTTGAGGCCATTAGGCAAACAAGTTCGTCTTTTTCTTGGCTAGATGTAGAAGAGAAGTTAAAAGATTTTAAAAAGGAAAAGGATTTAAATATTCATTTTGGAATTCCAAATCATATTCAAGGAAATATATCTGAAGCCAAATTATATTTGTGTCTAGTGAATCCGAACATTGGTATGAACTTAAAAAATGAAAATATTTTTAAATATTATGAAATAGCTAGTAAGATAAACAGTGAAGATAGCTCGTTAAATATGTTAAAGACAGATGATAATGGTACTATTGAATTTTTAAAGGGTAAAGATTATATAAAAGAACATATTGTTAATACTTCTAAAAATAGTAGTATACCATATAGAGAGTTGTTAACGATAAATAGTAAAATTGGACAAGAAACCCCTTACTATCTAGGACATTACTTTGCTAGATTATTTATGGATATTTTACAAAAGAATGAGAAAGTTAAATCATTTTTTTGTAATCTGGATAAAAATCAAATAGATGTATTAAAGAAAATTTCCAATAAAATAGCAAATCTTGAAGCGTATCCATTCAGAAGTCAAACTCCTGGATTTTCTTTGAAAGATAAAAAAATAAAGAGATTTGCAAATGAGATAGTATCACGTGAAAGCAATGTAGGTATGCTTAGTGCTAGAATAATTATTTGGAGGATCGTTAAGTATTTAAATAACAAAACTGTTGAAGATAAACCTATTTTTCTTTTTAGACGTTTTAATACAGCGTGGCTTCCGTCAATTAAAAATGTTTTACAAATTGATTTAAACTATAATAATAGTGAATCAGAAGAAATCATTCAAAAACTTCATCATGAGTTTTTCTTTACTATTGGTGGACCTAATTATAATAACTCCACTAGGTCTATTGGTAGGAATATCTTTAAAGGGTCTAGTAAACTCGAGTATGAAGAATATAAAGAGATTTTTGTGGCTCCTTTTTATAAGTATAATAAATAAATTTAACTAACTATCAAGAAATTAGCATGTAGTAAATAATCAAAAAATCCACTGGTTTAACCAGTGGATTTTTTTCTAGCGGTGTCAAAGGGTCTCGAACCCCCGACCTAGCGTTTAGGAAACGCTTGCTCTATCCAACTGAGCTATGACACCCTAATATATTAATTGAACCACAGAACCCGCTATCTGTCCATACTCAATCACTTATTCTTTACTAAAACGAGAATTGACAATCTTCATCCTTGCAGCAAATCTAAATAATAAAATTCAATTATTTTTATGAACTCAGAAGGTTTAGAGAAAACCGATTCAATGAAAGAAGATGGAGTCCCTTGGGATTCTATGGTAGGAGTAAGAGCGAGAGGTAACTGATGCGAATATGAGACTCTAGGAATTTATTCCGTAGAGACTCATTGAGGTTCAGTAGGTGAGAGACTTCGGCTCGAACCGGTACAGATCTTATCCCTACCATGATGAAATTCACAATGAGGACGAAATCCAAAGATTTTCTTTGTGAGTTGGTTTGTGATGAAATGGTGCGGTTATAGTAGCAATATTAGGAAATCGCATTGAATGTGAATTAGCTGGAGTTAGGAATGTATTCCTTACTCCAGCTTTGAAGCTTCAAAGGTGAGAGACCTAGGCTCGAACCGGTGCCTTAATATAGCTACTATAACAAATCTCACCATTTCAAAAAACAAACCAACGGTAACAAAAAAACCACCAAAGAAAATCTTTGGCAGTTTCAGGTTCATCTATTTAGTTTGCTGATTGACGGCGTGAAGATTGCCAATGCGAGTACAGACGGAAAATCGAATCGACCGTAAAAATCGCAAGTGCAATCATCCCGGCGGTAATCATTGTTTGACCGAAGAAGAATTTTC
>CAUSAK010000035.1:0-11829 GCA_963529535.1 uncultured Granulicatella sp. | reverse complement strand
GAGAATTTTCACTAAATACAAATTGACATAAAATTTCACTTGTACTACTTGCAGTTGTATCAACATATGAAATTTTACCATAGACATCTCTATCAGGATGATGATCAATTTTGATTACTTCTGAAGGAGTTACTTCATATGGCGAATCAATACGCGGTGTGTTAGCCGTATCATTTACAATAATTAATGATGTATCAAATACTTCTTGAGTAATTTCATCCATAGTACCAATGTAAGCTAAATCTTCATTCATTTCTCCTAAAGCATAGACCTTTTTTGCAGGATAAGTTGCTTCAATAATTTTCTTTAAAGCAATCTGAGAACCAATAGCATCAGGATCAGGTAACTCATGTCGCAAAATTACGATTGATTCTGCTTTTTGAATTTCTTGATCAATAGCTATTAAATATTCTTGTGTATTCATTCTAATGATTAATTCCTTTCCATTAACTGACTAGACATCACAGCTTTTGCAACAATACTATTTTCTAAATAAACTGAAATATCCAATTTCGTTATTTTTCTTCCATTATCCAGTGATTGGATTTGTAAAATAATTTCACTATCAATAGGAATCATTTTTAAATAATGTAAATCTAATTGTTCAATGACAGCGTTCCTTCTTTGACTTCGAGAAATAAATTCTTTTGCAGCAACACTAACAACTTCGCATAAAACACCAAAAGATAACATTCCAATATTATTCGTCATTTGTGGTGTTACTGTAAATTGAAACTTAGATTGTTGCGAATCTAGTTCTAAAAGATTCATGCTTTCTGCAACATCATCTTCAAAAGTATTTCCCACTTGTGGTTGCCTTTGCGCTAATTGCATAGCCTTCATGACATCTTGACGAGAAATAATTCCTATTAATTCCATATTATCTTGAACCACAGGAAGCATCTCTAACCCATTCCAAATCATAGAATGTGCCACACTCGCAACACTTGCATGTAATTTTGTAACACTTGGATTTTTTGTCATCACTCTTTCAATAATCAAATGTTCACTTTTTCCAATCACATCTTTTGCTGTCACAATTCCAACCAAACGATTGGAACGATTCATGACAGGAAATCTTGAATTACCAGTTTTATGATTCATTTTCCGATAATCTTCTACAGTATCATCAACTTTTAAATAATGAGTATTAGAAAAATCTGTATATATATCGGCTACAATCATAATTTTTTTCTTAATTAATTGGTCTGTCATTGCACGATTAATGAGAGAAGCGACTGTAAATGTATCATAAGTGGTTCCGATAACAGGAATTTTTAATTCGTCTGCCCTTTGAATCAATTCCTTAGAAGCGATAAATCCCCCAGTAATTAACACTGCTGCTCCTTGCTCTAAAGCTAACAACTGTGCCTCTTCACGATTCCCTATAATCAGCAAAGATTCCGGATGAATGTAACGGCTCATCGCATCTTCCGTCATAGCTCCAATAACAAAACGATTTAAAATTTTATCTAAACCTTCTGCCCCACCAAAAACTTCTCCTTCGATAATTTTAACAATTTCTCCAAAAGAAAGTTTTTCAAAATTTTCTTTTGATTTACGTTCAATACGAATCGTTCCTACACGTTCAATAGTAGAAACAACTCCTAAATTTTCGGCTGCTTTAATTGCGCGATAAGCAGTTCCTTCACTTAATTGCATATTTTTAGCAATCGTACGAACTGAAATTTTTTCTCCAACAGGCAATGTTTCAATGTATTCAATAATTTGTTGATGTTTGGTTGACATAATTTCCCTCCAAATCAGTATTTATTTCATGCATTGCTTAAGATTCATGAATTTTAGGAATAACTTCTCCATGAGGACAATGAGTAGGATCATCCAGGAATTCCATTAATCGATTAATTAATTCTGGTGAAGAAGCATGTTCTAATATTTCAGCTTGAGCATGAACTTCATCTGGAGAAAATCCTAATGACTGTACTAAAAACACTTCCCATATCTTATGTGTACGAATTAAGCCTTCAGCATACAAAATTCCTTTTTCTGTCAGTCTTGCACCTTTATATCGTTCATAAACGACATAATTTTCTGCCACTAATTTATTTAACATTTCTGTTGTAGAAGCAGCTGATATTTGAAGCATATTAGTAATAGACTTATTAGAAATGATTTCGTGATTGCCACCTAATTTATATATTGCTTTTATGTAATCTTCTTTATTAGGGGTCATATTGTTCCCTCCTTTAAATCTCGCTGACAACATATTAAAGATATAAACCTACCTTCAATTTCTTTAATAGTATAACACAAAACTGTATTAAAATAAACCAAACATCTGTATTAGTATTTACTCTAACAGATAAAAAATCAAGCGTAATAGTCCGAAAACTACTACGCTTGATTTTTTTCATTGATTATTTTAAACGTCCTGGGCGTTCTGCATATCCATAGTATGCATCAGCAAGAATTTCTTCCATATGAGCAACCATTGGTAAACGAGGGTTCGCTGGTGAACATTGATCTTCATATGCTAACAATGCGATTTCATGGATTGTTTCTTTCCATTCTTTTTCATCTACACCTTGAGCTTTAAAGTTCATTTCAATTCCTACGCGTTCTCCTAATTCATAAACAGCTTTTGCTAAAGCATCTACTGCTTCTTCTGGAGTTGATGAAGGTAATCCTAACATTCTAGCGATGTCTTGGAATTTTTCATCTGCACGGTAGTAGTTATATTTAGGCCATGTAGCTGCTTTAGCTGGACGAGTACCATTGTAACGAATAACATATGGAAGCAAGATTGCATTTGTACGTCCGTGTACTGTATGGAAGAATCCACCAACTTTGTGGGCCATTGAGTGAGACATTCCAAGGAATGCATTGGCAAATGCCATACCAGCCATTGTAGAAGCATTATGCATTTTTTCTCTTGATACGAAGTCTCCATTTTTAACTGAACTTTCTAAGTTTTCAAATACTAACTTGATTGCTTGTAAAGCTAAACCATCAGTGTAGTCATTCGCTAATGTTGAAGTATATGCTTCGACTGCGTGTGTTAATACGTCCATACCTGTATCTGCTGTAACAAATCCTGGAACTGTCATAACTAATGCTGGGTCAACAATCGCAATTGTTGGAGTTAATGAATAGTCCGCTAATGGATATTTACGGTTATTTGCTTTATCAGAAATAACGGCAAATGGTGTTACTTCAGAACCTGTACCTGAAGTTGTTGGAATACCAACATATTTAGCTTTTTCACCTAATTCAGGGAATTTGAATGCACGTTTACGAATATCCATGAACTTTTGTACTAAATCACGGAAGTCGATTTGAGGTTGTTCGTAGAACATCCACATAACTTTAGCAGCATCCATTACAGAACCACCACCAAGAGCTACGATTGTATCTGGTTCAAATGATTTCATAATTTCAGCACCACGGTTAACTGTTGTGATGTCTGGATCTGGTTCAACATCTGAGAATACTTCATAAAGTACTTTGTTAGGGCGTAATTCTAATTGTTCAATCACACGTTGTAAGAATCCTAAGTTAACCATTTGTTGGTCAGTTACGATCATTACACGGTGTACATTTTTCATTTTTTGTAAGTATTGAATTGAATCACGTTCGAAATAGATTTTCGAAGGAACTTTAAACCATTGCATATTATTTCTACGTCTCCCTACTTTTTTGATATTTAATAGATTCACAACACTTACGTTATCGCCAACTGAGTTACGTCCATAAGAACCGCAACCTAATGTTAGAGATGGAATAAAGGCATTGTAAACATCCCCGATACCACCAAATGTAGATGGAGCATTCCAGATTACACGAATTGCACGAACAATACGTCCAAATTCTTTTGCTAAGTCAGCATCTTCTGTATGAATAGCTGCAGAGTGTCCTAAACCGTTAAATTCAACCATTTGTCTAGCTTTCTCAACACCATCTTCACGAGATTCTGATTTTAAGATTGCAATTACTGGAGATAATTTTTCACGAGTTAAAGGTTCTTTTTCCCCTACTTCGCTACATTCAGCTGCTAAAATATTTGTTCCTTCTGGAACTGAGAATCCTGCTTGTTCTGCAATCCATGCAGCAGGTTTACCTACGATATTAGCGTTTAATTTAGCGCCAGCACAGTTTTTGCTGTTTGCTTTAACACCGAAGCAGAACTCTTCAAGTAATGCTTTTTCTTTCTTAGATACAAAATAAGTATGGTAGCTCTTTAATTCTGCTACAAATTCATCATAAATTTCTTTATCAATAATAGCTGCTTGCTCTGAAGCACAAACCATTCCGTTATCAAATGATTTACTCATTACGATATCATGAGCAGCTTGACGAATATTTGCTGATTTTTCAACATAAGCAGGTACGTTACCAGCACCTACCCCTAAAGCAGGTTTTCCACATGAATAAGCGGCTTTAACCATTGCATTACCACCTGTTGCAAGGATAGTTGCAATTCCATCGTGATTCATTAAAGCATTTGTTGCTTCAATTGATGGATGTTCAATCCATTGGATACAGTTTTCTGGAGCTCCAGCTGCAATTGCTGCATCACGAACGATTTGAGCTGCATGAGCTGAACTCTTTTGAGCTGATGGATGGAATGCAAATACGATTGGGTTACGAGTTTTCAAAGCAATCAATGATTTGAAAATTGCGGTTGAAGTTGGGTTAGTTGTTGGTGTAATCCCACAGACAACCCCAACTGGTTCTGCGATTAATGTTAAACCTGTTACTTCGTCATCTTCAATAACTCCAACGGTTTTAGTATGACGCATATTATGAACAACGTGTTCACATGCAAATAAGTTTTTAGTCGCTTTATCTTCGAAAACTCCACGACCTGTTTCTTCTACAGCGTGTAAAGCTAACACACCATGTTGATCAAGGGCTGCTACTGATGCTTTCGCAACAATATAGTCCACTTGCTCTTGATTGAGCAATCTGAACTCTTCCAAAGCTAATAACCCTTTCTCTACTAATTCATTCACTTCTTTTTGAGAGTCTACTACTTTTTTCTCTTCAGTCACTGTGATTTCCTCCGTTGATTGTTATTTTTATCACATAAATATAATACCCTATTTCCTCAATTTTGTAAATAGGTAAAAATGATTTTTTGAAAGAAAAATTTTCACAATTTTCATTTTGCTATTTTCATTTCATTTGTTTATATATCCAAAGAATATCTACCTTGTTTTATATACTATTTTACAATAAAATTGCTACTTCATTTTCTTCAATCATAAATTCTTTCGTTGCTAAATTTGCTACTAAACGAGCTTTCGTTTCTTTATCGGCACTTGTACGAACAATTTCAATTGTTGACTCATCTGGAGTTGTAATTTGAATTTCACCTTCCAAATCAAATGCTTTTGAAGTATTTCTATAACGTAATAATGATAACAATTGTTTAACTACTGGACGTTCTACTTCTTTTTCAATTTCTTCTAATGTATAGTAATGACGATTAATATTACGTCCTTCTTTTGTCGCTTCAAGAAGTTCAATATCGTTTTCACCTGCTAGTAAGCCTACATAATAAATTTGAGGAATACCAGGTGCAAAGCATTGTAATACTCTTGATAATAAATAACTTGCATCATCGTTACCAAGAGCACTATAGTAAGTACTATTAATTTGGTATATATCTAAGTTATTGTATTTTTCACTAGAATACACTCTCTTAACATTCGCTCCAACTTTATAAAGTTGTTCTGAAGTATAGTCTAATTCTTCGTCTGTTAATAAATCTCTTGCATCTACAACTCCAATCCCATCATGTGTATCTAATGTTGTAAATTGTTTCATCGGACTCATTTTTAACCAATTTGCTAAACGATTAGATTTTCCACTATAAAGCGAATATAAAACAACCATTGGTAATGCAAAATCGTAAACAAAATAATCATGATTTGCAATTTTCATTTGAATAGAATAGTGCTCATGAATTTCAGGTAATAATTCTACTTGATATTTTGCGGCTTCTGCTCTTACTTCATCTAATAAATCCCAAATCTCTGGCTCTACAAAGAAATCATTTGTATCTAATTTTTTCACTGCATACGCAAAAGCATCTAAACGAATTAAGGAACATCCATGACTTGCCATATCTTTAATCGTTTCACGAATAAATTCTTTTACGATTTCTTTTTTTACATCTAAATCAATTTGTTCTTCACCAAATGTATTCCAAACTTCTTCTGTTGTACCATCTTCAAAGTGAACTATTTGGAAAGGTGCTTTATCTTTTCTCTTATAGATTAAATCGATATCTTCTTGTGTTGGACGTCCCGGTGGGAAAAATTCATGCACACGAATAAACATATCTTTATATGGAGAATTTTCATGATTCTTTTTAAAATCTTGGAAAAATTTTGATTCACGAGAAATATGATTAATCATAAAATCAAACATTAGATAATATTGCTCTCCAAGAGCGTCAACATCTTCCCAACTTCCTAATGTTGGATCAACAGTCGTATAATCACTTGGAGCAAATCCTCTATCACCTGTTGAAGGGAAAAATGGAAGTAAATGAACTCCACCAATCGCTTCTTTAAAATAGGATTCTAAAACAAATTTTAAATCCTTCATATTTTTTCCTAAGCTATCTGAATAAGTAATCAGCATTGCTTCATTTTTAATTTGCAAATCTATCATCTCCTATTTCTACCAGCATTAAACCGGTTGTATAAATCCATTTTACCAAATATTAAAACGTTTGCATACTAGTATACTAAAATATTTTTTGCATGTTTTCTTACCCTCCTGTATACTAGATAAAGATTATTTTCGAAAGGATGTTACTATGTTTACCATTTATGAACATGAACCTTTACATTTATTTAAAAATTATGAAAAAGCTTCTATAGATTTTCCAAATACAAATATATATTTAGATGAAGTATTATCCGCTTTTCCTGAATTTGGACTAGAAACAACCTACAAAGAAAGTTTAACATTCATTCAGAAACGAGCTTTCCAGTTGGCTAGTTTAGGAATTAAGACAACTGAAAAAGTAATGGTATACAAATCTTCTGCTGTCGATACTTATTGGTTAGCTTGTGCTATTTCATATTTAGGAGCAGTTCCTGTCATGACTTCTGCTCATCTTCCTTCTACCATTATTGATACATTTTTTGAACGATTGGAAGACGCATGGTTAATTTATGATGATGAAACAAAGGACAAAGTTAAGCTTTTAAAAGAAAAGAATAAGTCTAAAGCTATTTCTGTTCAAGAAATTCAAAAACAAGTTGAAACGGTAACTCCATTAGTTTCTCTTAATCCAAATAAGATTAGTTATATGACACATACCTCTGGAACAACCGGTATTCCTAAACTAATTGCACACTCTGCTAACAGCATGGGATGGAGAACAGCTTTTCAAAAGAGTATATTTTCAAAAATGGAAGAAACTGGATTATTAGCATTCCATATTTCTCCAGTACATTCACGTTTTAATATTGGAATATCTTCTTTAATGAGTTTAGGATTTCCCTATTTAGCGATTAAAGATCCAAGTATTCCTAATATTGAAAACCTACTTCAACGATTTAAACCAATTGGAATTGAAACCCATCCGAATAATTTTGTTCAATGGTCTACTCTTGCTAAAGCACATCCAGAATTATTTGAAAATACTCGCTATTATCATTCGACATTTGACGCGATTAATAAAGAAACAATGGCTACTTTCTTAAAAACTAATCGTGAGAAAAATGCTATCTATTTACAAATTTATGGACAAAGTGAATGCGGACCTGCAATCGTTCGTAAACACACTTTGGAATCATTACCAGGAATGAATATCCGTAATATGGGGATTGGATTTGAACATTTTACAAAGGCAAGAATTGCAACGAATGACGGTACACTACTAGCAACGAATACACCAGGAAATATTCAATTATATTCTAAGGGACGTGCTTTAACTTACTTTAAAGAAGATGATCGATTCCAAGAAAATGTTTACGATGAATGGTGGGATACTGGTGATTACGGCCTTATCAATGATAAAGGTGAATTACTACTCCATGACCGTCAAATAGATTTAGTAGAAACAGTAGAAAGTACACTAGCTATTGAAGATTATTTATTAGACCATCTTTCATTCCTTGAAGAAGTCGTCATTATTCGTGATAACCATGGATACCCTCAGCCAATCATCGCTATTACAGCTGATGAACTCTTCCAAGAGGAATTATGGTTTAAAGCCATTGAAAAATTACCTCATTTAAATGAACCAATTATGATGGAATACGATAAAATTCCAAGAACAGCAACGATGAAAGTACAAAGACGCGCATTAGAACAATTATTATTTAATAAATAAAATAACGCTTCACAACAAGTTCGTTTTCTTGTTGTGAAGCGTTTATTGTTTTACGAAACTGTCCTAATGAGCTTATTCAAATTCTCTCGCAAATCGTAACAATTCCTTCACCGTTGAAGGTTCCATTTGCGCATGTCCTGCTGCACTAGAAAAGACTAATTCAGCATGTGGCAATTTTTGTTTTAAATCATATGCCCCACTTGGACGACAATCGACATCATATCTACCATGAACTATTTTAATCGGAATCTCTTTTAATGTATCTGCATGGTTGAGAATATAATTATCATCTTCTACAAAGCAATGGTGGTAGAAATAATGACATTCCATAATGGAAATCTCAAGCATGTGCTCATCTAATTCCTCACCAGAAGTTTTTCTAGGCAATAAGGTAATAATACCACCTTCCCATCTAGCCCATTGACGAGCAGCTTCTAAGCGAATAGATGCATCATCACTTGTCAACCTTTTATAATAAGCTGTTACTAAATCATCTTGTTCTTCAACTGGAATATGATTCAAATAAGGCTCAAATTGATCTGGGAAGAAATCACTAGCTCCTTTTTGATAAAGCCAATCGGTATCTTCTTGTCTACCTAAGAAAATCCCTCGTAAAATCAATCCTATAACTCTTTTTGGATATTGAATCGCATAATGAAGGGATAAAGTCGTCCCCCAACTACCACCAAACACAATCCATTTTTCAATCCCTAGCTTTTCACGGATTTTCTCCATATCTGAAACCAAATATTGAGTTGTATTCTCCTCTAATGAAAGAAAAGGTAAACTTTTTCCACAACCACGTTGGTCAAATTGAATCATTCGGTAAACATCTGGATTAAACAATTGACGAGTTACCGGACTTGAACCTCCTCCTGGTCCACCATGAACAATCACCACCGGCTTTCCATTTGGATTTCCTGATTCCATTACATATATTTGATGTGTGGAAGAAACGTCTAAGTAAAATTCATTATAAGGCTCAATCGGTGGAAATAAACTATCATTTCCCATATATTTCCCTCCTTTTTATAAGTAAGTTAATGCTACTCGAATAGCTTCATCATAATTTGGTTCATCTGTCATTTCTTGAACAATTTCTTGATAAACAATTGTTCCATTTTGATCCAACACAAAAATCGAACGTTGGTCTACACTTAATTCAGGCACATAAATACCATACGCTTCTCCAAATGTAAAATTAACATCGCATAACATTTCCATTGCAACATCATTTGCTGAACACCAATTTTTAAATTCATCTTTATTATTTTTACTAATGGTCACTAATTGAACACTTGGATGTTCTTTCATTTTTTTATGGAAGGCTTTTGTTTGAATATCGCAAACTCGAGTATTAATATCTGGAACAACACTGACTAAAGTTACTCGTCCTACAAATGATTCTGGAGTTTTCATTTCTCCATGAATGCATTCTAATGAAAAGTGAGGAGCTTTTTCTCCTACTATTGGTAATTTCCCTTTTAATTCATATGGGTTATTGTGTCGTGTAATAAACATCATTCATTCTCCTTTTTTATAATATTTTTTACAATCATTTTTAATTCTGGTAATACTTCTTCTTCAAACCATGGATTTTTCTTCATCCACCTTATATTTAAAGGGGAAGGATGTACTAATGGAAAATACTTTGGCAAGTATTCAGAGTAACTTCTTACCGTTTCCGTCAAATTTTCTTTTTTCGTGTCTTTTAAATAATAGTTTTGTGCATATGATCCAACTAACAGGATGCACTCAACCTGTTTCAATAATGGTAAAACTAATGGATGCCATTTTGGGGCAAATCCTTTTCTAGGTGGTTTATCTCCACTTTTACCTTTTCCAGGATAGTAAAAGTCCATTGGAACGACTGCAAATAATCCTGATTCGTAAAATAACGTTTCATCAACACCTAGCCATTCTCTTAAACGTTCTCCACTTTTATCCCAGAAAAATTTACGGCTTTCTTGAGCTTTCAATCCTGGTGCTTGACCGATAATTAAAATCTTTGCTGTTTCCGGAATCCAAAATAATGGTTCAATTCCTTGCTCCGTATAAATTAGATTTTCTTCATCCTGTATAATTTGCTCTTTTATTTGTTCAAAAGACAATTGTATCATCTCCAATTTCTACTGCTAGATTTATCGATAAACAAACATTGCATCACCAAAACTAAAGAAACGATAACGTTCACGAATGGCATGATGATAAGCTTCTAATGTAAAGTCTCGCCCTAGATAAGCGCTCACTAACATCACTAATGTTGATTTTGGAAGATGGAAATTCGTAATAAAGGCATCCACTACCTTAAATTCATATCCTGGGGAAATGAAAATATCTGTCCATCCACTACTTGGAACGATTTCTCCTTGATTAGCTGAACCGACTGTTTCTAATGTACGAATCGAAGTTGTTCCTACTGCAATCACTCGGTTTCCATTTTTCTTTGTTTCTGCAATAACTTCTGCTGTTTCTTTTGAAATATGATAATATTCCGAATGCATTTTATGGTCTTCTAAATGATCTACGGAAACGGGTCTAAAGGTTCCTAATCCAACATGTAATGTAATTGGAACAATTTGAATCCCTTTTTGTTGAATTTTTCCCATTAATTCTTTTGTAAAATGTAAACCCGCTGTTGGTGCAGCTGCAGAACCATTTTCCTTTGCATAAACCGTTTGATAACGTTCTTGATCATCTAATCGTTCTTTGATATACGGTGGTAATGGCATTTCACCTAATGATTCTAAAATTTCTAAAAATACTCCATCGTATTGAAATTCAATCATTCTTCCACCTTGTTCTAATTCTTCTGTCACTGTTGCCTTTAATCGTCCATCACCAAAGGATACTACTGTTCCAACTTTCATTCTTTTAGCTGGCTTTACAAGAGTTTCCCAGTAATCTCCATGCGTATTATGTAGTAGTAGCACTTCAATATGAGCCCCTGTCCCCTCTTTTTCGCCGTATAATCTAGCTGGCAATACTCTTGTATTATTAACGACTAATGTATCACCTTCTTCTAAATAATCAATAATTTCAGAAAAATGTTTATCTTCTACACTATGTTCTATTTCATTAACGACTAATAAACGTGATGAAGTTCGATCTTTCAAAGGCGTTTGAGCAATCAGTTCTTCAGGTAAATAAAAATCAAAATCTTGAGTTGTATAATTCATTCTTATTCCATCTTTCTATCTAATATCTTCTGTTCAAATGAACATAAGCTTCCGGTGTTACCATTCTTCCTCTTGAAGTTCGCTTCATAAATCCAATTTGTAATAAATATGGTTCATACATATCTTCGATTGTTTCAGCATCTTCAGAAATATTGGCAGCAATGGCACCTAACCCAACTGGGCCTCCATCATATAAATCAATCATGGCATTTAATAACTTACGATCAATCGCATCTAATCCCTTTTCATCTACTTGAAGGACTTTTAAAGCTTTTTGTGTAATTTCTTTTGAAATAGCACCCTCTTCATAAACTTGTGAGAAATCTCTTACTC
>CAUSAK010000034.1:0-11958 GCA_963529535.1 uncultured Granulicatella sp. | reverse complement strand
ATTTTCTAAATTTTTCTAAGCGTTGGCTTACTAGTTCTTCCTTTGATTTGGTACGCCATTCTTTTAAAGATTCCAATAAAGAAGTTTGAAGGTCTGTCGCAATTTTTTTAAACGAACGATTTTTCTCTAAAATAATTTTATCGACAATTCCTTCTTCGAGTAATTCCTTACTTGTAAACTTCATTAATTCACTTGCTTGTTCTGCTTTTGAACTATCTTTCCACAAAATTGAAGCAAATCCTTCTGGAGATAAGATTGAATAAATGGCATATTCCATCATCCAAACTTCATTAGCAACAGCTAATGCAATGGCTCCTCCACTTCCACCTTCACCCATTAAAATGGCAATAACTGGAACGGTTAAATGACTCATCTCTTGAAGATTTTTAGCAATGGCTTCCCCAATCCCTCTATCTTCAGCGCTTTTACCACAAAAAGCTCCAGCTGTATTAATCATTGTAATAATTGGACGATTAAATTTTTCAGCTTGTTTCATTAACCTTAAACTTTTTCGATAACCTTCTGGATGAACTTGTCCAAAATTACGCTGAATATTTTCTTTTAAAGTATGACCTTTTTGCATTCCTATGACTGTAACTGGAATCTCCTTTAAACGAGCAATACCACCAATAATGGCAGCATCATCTGCAAAAAAACGATCTCCTTTTAATTCGATAAAGTCATCGAAAATTTCGTCAATCCATTCTTTAGTAGTTGCACGGTTAATATCACGTGCTTTTTGGACGATTTTCATTGGTTTCATCTGAATTCCTCCTCTAAAGAATGTAGACTTAAAAGAGTTTTTAATGTTTCTTTTAACTGAGTACGATGAATGATAGCATCAATAAATCCATTTGCCTGTACAGTTTCTGCTTGTTGGAAATTATCCGGTAATTTTTCTTTCATCGTTTGTTCAATCACACGTTTACCCGCAAATCCAACAATTGCTCTTGGTTCACTAATAATAATATCCCCTTGCATCGCAAAACTTGCTGTGACACCACCTGTTGTAGGATCTGTTAATACTGTGATGTATAATAATCCTTCTAAGTGATGCGCTTGTACTGCTCCACTAATTTTTGCCATTTGCATTAATGAATAAATTCCTTCTTGCATTCTAGCGCCACCAGAAGCTGTGCAAACTATAATTGGAAGCTTTCTCTTGATTGCTTCTTCAAAGGCTAAAGTCAGTTTCTCACCAACTACTTGTCCCATTGAACCCATCATAAAATAAGGATTCATAATCGCTAAAACAAATGGTAAGTGACTAATTTTTGCAAGACCAACGGTTACAGCTTCTTGTTCTCCTGTTGTTTGTCTAGCTTTTTTCTGTTTCAAGTCATACCCTGGAAACTCAACAGGTACTTTCACCTTTGTATCGACAAACCATTTCTCAAACTCATCTGTCATAACAGCAATTCTTTGCTTTGGTGTTAATCTAAAATGATAATCACAGTTTGGGCAAATTTGAAATTCCCCAATATCATCTAAATAAACTGTTTTTTGACATTGAGGGCATTGAATCCATTTTCCATCTGGTATCATTGGAGCTTTTTCAGACTCTTCTACATCAACAGGATTCTGTTTTAATGAAATATAAGGACGTTTTTTAAATAAACCCATCTAATCACCCCTTTATGGACGAGACTCATGAAACCACTCTGGTAAGAATTTTTCTTCTACAACATTTGTCGTATAATCTCCTCTTTCAAAAAAAGTTGATTGCAATAAATCTTGTAAAAATTCCTTATTCGTCTCAACGCCTTCAACTACTAATTCTTGCAGAACTCGTTCCATTTTTGAAATGGCTTGAGTTCTACCTGGTGCATGGACAATTAATTTTGATAACATGGAATCATAAAATGGTGGAATTTTATATCCAGAATATAAAGCTGATTCAATTCTTACTCCCAAACCTCCATTTGGTTGATGTAAGACTTTAATCGTTCCAGGCGCTGGTCTAAAGTTTTCCCTTGGGCATTCTGCATTTAAACGACATTCAATCGAGTGTCCTTTAATGTGAATGTCATCTTGAGTAAAGCTTAATTTTTCCCCATACGCTACTTTTAATTGCCATTCTACTAAATCAATTCCTGTAATCATTTCTGTAATAGGATGTTCCACTTGAATACGAGTATTCATTTCCATAAAATAGAAATTTTTATCCTGATCCACTAAAAATTCAATCGTTCCAGCATTTTCATAGCCTACTGATTTTGCTGCTAACACAGCTGCTTGTCCCATTTTTTCACGTAATTCCTCATCTAAATAAGGACTTGGTGCTTCTTCTATAATTTTTTGATTTTTTCTTTGTAAAGAACAATCACGTTCCCCTAAATGAACAACATTTCCATACGAATCTGCTAAAATTTGAAACTCAATATGTTTAGCAGGATAAATGATTCTCTCAATATACACTTCTTCATTTCCAAATCCTTGAATCGCTTCTTGTTGAGCAGCAAGAAATTGTTTTTCAAATTCATTAATCGTTTGGACTTTACGAATTCCTTTTCCTCCACCACCTGCGACAGCTTTAATTAAAAGAGGAAATCCAATCTTTTCTGCAATTTTTAATCCTTCTTCAACCGTAGGAACAACCCCGTCACTACCTGGTATAACGGGAACTCCTGCTTTCATCATTTGTTTACGAGCTTGTGCTTTATCTCCCATCATTTGAATGACATGTGCGCTAGGTCCAATGAATTTCACCTGACATTCTTCACACATTTTTGCAAATTTAGGATTTTCTGATAAAAAACCAAAACCTGGATGAATCGCTTGTGAACCAGTTAATACAGCTGCACTTAAAATATTTTCAACATTCAAATAGGATTCTTTACTAATATTTTTACCTATGCAAACAGCATAATCTGCTAATTGTACATGTAATGCTTCAGAATCAGCCTGAGAATAAACTGCTACGGTTTCAATTTGAAGTTCTCTACATGCACGAATCAATCTACAAGCAATTTCTCCTCGATTCGCAATTAAAATTCTTTTAAACATATCCTACCTACCAATAATAAAGGTTAACTCCGCTTCACAAACAACTTTACCATCTACAAAGGCCTTTGCTTTACCAATTCCTGCATATTCTTTTAATTTAAGAATATCCACTTGAAGCGTTAAAACATCTCCTGGTGTTACTTTTTTTCTAAATTTCACATGATTTAAACCACCTAAATAAGCAGTTTTTCCTTTAAAACTTTCTAATGATAATAATGGAATTGAGCCAGCTTGCGCTAAAGCTTCTACAATTAAAACTCCTGGCAATACTGGTTCTCCAGGGAAATGTCCTTGGAAAACATGCTCATTATATGTTACATTTTTAGTAGCCACTACGTGCTCACCTGGAATTAATTCTTCTACTCGGTCAATATATAAAATTGGAAAACGATTTGGAATTAATTTCATTACATCTGTTACTGTCATTACACTCATGATAAGCCTCCTAATTTTTCTTAATAGCAAATAATTCTTGCCCGTAATCTACCATTTGTCCATTTTCAACAAGTATTTCTACTACTTCACCAGAAATTTCTGCATTGATTTCATTCATAATTTTCATTGCTTCGATAATACATACTGGTTGTCCAACTTGAACTTTATCCTGAACTTGAACAAAAGTAGGATCATCTGGAGATGGTGCTAAATACACAATCCCCACAATTGGACTTTTAATATATTGTAAATCTTCTTTCGCAACTGCTTCTTGTATTTCAGGAGTTTTAGTTCCAACCGTTTCAGCAATGATTTCTTTTGTAGGTACAACTGCCACTGGCTTCTCTTCAATCGTTTCAACAACTTGTTTAGAATCACTTACTGGATAATTTTCTCGTTTAGAAAGTTGAAGATCTACTCCTTCTTGTTGTAAATGTAATTCCATTAAACTTGAATGATCGAATAACGAAACAATAGCTTTTAAATCCTCTATATTCATACATTATCCTTTCCACTTCTTGAAGCATAAAACTGCATTATGTCCACCAAATCCTAATGAATTACTAATGGCAACATTTACTTCCTTTGCAACACCTTTTAGTGCTGTTACATTTACAGAACATGCTTCATCTTGTTCTTTTACATTAATCGTCGGTGGAATAAAATCCTCTCCAACTGCTTTAATACATGCAATTGCTTCGATAGCTCCTGCAGCACCTAATAAATGTCCTGTCATTGATTTTGTACTTGAAACATGTACGTTATCTGCAGCTTCTTTTAAAGCATAGCGAATTGCTGTTACTTCAGAAGAATCATTTGCAGGAGTACTTGTTCCATGAGCATTAATATAATCTACATCACTTGGAGATAATTGCGCTTCATTCAAAGCCTGTAAAATTGCTTTTCCTGCACCACTACCATCTGGTGTAGGAGCCGTCATATGATAAGCATCAGCTGTTGCTCCATAACCAACGATTTCAGCATAAATCGTTGCTCCTCTTTCTTGAGCATGTTCTAAACTTTCTAAAACAACAACTCCTGCTCCTTCCCCCATCACAAAACCATTACGGTTTTTATCAAATGGGATGGAAGCTGCATTTGGATCTTGGCTATTACTTAATGCTGTTAAAGCAGCAAATCCTGCAATTCCAATTTCACAAATCGTTGCTTCTGAACCACCAGCTAAAATGACATCAGAATAACCGTGCTTAATATTTCTGAAAGCTTCACCAATCGCATGAGTTCCACTTGCACAAGCTGTTACAATCGAAGTACAAATCCCTCTAGCTCCTGTTTTCATTGAAATATTTCCAGCAATCATATTCCCAATTGTCATCGGAACAAATAATGGAGCAACTCTTGTTGGACCTTTGTCATGCATTTTAATAATTTGTTGTTCCATGGTTGGTAAACCACCAATACCAGAACTTACAATGACACCAAAACGGTCAAAATCCGTATTTTCATGAGTAATCCCACTATTTTCAACGGCTTGTAACGCTGCAGCAATTCCATATTGGCAAAATAAATCCATTCGCTTTGCTTCTTTTCGGTCCATATATAAAGTAGGATCAAATCCTTTTACTTCTGCAGCTACATGAACATCAATATCTTTCGTATCAAATTTTGTAATGAAATCTATACCATTTTTACCATTTTTCAATCCATCCCAAAAACTGGCAACATCATTTCCTAATGGTGTAATAGCACCCATTCCTGTAATGACTACTCGATTCATGTTTTTCCTCCTTTACATATATAAACCACCGTTAATTTGTAATACTTGTCCCGTCATATATTTTTGTTCGGCTAAATATAAACAAGCTTCAGCAATATCTTCAACTGTTCCAAATTTACGCATTGGAATTTGTTTTTCCCATTCCTTGCGAATTTTTTCTGAAAGTGCTTGTGTCATTTCAGTATCAATATAGCCAGGTGCGATAGCATTAACGGTAATTCCTCTTGAACCAATTTCTTTTGCTACTGATTTTGTTAAACCAATAATTCCTGCTTTACTTGCAGCATAATTGACTTGACCAGCATTACCAGATACACCAACAATACTTGTCATATTAATAATACTTCCTGATTTTTGACGTACCATGTAGGGACTTGCAAAACGAATTAAGTTGAAACAACCTTTTAAATTAATATCAATGACATCATCAAAATCTTTTTCTTTCATTTTTAACACTAATCCATCACGAGTAATTCCAGCATTATTAATTAATACATCTATTTTTGAAAACTTCTCAATCGTTTGTTCCACTAAACTTTCAGCAACCTCAAATTTTGAAATATCACCAACAACACTTAGAACTTCTCCTGGATATGGAGTAAATAGCTCTAATACTTCTTGGTCAATTTCTGAAGTTGCATTAAGGACAATATTAGCCCCTTCTTTTGCAAAAGCTAATGCAATGCCTAATCCTATTCCTCTTCTACTTCCCGTTACAACGACTGTCTTATCAATAAATTTCATCTATTTCCCTCTTTCATTCTTCGTAATTCTTGTACTGTTTGATCCAACAACTTCATTGATTCTGTTTGAAGTACAGTTACTTCGATTGAATGACTTTTGGCAATTTGTTTAATCATTTGAGATAAACTTTTTCCAGGTCCAATTTCAACAAACACTCGAACACCTTGTTCTAACATCCATTCAACATTTTGTTTCCATTTAACAGAATGAGTGATTTGTTGTGTCAATATTTCTGCTTTAATCGGAATAGAATGTTGTACTCCAGTCACATTACTTAATACTGGAATACTTGGTGTTTGAAACGAAATTGTTTTTATAAAGTCATTAAATTTTTCTGCTGCTGGAGTCATTAATTCTGTATGAAAAGCTCCACTTACGGGAAGAACAATCGCACGTTTTGCACCTTGTTCTTTTAATTTTTCTACTGCTATTTCAACAGCATCCTTTTTTCCCCCGATTACTAATTGTCCTGGTGTATTATAATTGGCAGACGATACTAATAATCCTTGTTCTTGTAATTCTTTACATACCTTTTCAATGACTTCATCTTCTAATCCCAAAATAGCAGCCATTGTACCAGCATTTTGATTAGCTGCCTCTTGCATCCATTCTCCTCGTTTTGAAACAAGCGTCAAAGCTGATTCATAACTTAATGCACCACTTGCCATTAATGCACTATATTCCCCAAGAGATAGACCGGCAACGATATCTGGATAAAATCCTTTTTCCTCAAGAAACTGTAAAATAAGTTTAGAAACAAATAATAATAAAGGCTGTGTATATTTTGTTTCATGAAGCTTCGTAGAATGTTCATCTTCTAATAGTTCTAATACTGAAAAATCTAATACTTTTTGTGTTTGTTCTAATAAATTTTGACCCTTAGGATTATCTAGAAACTCTAACCCCATTTGAGGTTTTTGACTTCCTTGTCCTGGGAAAATAAAAGCCGTTTTCATAAGCACTCCTTATACTTTGAAGTTCAAAATAAATTTTGCGTAAAAAAAATTAATCTTCAAAACGTTTCATTTGTTCTTGAATCGTTTTTATTGAATCTCTCATTAATTCTTCAATAATTTCTTTACAAGTTTCTTCTTTTTGAATTAAACCAGCAATTTGTCCTGCCATCATTGATCCCATTTGAGTATCCCCTTCAACAACAATTCGTCTAAGAGCTCCTTTTCCAATAGCTTCTAATCGCTCAAAATCAGGATTTTCCTTACTTGTTTCTTCTTTTTCTGCTTGTAAATAAATTTTGGTTAATTTGTTTCTTAATACACGAACTGGATGTCCTGTAATTTGACCAGTAATCACTGTATCAATATCTTTTGCTTTAATTACTGCTTGCTTAAAGTTCTCATGAGCAGTAGATTCCTTTGCAACTAAAAATCTAGTTCCTAATTGAACAGCTTCAGCACCTAACATCAATGCAGCTGCCATTCCACGACCATCACCAATACCACCAGCTGCGATAACTGGAATAGTTACAGCATCGACTACTTGAGGTAATAATGCGATAGTTGTTGTTTTCCCAATATGTCCGCCTGCTTCCATTCCTTCAATAACGACAGCGTCAGCTCCAGCTTTTTCCATACGTTTTGCCAAAGCTACAGAAGCCACCACTGGGATTACAGTAATACCTGCCGTTTTAAATTTATCCATATATTTTCCAGGATTTCCAGCTCCAGTACAAACAACTTTTACACCTGCTTTGCAGACTACGTCGACAACTTCATCAACAAACGGACTTAATAACATAATATTCACACCATATGGTTTATCCGTTAATTGCTTCATTTCATCTATAAATCCTTGTACAACTGGACCAGGAGCATGACCACAGGCAATAATTCCTAGCCCACCTGCATTGGATACCGCACTTGCAAGTGACGGATTAGCAACCCATGCCATTCCGCCTTGAATGATAGGATATTGGATACCAAGTAATTGACAAATTTTTGATTCCATATAACTCATTCCTTATTATTTTTCTGCTAATTGACTATCAACGTATTTTACTAAATCTTCTACAGTTTCTAATCCATCTTCTGTATCGATTTTTACATCAAATTCATCTTCAATATCATTGATGATTTGGAATAAATCTAAGCTATCTGCTTCTAATTCATCTTTTAAGCTAGTTGATAATTGTACTTCTTCTTTTTCTTTTCCTAATTGCTCTGTAATAATTTCTTGAATTTTTTCGAATGTCATGTTTGTTTCCTCCAAATAGTTAAATTGTTATGATCATACTTCCCCAAGATAATCCGCCACCAAAGCCACTTAGTAGTAATTTTTGTCCACTACCAATCGTAATCAATTGATTTCGAACTAATTCATCTAGAAGAATTGGAATACTTGCTGCTGAAGTATTTCCTACACTAGCTAGATTTGTTGGGAATTTTTCAATTGGTTGTTTTAATTTTTTTGCAACTTGTTCGATTAATCGAATATTTGCTTGATGAAGAATATACAAATCTACCTCATCAGCACTCATTTGAGCTTTTTCTAGAGTTTCTGAAACATTTTTTGGAACTTCCCTCGAAACGAGTTCAAAAACTCCTCTACCATCCATTCTCATCGTGGAAATTGTATGTTGCTCCAATCTTTCTCCACAAACTAATGCTTCTCCTTTTAAACCGTCAGAACGCAAAGTTTCAACAAATAATGTTGCATCATCTGTTTTTTCTAATAGAACCGCGCCTGCTCCATCGCCAAAAAGAATGGCAGTTGAGCGATCTTTCCAGTCTAAAACAGACAACATTGTTTCAGCACCAATCACAATACCATATTTTTGATTTCCGGCTGAGAGCATCTTTATTCCTGTTGATAAAGCAAATACAAATCCTGCACAAGCGGCACTAATATCAAATGCAAATGCATGATTGGCTCCAATTGCTCCTTGAACTTTCGCTGCACAAGAAGGACTCATAGTGTCAGGAGTCATTGTAGCTACAATGACAAATTCAATTTCCTCTGGCTTTATCGCAGACTCTTCTAAAAGCTTTTGAGCAGCTTTTATCGCTAAATCACTTGTTGTTAATTCTTTAGCGTAGCGTCTAGTTTGAATTCCAGTTCTTTTTTGAATCCATTCATCTGTAGTATCCAATTGAAGCTCCCAATCAGCATTTTTTATTTCATGAATTGGTAGGTAAGAACTTGTATGAATCACTTTTACAGTGGACATCAAATCTCTCCTTTTTGAACTTCAGCTTTGGCTTCATGTAAAAAGTTATATAAATTATGAAGTCCTTTTACTAAAACAGCCATTTCTTCCTCGTTCATTCCTTCAATCGTACGTTTCACTAATTTTTCATGAAACTTACGATGTAATCGATACAAGAGACGACCTTTACTTGTTAAACCTAATCTAACAATACGACGATCTTTTGCATCTTTTAAACGTTCGACATAACCTTTCTTTACTAATGCATTAACTGCTACTGTTAGCGTCCCAACGGTTACATTTAATGTATTGGCAACTTCTGTTGTCGTATGCTCATGGTACATGCCGATTGCTTCAATTGCATGCATTTCTTTAATCGATAAATCTTTGAATTGACTTTGTGCCAACGAAGATTCTTCAATATCTAGCATTTGGTTAAAGACGTCTACCAAATACTCATTAATTTTCTCTAGAGTTGTTTCCATTTCTTTCTCCTAATTAGTTTGAATATCAAATCATTTGATATTCAAACTATACTAAATAATACTTTGATTGTCAAATATTTTTTTGCAAAAAAATTCCTCTTTCAACCTTCATTTTTTAAGAATTTGAAAGAGAAATACTACAATTATTCAATTCGTGTAAAAATTAACCTTAATGCATGTAATAATACTACTACTGTACTTCCTTCATGAAGAATAACTCCAAGTGTTAAATCACTCCAACCAAGGAAATTCAATAACACTAATACAATTACAATCAATAAAGAAAAAATTAAATTTTCCTTTGTAACAGTCATCATTAATTTTGAAACTTGATGTAATGTTTTTAAAGAATCTAATTGACTATTCATCAATACAATATCACTTGATTCCATTGCAACATCAGTTCCTTTTCCCATCGCAATCCCAACTTCTGCATTCACTAATGCTGGTGCATCATTAATACCGTCTCCTACCATTGCAATTGTCGGATATTTCATGGACCACTCTTTTAAGGTATTTGCTTTTTCTTCTGGTAATACATTAGCTCTTACTTCATCCACTTCTAATTCGTTAGCAATTGCCTCAGCCGTTTGAATAGAGTCTCCTGTTAAAAGCATCGTTTGAATCTTTTCTTCTTTGAAATAATCAATCACTTGTTTTGCTTCTTCTTTTGGAGTATCTAATAGGGCTACTGCTCCAACGACTAAATGATCCTCACTTAATACGACAACGGTTTTCCCTTCATTCATCCATTGTTCAACAATTTCTGCATATTTTCCTAATGTAGCAAAACTAGAAGGTTTTCCAATACGATACGTATGATTTCTGTAAATTGCTTCTAATCCAATTCCTACTTTTGGTGTAACAGATAATGAATAAGTACGATAAGCTAATCCAGATTCTACAATTGCAAATGCCAGTGGATGATTTACTTTTCTTTCCATCGATACAAGAATGGAATATAATTCAAATTCACACTCTTTATCCATCACTTTAGCCACAACTTTCGGGGTACCATTTGTTAGTGTACCAGTTTTATCAAAAGCAATCGCTTCAAGTTCCGACATTTTTTCTAAAGAAGCTCCAGATTTAATAAAGATGCCTTTTCTAGATAAAGTTGAAATAGCAGCTACCGTAACTGGTGTAGCACTAGCTGCAAGTGCACATGGAGATACAGCAATTAAATAAACCATTCCACGATAAAAAGCTGTTAAGAAATCCCATTTTAACAATAAAATTCCAATCGCTAACACAACTGGGAATAAAGCCAATACGATTGTGACATAGACTGGTTCCCATTTCTTTAAGAAACTACCTGTACGAGTTAATGATTGACCAGCTTCTTGAACTAAGGTAATAATCTTTCCAAGTACACTATCTTGTTGTTTTTTAGTAACCTTAACGAGCAATGTTTGGGTTAAATTTAAAGTTCCAGCAAACACTTCACTTCCTACTTCTTTTTCAACTGGAATTGATTCTCCAGTTACAGAAGCTTGATTAATAGAAGACATTCCTTCAATAATGATTCCATCTGCTGAAATTTGACTTCCATTCAAGACTTGTATAATATCTCCAATTTCTAAAGAAGAAGCATCTACTTCTTCAAACTTTCCATTATTCATTTTTTTCAACGCTACTTTTGGCTGTAATTGTAATAATTGAGTCATATCTTTACGACTTTTCTTTTCTACATATTCTTCAAGTGAATGGGCAATCGTAAATATAACAATTAGCATTGCTGCTTCTTCAAATTTCCCAATAAAAATCGCACCAAGTGCAGCAAGTGTCATCAGTAAATGAACATTTGGGCGAAACTTTTTCAAATGCTTTGTTTCCTCAATAGTATCCATAATTCCTTCAGTAATGACTTCTTTCCCAATACAAGCAATGGTTAAAAGAAATAAAGCATTCGCAACCCATCCTACACTTCTTTCTAACATCAATGCTAATACAAACATACCAATCGCAAGAACCCAGCGTTGCCAAGAAATTTCATGATGATGATGACCCGAACAATGTCCACAATGATCGTGATGGTGGTGGTCACCGTGTTCGTGTGAATGATGATGAGAATCATGATCGTGACTGTGATATTCACTGTTTTCATGAGAATGTTCTTCATGATGATGTGTTTCTTCATTTATATTTTGATTCAATAATTTATTAAATGTTGTTTTAACTACTTCCATAAATTCTTCTAAAGCTTTAATTTGATGTTTCATACTCCACACCCTTTCTTACTGAATCTAGTATACATGAATATTTATTCATATGTCAACAAAAAGAAATGACTTATCATAATAGCAATAACTCATATTTATACGTATATTTCGGTTCTATAATTTATAGGGTTGATGGAGAAAATCTACCAACCCTATTTTAGTGTA
>CAUSAK010000033.1:0-12945 GCA_963529535.1 uncultured Granulicatella sp. | reverse complement strand
ACTATGGTATGGATGCTGAAGAAAAAATCGAAAAAGATATTTCTGATTTAGATGTATACTTTGAAGAAGCAGCTGCTGAGAGCGATGCACATGTAGTACGTCCTCCAGTTGTTACAATTATGGGACACGTTGACCATGGTAAAACAACTTTACTTGACCAATTAAGAAATTCTTCTGTAGTAGCTGGAGAAGCTGGAGGAATTACACAACATATTGGTGCTTACCAAATTAAAATTGATGGCAAACCAATTACATTCTTAGATACACCAGGTCACGCGGCATTTACAACAATGCGTGCTCGTGGTGCGGATATCACAGATATTACAATTATTGTAGTTGCTGCTGATGACGGTGTAATGCCACAAACAATCGAAGCAATTAACCATGCTAAAGCGGCAGATGTTCCAATTATTGTTGCTGTAAACAAAATTGATAAACCAGCTGCTAATCCAGGTCGTGTAATGCAAGAATTATCTGATTTAGGTTTAGTTCCTGAAGCTTGGGGTGGAGATACAATCTTTGTTGAAATTTCTGCTAAATTTAATCAAAATATCGAAGAATTATTAGAAATGATTTTATTAGTAGCTGAAATGCAAGAATTAAGTGCCAATGCGAATCGTTTAGCCTTAGGTACGGTTATTGAAGCTCGTTTAGATAAAACAAAAGGACCTATCGCAACATTATTAGTTCAAGAAGGAACGCTTAAAGTTGGAGATCCAATCGTTGTCGGAAATACATTTGGTCGTGTTCGTGTAATGGTGAATGACCAAGGACGTCGTGTGAAAACAGCTGTTCCAGCAACTCCAGTTGAAATTACTGGATTAAATGCATCTCCACAAGCAGGAGACCGCTTCGTAGTATTTGAAGATGAAAAATCAGCTCGTGCAGCCGGTGAAGAACGTGCGAAACGTGCTTTAATTGAACAACGTAATGCATCAAGCCGTATTACATTAGATAACTTATTCTCAACATTAAAAGATGGAGAAATGAAAGAAGTTAACGTCATTATTAAAGCAGACGTACAAGGTTCTGTAGAAGCATTAGCTTCAAGTTTACAAAAAATTGAAGTTGAAGGCGTACGTGTGAAAATTATTCATACAGCTGTTGGGGCAATCAATGAAAGTGATATTACTTTAGCAACAGCAAGTAATGCGATTATTATTGGTTTCAACGTAAGACCTACACCTCAAGCGAAGATTCAAGCTGAATCTGATCAAGTAGATATTCGTTTACACCGTATTATTTATAATGTTATTGATGAAATTGAAACAGCGATGAAAGGTATGTTAGATCCGGAATTTGAAGAAAAAATTACTGGTTCTGCTATCGTTCGTGAAACTTATACAGTATCTAAATTAGGTACAATTGCTGGTTCATATGTTACTGAAGGGGTTGTAAAACGTTCTAGCCAAGTTCGTTTAATCCGTGATAACATTGTTATTTATGAAGGTGAATTAGCAAGCTTGAAACGTTTCAAAGATGATGCTAAAGAAGTGAAATTAGGATTTGAATGTGGAATTATGATTGAAGGCTACAATGATATTAAAGTAGATGATATTATCGAAGCATTTGAAATGGTTGAAATTAAAAGAAAATAGTCGTTAAATGATGGAATGAAGAGAGGAGAGTATCAAATGGCGAATTTCCGTGTTGGTCGTGTTTCTCAAGAGATTTTAAGAGAAGTGAATGATATTTTGTCAAAAAAAGTTCGTGATCCTCGTGTGCAAGAAATTACGATTACTGAGGTAGATGTAACGGGTGATTTACAAATTGCGACGGTTTATTATACAACTTTGCAAACTTTAGCGAGTGAGCGCCAAGCAACTGAGCGTGGATTGGAAAAATCTAAAGGTTTAATTCGTCGTGAATTAGGGAAACGTTTATCTCTCTATAAAACGCCTGAATTAATTTTTAAACGTGATGAGTCTGTTGATTATGGAAACCATATCGAAGAATTGTTGAAGAGTATCCAACAAGAGGACGAAGAGCGTTAAATATAAGAAAAAAATATGACTGCTAAAACAGTAGTAAAGGACGGCAGCAGCTTCGCAAAGCGAATCTCATGCCTAAAGTTCGAGCCTAGGTCTCGAACTTTCCTAGTAAAAGTAGCCAATTGGCTACTTTTACGCTTACTACTGTGGGCAGTCATTTATTTTTATTTACCTTAAGATTTAATACTTCTAAGTAGGAAAAGTAAAAAATTATAACAAAAAATACACTCCGTAGTAGCTAAAGTAATGGAATCCTGACTAAGGATTTCATTACGGGAAAAATTGAGACCTTAGGCTCAATTTTTAGCAATGAGACTCGCAAAAGCGAGGCTGCTTGCGTCCCTAGCTACTACAGAGAGTATATTATTTGATTTATTACAATTACTTCGTGAAAAATTTTCTAACTGTGGTATAATAAAAACACTATGAATAAAAGAGGTGTGTTATGATTTCTGCAAATGAGACTTGGATTCTTTGGTCCATTATTATCGTCATTGCAACAGCAAGTATTTATTTAGAAAATCATTATGAGTGGGCATCGAAAATTAGTGGTCCCATTATTGGTTTATTAGCAGCAGCTACATTAAGTAATGTTGGCATCATTCCTGTTGAATCTCCTGTTTATGATCAAGTATGGGATATTGTAGTTCCATTAGCGATTCCGATGTTGTTATTTACATGTGATTTAAAACAAATTTGGAAAGAAAGTGGACGTTTATTAATAATTTTCTTAATTAGTTCTGTAGGAACTATATTAGGGGCTTTAGTAGGATATGCTTTCTTAGGAAAATTGATTCCTGTATTGAATCATATTGCCGGAATGATGGTTGGAAGTTATATCGGTGGTGGTGTTAACTTTGTGGCAGTTGCTTCTGCATTTGATATTCCAAAAGAATTAATTTCTGCAGCTACTGTGGCGGATAATTTATTAATGGTATTTTATTTCTTAATTTTATTAATGATTCCATCTATGGCATTTTTCAAAAAATATTTTAAATCTGCTTATTCAAATGAAGAATTAGAAGACTCTAAACAATATCATTCAAAAACAGTTGTAACGTTACAAGATATTGCCTTTGTATTTGCGATTGCAGTAGTGATTGTAACGCTAAGCTTTAGTTTATCAAAAGGAATTGCCACTCTTGGACAAAACAGTGTGATTCAATTTATTTCTAATAAATATTTGATTCTAACAACTTTAACAGTTGCAGCTTCAACAATTTTTTCTTCATTTTTCAAGAAAATTCATGGAGCAAATGAAATTGGAACTTTCTTAATTTATTTATTCTTTGTCGTAATTGGGATTCCTGCTTCAATTGAGGCGATTATTGCGAAATCTCCATTACTTTTAGTGTTCTGTGCTATTATGGTCTTTGTAAATATGTTCGTGACATTCTTAGGGGCAAAAGTATTTGGATTTACCATTGAAGAAGCTATTTTAGCATCAAATGCAAACATTGGAGGTCCAACAACAGCAGCAGCCATGGCAGTCTCAAAAGGCTGGCACCGCTTCGTAGCACCAACCATGTTAGTAGGAACATTAGGATATATATTAGGAACCTATATCGGAATATTAGTAGGAAACTTACTCATGTAAAACAAAAGACAAACATCAACTTAGGAAATACTAAGAAGATGTTTGTCTTATTTATTTAGAATGATACCACCAAAAAAGACTTCCTATAGTAGTATGGGAAATATAAGCCAAGGCTTATATTTCAGGAAATTTTGAGACCCATGGCTCAAAATTTAGGCATGAGACCGCAGGTCTGCTGCCGTCCTAATACTACTATTAAGGAAGTCTATTAAAGAATTATTTTTCTAGGTAAGTAACCGCCATTGCATCTACGCCTGTATGGCTCATAATAATTGGTGAAGTCATTACAATTGTAAGTTTAGCATCTGGGAATAACTCACGTAAAGTATCGATTTGAGATTGATTAAACTCATTCAATCCAGCATGCATAATCCCAATTTCTTGAATTCCATTAGGGCAAGCTTTCATTTCCTCAAAAACTTCATCATATTTCTTCTGAAGAGATTTTAAACCTCTCCCTTTTTGAACAATCTCAATTTTACCATTGATGACTTCTAAGAATAGTTTAATGTTTAATAAATTCGAGAAAGCTCCCATGACACGACTAATACGGCCACCCTTAATTAAATTATCTAAATTTAAAACGGTTAAATATAATTTCGTACGTTGACGAGTACTTTCAATAACTGCTAAAACTTCTTCAGCACTTTTGCCTTCTTTGGCAGCTTTTGCAGCTTCACGAACAATAATCCCCATTGAACGTGAAGTGAAGTCTGAATCAACAACCGTTACAGTTGATTCTGTAATATCTGCTGCTTGTCTTGCAGCATTTACAGTTCCACTAATCGAATTCATCAAGTGAATTGAAATAATTTCAGAACCGTCTTTTCCTAATTCATCATATAGTTCTACAAAACGACCAATAGAAGGTTGAGCAGTCATTGGTAATTCAGAACTTGCAATCATTTTATTTTTGAATTCTTCTTTTGTAATAGTTTCACCGTCTAAATAATGTTCCTCTTGAATGGTAATGTTTAATGGAACTACATGAATATTGAAATCTTGGATTTCTTGTTCGGTTAAATCAGCAGTTGAATCTGTCACTATGATTATACGAGACATGTTGTCACTCCTTTTAACTTAATGTATTTCTATCATATCATATTTTTTTACAAAACACCTAGCATTAATATTTTTTACTAAGGTTAGAGAAGTATTCAAGCATAGGATTTGTTTTTTTTTAATAAAATCTATGATAAAATATGATAAGTTATTAAGTTAAATTTATTGAAAAAGGAAGAAATCAATGGACGGAATTTTACCACTATGGAAAGAAAAAGGAATGACTTCATTCGACTGTGTCTTTAAAGTAAGACGCTTATTACAAACGAAAAAAGTAGGGCATTCAGGTACATTAGATCCAGAAGTAGATGGCGTTTTACCAATTTGTGTTGGAAAAGCAACAAAAGTGGTAGAGTATTTATTAGAATCCAATAAAGTCTATCAAGGAGAGATTTGTTTAGGCATTGCGACTGAAACAGAAGATGCTCATGGAGAAATCGTGAAACAAGAAGCGATTATAACTCCATTTACAACAGAAGAAATTGATGCCATGATGGAAACTTTCATTGGAGAAATTACTCAAATTCCTCCAATGTATTCTGCTGTGAAAGTTAATGGTAAAAGACTGTACGAATATGCTCGAAAAGGAGAAGTTGTAGAACGTCCAGAAAGAAAAGTAAATATTTACGAGTTTAAACGAACTTCAACTCCTAAATATGATGAAGTGACGAAAACACAAAAATGGACTTTTGAAGTTAGTTGCAGTAAAGGGACTTATGTTCGTACATTAGCTGTTGATTTAGGAGAAAAACTAGGAGTACCTTCTCATATGTCGCAGTTAACTCGTATTAAAAGTGGACCATTTATGTCAGAACAATGTGTGACCTTATCACAATTAGAAGCTTTAGTGAAACAACAGCAAGCAGAATCGATCCTTCGACCTTTAGAAGAAGTGTTTCGTACATACCCTAGGTTGGATGTTCCAGAGGAATTCATTACAAAGGTGAAAAATGGTGCCATTTTAACTACTAAAGAATTACCTCAAGTGATAGAACCTTCAACTTTTTATATTGAAGGTGAATTAATAGCCTTATATGGACCTCATCCTGAGAAAAAAGGACTATTAAAACCGATTAAAATGTTTTAAGGAAAGTGAGATAACATGCAAATTATAAAAATCACCCATCCTTATGAACCTTCTCAAATTGTTCAAGAACCGATTGTGTTGGCACTTGGATTTTTTGATGGGATTCATTTAGGGCATCAGGAAGTGATTCAACAAGCAAAGGAAAAAGCTCAAGAACTAGGCGTTAAATTAGCATTAATGTCATTTAATCATCATCCTTCCATTATTTTCCAAGGAGCAGATCCAGATGAATTACAATATCTTTCTCCCTTTGAAAGAAAGGTAGAGTTATTGGAAGAGTTTGGAGTAGATATTTTTTACGTAATTGATTTTACAAAAGAATTTGCTTCATTGAGTCCTCAAGAATTTGTTGATCAATATATGGTTGGGTTAAATGCTGTAACGGTTGTTGCTGGATTTGATTACACTTATGGAAAAAAAGAAATCGCCAATATGGAATTATTACCCACTTATGCAAAAGAAAGATTTTCAATTATTATGATTTCTGAACAACAGACAGAAAAACAAAAAATTGGTTCAACAGCGATTCGAAACTATTTAGAAACGGGTCAAATTGAAGAAGCAAATGCCTTATTAGGCTATGAATATACAATGATTGGAAAAGTGGTTCATGGTTTTGGACGTGGAAGTGCCTTATTAGGATTTCCAACAGCGAATATTGATGTTTCAACGGATACTTATTTATTGAAAAATGGTGTTTACATTGTAGAAATTCAAGTAGAAGACAAATGGTATCCTGCGATGGCTTCAATTGGGGTGAATCCAACCTTTAATGATGTCACGAAAATTACAATTGAAGTTTATATTTTAGATTTCCAAAGAGATATTTATGAATTCCCAGTAAGAGTAAAATGGTTGCATTATTTACGAGACGAATTAAAATTCGATGGAGTAGAGGCACTGATTGCTCAATTAAAAGAGGATGAATTAAATACTAAAAAATATTTTGAAAAATAATAGGTGAAAAATATGTGGTACTTGAAAAATTTTGACGAATTATCGAAAACAGAAGTCATTGAAATTTATAAAGCAAGAATTCAGACCTTTATTGTGGAACAACAATTAAATTATCAAGAAATTGATGAAATTGATAAAAGAGCGTGGCATTTATTTGAAACAGATGAATCTGGAAAAGTGATTGCCTATTTACGAATTTTCCAAGAAGTAGATGGAGTTCATATTGGACGTGTCATTGTTGATGAAGCTTATCGTAAACAAGGAAAAGGAAGAGCTCTAATGGAAAGAGCGATAGAAATTTGTCAAGAATGGTATGTCGATCAGCCGATTATGATTCATGCACAAACGTATTTAGAACAGTTCTATGAATCATTAGGTTTCGAAGTTTGGTCACAATCTTATCAGCTAGTTGGAATTGAACATATAGATATGATTTTAAAATAGGAGGCATTTGTATGATTACTCGTTACACAAGACCGGAGATGGCCAATATTTGGTCAGATGAAAATCGTTATCGTTGTTGGTTAGAAGTTGAGATTTTAGCTTGCGAAGCTTGGGCAGAGTTGGGAGAAATTCCTAAAGTTGATGTCCAAAAAATTCGTGACAATGCTAGTTTTTCAGTGGAAAGAATTTTAGAAATAGAAGAAGAAACAAGACACGATGTTGTAGCCTTTACTCGTGCAGTGAGTGAAACTTTAGGAGAAGAACGTAAGTGGGTTCACTATGGTTTAACAAGTACAGACGTTGTGGATACTGCCTATGGCTATCAATTAAAACAAGCAAATGATATTTTAAGAAAAGATTTAAGACGTTTCCTAGAAATTATTCAACAAAAAGCGCTGGAACATAAATATACGGTATGTATGGGAAGAACGCATGGTGTACATGCAGAACCAACAACTTTTGGCTTAAAATTAGCCCTATGGTATTCAGAAATGAAACGTAATATCGAACGATTTGAGCGTGCTGCCCAAGGTGTAGAAGCTGGTAAAATTAGTGGCGCCGTTGGAACTTTTGCCAATATTCCAACTTCAGTAGAAGCCTATGTATGTGGGAAGTTACAAATTCGTCCTCAAGAAATTTCAACACAAATCTTATCGAGAGATTTACATGCGGATTATATTTCAACGATTGCTTTAATTGCGACTAGTATTGAAAAATTTGCTACTGAAATTCGTGGCTTGCAAAAATCAGAAACACGTGAAGTCGAAGAATTTTTTGCAAAAGGTCAAAAAGGTTCTTCTGCAATGCCACATAAGAGAAACCCGATTGGTTCAGAAAATATGGCTGGCTTATCAAGAGTGATTCGTGGACACATGGTAACAGCGTATGAAAATGTCAACTTATGGCATGAAAGAGATATTTCGCATTCTTCAGCAGAACGTATTATTATTCCAGATAGCACGATTTTACTAAATTATATGTTAAATCGTTTTGGTAATATTGTTAAAAACTTAACGGTATTTCCTGACCGTATGCTTAAAAATATGGATGCAACATTTGGATTAATTTATAGCCAACGTGTTCTATTAAAATTAATTGATAAAGGATTAAGCCGTGAAAAAGCTTATGACTTAGTACAACCATGTACAGCATTAGCGTGGGATGAACAACGTTCATTTAGAGAAATTATTGAAAACCATGAAGAAATTATGTCACATTTAACAACTGAAGAATTGAATGATGCCTTTGATTATCACTATCATATTCGACAAGTTGATGAAATTTTCCACAGAGTTGGACTTGACTAGTGCATTTTTCTAAAAAATATGGTATAAACGTATAGTAAACAAAATATGAAGGAGAGTTAACATGATTAACGTAAGTGATTTAAAAGCAGGAATGACATTCATTCTTGATGGAAAATTAATTAAAGTGTTGGAAATCAGCCACCACAAACCAGGTAAAGGAAATACTGTCATGCGTATGAAAATCCGTGACGTTCGTAACGGATCAACAGTTGATACTACAATGAGACCTGATGAAAAAGTAGAACGTGCTCACATTGATACAAAAGACGTTCAATACTTATACAGCCAAGATAACGTTGGTGTATTCATGGACTTAGAAAGCTATGAACAATATGAAATTCCAGAAGAAACAATCGAAAACGAATTGAAATACATTTTGGAAAACATGGAAGTTAAAATCCAATTCTACGGAACAGAAGTAATTGGGGTTTCATTACCTTCAACAGTTGTATTACAAGTAACTGAAACTCAACCATCTATTAAAGGTGCTACTGTTACAGGTTCTGGTAAACCAGCAACAATGGAAACAGGATTAGTCGTAAACGTTCCAGACTTCATCGAAGCTGGCGAGTACTTAGAAGTAAACACTTCAGAAGGTACATACGTACGTCGTGCAACTAAATAATGAATAAAGATAAGAAACAGTTTGCGAAAGCAAACTGTTTTTTTAATTCGCTTCTGTTTCCATTTCAATCATCCTATGTTACACTAGCAAAAAGTGTTAAAGAGGTGATAGAGATGAAAATTGCAGTAATGGGAGGTACTCCTGTTGATTCAAGATTAGGAAAGGAATTATTAGAAAAGCATGGCTTTATCGATATTCTGCCAGTGCCAATTTCGAATAATCCAATTGAACAAACAACTTTTCAATCTTCCTCTAGTGAATATCGAATGGCTTTTATGAGAGAAAAGGTAGAAGAACTTCGAGCGGGATATGATGCCATTTTTGTTTATTGTAATTCTCTTAGTTCGGTAGTAGATTTTGATCAATTGTCGCAAGAGTTTGAGATGCCAATGATTACTCCAATGCAAATGTATCGTCAATTAGCAATGGATTATCAACAAGTGGCTGTAATGGCAGCAAACTCTCATGGTTTAATGGGAGTGGAGAATAATTTATATAAAGCTAATCCTAGTTTACAAGTCATCGGCATTACGTTACTTGAATTAGTCAAATCCATTGAAGCCAATCTCTCACCAAAAGAAATTGCAACTAAGTTTGACTTTAGTAGTTTATTTTCATTTTTCAATGGAAGCAATGTAGAAGCAGTTATTTTAGGATGTACTCATTTTCCATACATCAAAGAAGAATTAGAAAGTTTGACCAAACTCCCAATTATTGACGTAGGAGAATACATGGTCAGAACATTAAAAGAGAAGTTAAAGTAAAAATTACAGCTATATTTTAAAATAATAAGACTTATATGTAGTAGCAAGATTAGGGAAAAATTAAGACTACAGGCTTAATTTTTAGCAATGAGACAGCTATAGCTGGCTGCTTGCGACCTTGCTACTACATAGTACAGTCTATTTATTTTAGGTTATGTAAAGGAGAAATCCCGATACATAGCCTTTTTTGTTTTATCAAAAAATATTTTTAAAATCAGACTAAAGTCCGAGTGTTTTATTATTGACTTACTTTGACCAATATGATAAATTATACATGTGGTTAGCACTCGTCTTAGTCAAGTGCTAAAGAGAGGTGACCAAAATGTTAACCGATAGACAATTGCTAATCTTACAATCGATTATTCAACTATATACGGAAACATTAGAACCAGTTGGATCAAAAAAATTGATGCAGCAAACGGGTTTAGCAGTTAGCTCTGCAACCATTCGAAATGAAATGATGAAGCTAGAAGAGATGGGTTATCTTGAAAAGAACCATACGTCTTCAGGACGAGTTCCATCGAATCAAGGGTATCGCTATTATTTAGATAATATTTTACCTGTTCAGAATAGTTCAGTTTCATTAAATATTCGAAATCAAATCCGTGAAACTTTCCAACAATCGACCATGGAAATTCAAGATGTCTTTAAAGTTTCGGCAGATATTTTGTCGACACTGACGAATTATACAACAATTTCCATTGGACCCGAAGTAAGGAGTGCTACATTATCCGGATTTCGACTTGTTCGACTAGGGCTAAACCAAGTAATGGCGATTTTAGTCATGAGCAATGGTTTAGTTGAAAATAAAGTTTACTCGATTCCGAGTGCAATTGATGATTCCGACTTAGATAAAGTCGTTCGAATCATTAACGAGGAATTGATTGGCTTACCACTAGAAACAGTTCTCCAACGTTTGAAGTCTGATTTACCAGTTTTAATGAATCGATATATGAATTCTCAAATTCAAATTGTTAAAGTGATTCAAGATATGATGAACCAATTTGAACAAGATAGACTCCATGTTGCAGGAAGAAGATATTTATTAAACTACTTCGACTCACATGCAAATGTCCATCATTTAAAAGAAATTTATCGATTAATGGATGACCAATCGAAGATGCACGAATTAGTGATGCCTTCTAACCGAGATATCCAAATTCGTTTAGGCTCTGAGATGAACGATCCATTATTAGGAGAATTTAGTATTATTACTGCAAGCTATGAAACTCCAAAACACGATAGAGGAATCATTGCTTTATTAGGACCTAAAAATATGCCGTATTCGAATGTCCTATCGATTGTCAAAGGATTACAAGAAGAGCTCACAACAACAATGGAGCAATATTATAAAAATTTATAAAAGGAGATGGAAGCTTGGAAACAAATGAAGAAAAAGACGTTCAACAAACTCAAGAAGTAGAAGAAGAGAAATCTCCTGAAGTAGAAGAGTTTGAAGAAACTGTCGAAGAAACCCAAGAAGTTGAACCTTCTGTTGAAGAAAAATTACAACAAGAAATTTCTCAATTAAATGACCAAGTATATCGCTTATCTGCAGAAATTGCGAATATTCAAAAGAGAAATGCAAAAGAAAGACAAGATGCAGCGAAGTATCGTAGTCAATCTCTAGCACAAAACTTATTGAATGTGATTGATAATCTAGAAAGAGCGATTGCTTCACCTAGTGAATCAGAAGAAGCGAAAAATCTAAAAAAAGGGATTGAAATGGTATATGAAGGTTTCTTATATGCCTTAAAAGAAGAAGGTATTGAAGAAATCGAAGCATTACATCAACCATTTGACCCAAATAAACATCACGCAGTTCAAGCTGTTCCAGCTGAAGAAGGACAAGAAAGTGATGTTGTTGTTCAAGTATTTCAAAAAGGCTATATGTTGAAAGACCGTGTATTAAGACCAGCAATGGTAATCGTCTCTCAATAAGCCAATTAAAAAATTTAAATTAAAATTATAGGAGTGTATGAATTATGAGTAAAATTATTGGTATTGACTTAGGAACTACAAACTCAGCAGTTGCTGTATTAGAAGGAAATGAATCTAAAATTATTCCAAATCCAGAAGGAAATCGTACAACACCATCAGTTGTAGCGTTCAAAAATGGTGAAATTCAAGTAGGGGAAGTTGCAAAACGTCAAGCTGTAACAAACTTAAACACTATTTCATCTATTAAACGTCATATGGGTGACGCATCATATAAAGCTGAAATCGAAGGTAAACAATATACACCACAAGAAATTTCAGCAATGATCTTACAATACTTAAAAGGCTATGCTGAAGAATATTTAGGAGAAAAAGTTGAAAAAGCAGTTATTACTGTACCAGCTTACTTCAACGATGCTCAACGTCAAGCAACTAAAGATGCAGGACGTATCGCAGGTTTAGAAGTAGAACGTATCGTGAACGAACCAACTGCAGCAGCTTTAGCATACGGTTTAGATAAAGTAGACCACGAAGAAAAAATCTTAGTATTCGACTTAGGTGGTGGTACATTCGACGTATCTATCTTAGAATTAGGAGACGGTGTATTCGATGTATTATCAACATCAGGAGACAACCACTTAGGTGGTGACGACTTCGATAACAAAATTATTGAATTCTTAGTGGCTGAATTTAAACGTGATAACGGAATTGATTTATCACAAGATAAAATGGCAATGCAACGTTTGAAAGATGCTGCTGAAAAAGCTAAAAAAGATTTATCAGGTGTAACTTCAACACAAATCAGCTTACCATTCATCACTGCTGGTGAAGCTGGTCCATTACACTTAGAAGTAACATTAACTCGTGCTAAATTTGATCAATTAACATTAGATTTAGTAGAACGTACAAAAGAACCAGTTCGTCGTGCATTAAGTGATGCTGGAATATCAGCAAGCGAAATTGACCAAGTTATCTTAGTGGGTGGGTCAACTCGTATTCCAGCAGTTGTAGAAGCTGTTCGTAAAGAAACAGGTAAAGAACCAAACAAATCAGTAAACCCTGACGAAGTAGTAGCAATGGGTGCTGCAATCCAAGGTGGAGTTATCTCAGGTGATGTAAAAGATATCGTATTATTAGACGTTACTCCATTATCATTAGGGATTGAAACAATGG
>CAUSAK010000032.1:0-13177 GCA_963529535.1 uncultured Granulicatella sp. | reverse complement strand
AATAAGAATTTGATAACAATTAGTGAAACGAAGAAAGAAACTACTGATCCCACTAATAAAATAATCAATTCTGCACTTGTATAGTGGAATCCAAATTTTAATAATTTAAGTCCACTAGCTCCAAACATAATTGGAATACTCATGAAGAAAGAAAATTCTGTCGCAACAAAACGATTTGTTCCTACTAATAATCCCCCTAAAATGGTAGAACCTGAGCGAGAAGTTCCTGGGATTAAAGCGAGAGTTTGGAATAATCCAATCTTAATGGCTGTTATATAATCTAATTCTTCAAACGAATGAATACGAGGTTCAACTGATTTATGACGACGCTCGATGACAATAAATGCAATCCCGTAAACGATTAAAGTTGTTGCAATGACAATTGCTTTATTAAAGTATTCATCCATAAAGTCATTTAATAATAATCCTCCAACGATAGCAGGAATACAACCGATAATCACTTTTTTCCATAATTCAATGGTCGCTAAAAATTCTTTGCGATTTTTTTTACCTTCAAATGGATTTAATTTGTTAAAGTATAAAATCACAACAGCAAAAATGGCGCCAAGTTGGATGACTACATTAAACATATCTTGAAACTTTGGACTAACATCTAATTGTAAAATTTCATTTGCTAAAATTAAATGTCCTGTACTACTAATCGGTAACCACTCTGTTACCCCTTCAATAATTCCTAGAATTATTGTTTTAATGATTTCAATCATTGTAATCAAAATATCACTCCTTTATTATGTCTGAATGTAAGTATAAAGCTTTATGAGTAAAATTTCTATAAAAATCTAAAAAAATATAAAAGGGAACAGGTTTTTATACAAAAAAATCCTTAAATTATGGTATACTAGCGGTAAATAAATTGAAAGGATGATTAGATGTTCGGATTTTTTAAAAAGAAAGTAACAAAAGAAGTTACTCCTGAATTAGAATTATTTGCAGTAGCAGAAGGCGAAGTAGTGGCTATTACAGAAATTAATGATCCAGTATTTTCTCAAAAATTCATGGGAGATGGTTATGCAGTATTACCAACTTCTGGAGTGATTACTTCACCTGTAGTTGGGGAAGTGATTAATGTTTTCCCAACAAAACATGCTGTAGGAATTAAAACAGATAATGGTGTAGAAGTATTATTACATATGGGAATCGATACGGTTGAGTTACAAGGTGCTCCTTTTGATACAGTTGTAACTGTGGGGCAACGTGTAGATCAAAATACAGTGATTTCTACTGTAGATTTAGAAGCAGTAAAAGCAGCAGGTAAAGATACTCCTATGATTGTAGCTTTAACAAATATGGATAAAATTGCAAGCTTATCAATTACAACAGGAAATGCATCAGCATCTTCTAAAATTGGTGAAGCAACAGTTAACTTATAAGAAACGAGTATTCGAAAGACTTTTTTGCTGTTGCAAAGGACAGCAGCAGAAAAGTCTTTCTCATTTTCTATCCTTAGCGAAAGAATTTACAAAGAACTTCCCTGAATTTTCAGGGGAGCTTTATTTTTATTTAAAACGGAATGACGCAAACAACTTCTGGTGCGAAGAAGTCTTTTTGGCAAAGGGTTAATGTTCCCGTTTCAATATTACGTTCATAAAGCGTTAAATTGTCGGATTCTTGATGTCCAATTACGATAAAGCGTTCATCCTTACTTAAATGGAAATCACGTGGGACACTTCCGAAAGTATCGTAATCAGCAACAAATGTTAATAAGCCTTTTTCTTCGTGCACTTGGAAAACATAAATACGATCATAACCACGATTACTAGTGTATAGAAAATTTCCATCTGTTGTTAGATGAATCGCTCCCCCCCACGCTTGTTGTTTCTCTGTTGTTAATAAATGCTGCTCAATAAATGTAAAGCTGCCCGTTTCAATGTCATAGGCTAACACTTCAATACTAGCATTCAATTCACAAATTAAATACGCAATTGGAAGAGTGGGATGGAAAGCTAAATGACGAGGGCCTGCTCCTTTTCTACTATTATAGGTAGAAACACGTTGAAGTTTTTCACCATCTTGTTGATAAGTAGCTACAATATCACTTCCTAAATCACAGACTACAATCCATTTTTCATCCGGAGTATAGTCGGTATAATGAATATGAGGCTGTTTATCTTCAAGAGAAGGATGAATGACGCGGTCTGTTAATGCCACTGTTGCATCAAATTGGTAAGAAGAAACATGACCTTCGTGATAATTAGCGGCTAATAAATGATTGGATTCTTTATTAAAGGCAATATAACAAGGAACAGCAGTTGTATCATGGTAGTGAGAAACTTTTGTTAAAGTTTCTGCTTGTTCTGTATTAAATACAGTAATTCCACCAATTTCTTCTTTTGAAACAGCAGCTAGTAATGAATGGTCAGCATTCAATGCTAGATAAGTGGGATTTTCGATTTGTGCTTCTAAAGTTAGATTTGAGAATTGTTTTTTTTCAGTATCTAATTGAACGGAATAAATTCCTTTACTCACACGTTTTGTATAAGTTCCTAGAAAAAACTTTTCAGTCATATCAATCAACTCCTTAATGTATCATTGAGAATATAGTAGCACGGTTCTTAAAAAAAATAAAAAATTCCTTCTCAAAAATGTTTATTTAGATGAAAATATGATACACTAGAACTAAATTTTAGAAAATGAGGTGCCTTTATATGGGAGAAAACGAACATACAACTTCAACGAAATCATGGTTTTGGAAATGGTTTTTAAATAATCAACTAGTGAGCACATTGTTTATTATTTTACTGCTGTTAATTAATATTTTTGTTTTCACTAAAATCTCGTATATTTTTTCTCCAGTAAAAGGTTTTTTCTCGATTATTGGTTTTCCAATGGTAGGTGCTGGAATTTTATTTTATATGGTAAAACCCATTCAAGACTTTCTTATTAAACGAGGAGTTCATAAGTCTATTGCAATTTTGCTGAATTTTATTTTGCTGATTGTATTATTATTAGCGGCAATATTTAGTTTTATTCCAATTGTTGAAAAGCAATTACGAGAATTAGTGACACAATTACCGTATTACTACCAAGTGATTAGCGAGCAAGTGGAACGTGTCGTTCAAAGTAATACATTTTCAGTAGTACAAGAACAGTTGAATGGAATTAATATGGATTTTATTCAATCATTAGGAACAAGAGTTAACAGTCTGGTCAATGTTACATTTAGTGGAATTGGAAATGTTGTTGGAGCCGTTGGAGAATTTATGATTGGAATTATTACGATGCCAATTCTTCTATTTTACTTATTACAAGATGGTGAGAAAATTCTGCCATCAATTCTTCAAGTTTTCCCTACTCGTTCTCGTAGAAGAATGAGCGTTGTATTAACCGAAATGAATCAACAGATTAGTTCTTATATCAGAGGACAATTAACGGTTGCCATTGCAGTAGCCATTATGTTCTCAATTGGATATGCGATTATCGGATTACCTTATGGCGTGACGATTGCGATTTTAGCGGGCGCATTAAATGTAATTCCATATGTGGGATCATTCTTTGGAATTTTACCAGCGTTAATCGTCGGTTTTGTCATCTCCCCTTGGATGTTTGTCCAAGTATTTATTGTTTTTGTTATCGAACAAACACTAGAAGGTAGAATTGTTTCTCCATTAATTTTAGGAAATTCATTACAAATGCATCCAGTGACCATTTTAGTAGTGTTACTAACAACTGGTAAAATTTTTGGATTAGTGGGACTTTTATTAGGAGTTCCAGGGTATGCAGTCTTGAAAGTGATTATTAGTCATATTTTTGATTGGTATAAAGAATATTCAGGCTTGTACAAGGAAGAAGTAGAAAAAGAAGAAAATTTAATAGAAAATTAACAATAAAAAGCATTTTTTTCGAATAAAAAGCATAGTTATAAGTAGAGAGATTTTTATAACGAATGACTGATTCGAAAGGAGTGCTTTTTTATGTGGATATTGAGTTTTGTGGTTGGGTCTTGTATTGGAAGTTTCTTGAATGTGGTGGCTTTAAGATTACAAAAGGAAGAAGATTTCATTCGAGGGCATTCTCATTGTGTAACATGTTTGCATGAATTAAATTGGAAAGATTTAATTCCTGTTTTTTCATGGGTATGGTTAAAGGGCAAATGTCGTTATTGTGGAAGGGAAATTTCTTCTCGTTATTGGGTGGTAGAAGTTTGTTCAGGTTGCTCGTTTTTGATAATGACAAGTTTATGGGATGGAAGAGAATGGATTGGATTATTGGATTTGTGGGTGTTAATGAGTTTAGCGATTTTTTGTAGTTTGACGGATTTACAAGAGCAAGTAATCTATCCGAAGAGTTTAGTGATTGTTGGATTACTTCATATTATAATTGAAATTTGTTGTTTATTCTGTAACATACATCTAGAGTCTGTGTTAGTTGCGGGAGCATTTTATGGAGGGATTTATACTGTCGGTTATTTACTATGGAAGGAAGAAGTATTTGGACTGGGAGATTGTTATTATTTGGCGACAGTTGCCTTGTGGTATCCGATAAAAGAAATTATACTCATTGGGTTACTTTCATTTGTAGCAGGTGGAGGGATTTTGGGACTGTTGTTGATTGTTAAAAAAGGACGAATAGAAAGAGTTGCATTTGTTCCTTTTATTGTGATAGCCCAACTTTTAGTGATGATTTTAGGTGTGGAATGGTTTGGGTGGTAAAGATGAAGGGGAAAGTTTAAGATTAGATTGAAAAAAATATTTTTATGATTTATAAGGGAACAATAAATACTAGGAGTGAAGCACATGAAGAAAATACAAAATCAAATTCCTTACTTATTATTTATGGTTTTATCTTTTTATGGATTCCCCCTTATCGATCGAGAAAGTGGAATATTAACATTATTAATACTGTTTCCTCTTGTGTGTCTTTTGAGTGCTCTTGTATACGGTGTGAAATATTCGTTTTCTTTAGTGTATTCTATTTTAGTAATGGTACTATTTATTCCAACGATTTTTATTTTTTACAATGAAACAGCTAGTTTGTATATTGGAATATATGGAGTGATTTCTCTCGTGGGAAATTTATTAGGAAGTTTCATTCGAAAAATCCACCATCGAAAATAAATTTAGGTGTGTAGCGACGATAGAAGAATAGGCTATCGTCTTTTTTTATGGGAGTATTTATAGAAAATATATATGGAAATGAACGACTTGGAAGTAGTTGATGGAAGAAAAATTGTAGAAAAAATCATAAACATCATTAATAAAAGGTTAAAAACATTAAAATGTAATTAAGTAAAATGAATTTTTTCAGATATAAAAAACATAAAAATTAACAAAGAAAGACATTTCATAAAAAGAAATCATTTTCTTATGAAAGATAATGATTTTATGAATGCTTTCAAAAAGTTTTAACGCCTAAATGATAGTAAAAATGGCAAAAATGAAATGAAAGAAAACAAAAAAATAAAGTAAAATAACTCGTTTAGATTCAAATGTAAAAATAAATTCAAAAAAAATTATTTTAACTAAAAACTAACTTGAAAACGAATTCATTTAGCAGTAATATAGGTGCATAAGGAAATAGTGTGAAAATAAGTCTGATCAACTTATGTTTCTATTTCCTAAGCTATGAATTCATAACTGTTCAAATTTTTAATTAGGATGGTGGCTAATATGTCAAACCCAATTCACGTATTTTCTGAAATTGGACGCTTAAAGAAAGTTTGTTTGCATCGCCCAGGTAAAGAGTTAGAAAATTTGATGCCAGACTATCTAGAACGTTTATTATTCGATGATATTCCATATTTAGAAGATGCTCAAAAAGAACATGATGCATTTGCAGAAACTCTTCGTAACGCTGGAGTAGAAGTTTTATACTTAGAGCAATTAGCAGCTGAAGCAATCGATGCTGCAGGCGTTCGCGAAGAATTTGTAGATGAATGGTTATCAGAAGCAGGTGTAGCAAGTGTTGCTTCTCAAAAAGCAATTAAAGATCACTTACTATCATTACCAACATTTGATTTGGTATTAAAAACAATGGAAGGCTTCCGTAAAACTGAAGTTCAAGCAGAAGCTACAACTTTAGCAGGTATGTACGAAACAGATTATCCATTTGTAGTTGATCCAATGCCAAACTTATACTTCACTCGTGATCCATTTGCTACAATGGCAAACGGTGTTTCATTAAACCACATGTATGCAGATACACGTAACCGTGAAACAATTTATGGTAAATATATTTTCACTTATCACCCAGTATATGGAAATGGAAAAGTTCCTTTCTTCTATAATCGTACTGAAGATACTCGTATCGAAGGTGGAGATGAGTTAGTTCTTTCTAAAGAAGTATTAGCTGTAGGTATTTCTCAACGTACAGATGCTCGTTCAATTGAAAAAATTGCTCAAAAATTATTTGCTGAAACTGATTTCAAACAAGTATTAGCGTTCGTAATTGGTGAAAACCGTAAATTCATGCACTTAGATACTGTATTTACACATATCGATTATGATAAATTTACTATCCATCCAGAAATTCAAGGCGGATTAAAAGTATTCTCTATTACAAAAGGAGAAAACGGTGCGCTAAACATTGAATTAACTGAAGATAAATTAGAAAACGTATTAGCAAAAGCATTAGGTTTACCTTCTGTAACATTAATCCCTTGCGGTGGAGGCGACCCAGTAGAAGCTGCTCGTGAACAATGGAATGATGGCTCTAATACATTAACAATTGCACCAGGGGAAGTAGTTGTATATGACCGTAACGTTGTAACAAACGAAATCCTTGAAAAATATGGTATTAAATTACACAAGATTCGCGGAAGTGAATTAGTTCGTGGTCGTGGTGGTCCACGTTGTATGTCAATGCCATTCGAACGTGAAGATTTATAATTTAAAATACAATCTTTTATGATATAATACATTTAGAATTACAATTTTGAAAGGAGTCATTCCAAATATGACGCAAGTGTTCCAAGGCCGTAGCTTTTTAAAAGAAAAAGATTTTACTCGTGCAGAAATCGAATATCTAATCGACTTCTCAGCGCATGTTAAAGATTTGAAAAAACGTGGTGTTCCACATAAATTCTTAGAAGGTAAAAACATTGCCTTATTATTCGAAAAAACATCTACTCGTACTCGTGCAGCTTTCACAACTGCAGCAGTCGACTTAGGTGCTCAACCAGAATATTTAGGTAAAAACGACATCCAATTAGGTAAGAAAGAATCAGTGGAAGATACTGCTAAAGTTTTAGGCCGTATGTTTGATGGAATCGAATTCCGTGGATTCAGCCAACAAGTCTGTGAAGATTTAGCGAAATACGCTGGTGTTCCTGTATGGAATGGTTTAACAGATGCATGGCATCCAACACAAATGATTGCTGACTACTTAACTGTTAAAGAAAACTTTGGTAAATTAGAAGGATTAACATTAGTTTACTGTGGTGACGGACGTAACAACGTTGCAAACAGCTTATTAGTAACAGGTGCAATCTTAGGTGTGAACGTTCATATCTTCTCACCAAAAGAATTATTCCCAGAAGAAGAAGTAGTTGCATTAGCAGAAGGATATGCTAAAGAAAGTGGCGCTCATGTATTAATTACTGATGATGCTGAAAAAGCTGTTAAAGGTGCAGATGTATTATACACTGACGTATGGGTATCAATGGGTGAAGAAGACAAATTCACTGAACGTGTAAACTTATTACAACCTTACCAAGTTAACATGGACTTAGTTCGTAAAGCTGAAAACGAAGACTTAATCGTATTACACTGCTTACCAGCATTCCATGATACTGAAACAGAATACGGTAAAAAAATTGCTGAAGAATTTGGTATTAAAGAAATGGAAGTTACTGATGAAGTATTCCGTAGTAAATATGCTCGTCAATTCGATCAAGCAGAAAACCGTATGCACTCAATTAAAGCGATTATGGCTTTAACTGCAGGTAACTTATTTGTAAACAAAGTTTAATAATAAAAGTAACTGAGAAAGCCATTCTGGTTCTGATGTTGAATCAGAATCAGAATGGTCTTTTTTATAAATAGATGGAGGATATTATTATGTCAGAACAAGTAGCTGAAAAAAAAGGTTTTAAAATGCCTTCTTCATATACTGTTTTATTCATTATCATTGCAATTATGGCTTTATTTACTTGGATTATTCCAGCTGGACAATATGATAAAACAGAAGATGGCAACTTAATCGCTGGTACTTATCAACAAGTTGATTCAAACCCTCAAGGTTTTTATGATGTTGTTATGTCTCCAGTATATGGGATGTTAGGACGCGATCATAAATTAAACGAAGGTGAACCTAATGAAATCGAATTAAAAACAGATGGTGCGATTCAAGTTTCATTCTTTATTTTAATGGTGGGTGGATTCTTAGGAGTTGTTACTGAAACAGGAGCTTTAGACGTAGGGATTGCTTCAATCGTTCGTAAATATAAAGGTCGTGAAAAAGCTTTAATTCCAGTTTTAATGTTCTTATTTGCATTAGGTGGAACAACTTATGGTATGGGTGAAGAAACAATGGCGTTTTACCCATTAATCGTTCCTGTAATGTTAGCAGTAGGTTTTGATACAATTACTGGGGTAGCCATTGTATTAATTGGTTCTCAAATTGGATGTTTAGCTTCAACTGTTAACCCATTTGCAACAGGGGTTGCTTCAGATGCAGCTGGTATTAGTGTTGCAGAAGGTATTGGATTACGTGTAATCTTCTTCATTGTAATGTGGGCAATTTCTGCATTCTATGTATACAACTATGCAAGTAAAGTAGAAAAAGATCATTCTAAATCTTATACATTTGCTACACGTGAAGCTGATTTATCATACTTCAATGTTGAACAAACAGAAGCAGAATTAAGTGGTAAACAAAAAGCTGTATTAACAGTATTCGTATTTACATTTATCATCATGATTTTAAGTTTAATTCCATGGGCTAAATTTAATATCCATGTATTTGAAAAATTAAACGACTTTATCGTTGGACTTCCTTTAATTGGTAAAGTATTTGGTCAATCATTACCTTTAGGTGACTGGTACTTCCCTGAAATTACTATGTTATTCTTAATGATGGCTGTTTTAGTAGGTATTACTTACAGAATGAAAGAAGAAAAATTCGTTCAAGTATTTATGACAGGTGCTGCAGATTTATTAGGTGTTGCTTTAATCTGTGCATTAGCTCGTGGTATTCAAGTAATTATGAACGATGGTATGATTACAGCTACAATCTTGAACTTCGGTGAACATGCATTATCAGGTTTATCAGCTCAAGTGTTTATCGTATTAACATACATCTTCTACTTACCATTATCATTCTTAATTCCTTCTTCTTCAGGTTTAGCAGGTGCTACAATTGGTATCTTAGCTCCTTTAGGAGAATTCGTAAATGTATCTCAAGCATTAGTAATTACTGCTTTCCAATCAGCAAACGGGGTACTAAACTTACTATCACCAACTTCAGGTATCGTAATGGGTGCATTAGCATTAGGACGTATCGAAGTAACAACATGGTGGAAATTTGTTGCTAAATTAGTAGGTATTGTAATGGGCGTTTCAATCCTATTATTAATCTTAGGAACATTCATTAATATTTAATTAGTCAAATAACATTAAAAGAACTCCCCTCGATTTAAGGGGGGATTTCTTATTTCTTGAGGAGGATACGATGAGCACATTTATTACAGAAAAACATAAAGAAGAATGTATTGAATCGATTAAACGATTGGTTCGTATTCCTTCTGTCCTAAATGAAGGGGAAGGAGACACTCCTTTTGGAAAAGATATTCAATTTGCATTAGAAGATACATTGGCTTTATGTCGTGAACTAGGCTTTAGCACTTACATTGATCCTAAAGGATATTATGGTTATGCTGAAGTGGGAAGTGGTGAAGAATCATTAGCCATTCTATGTCACTTGGACGTTGTTCCAGCAGGAGATTTGAATAATTGGGATACTCCTCCATTTGAAGCTGTTTTAAAAGATGGTTTCTTATATGGAAGAGGGACTCAAGATGATAAAGGTCCTTCAATGGCAGCCTTATATGCGGTAAAAGCATTAATGGATGCAGGAGTAGAATTTGATAAACGAATTCGATTCATTTTTGGGACTGATGAAGAAACATTATGGCGTTGTTTAGCTCGTTATGGCGAGCTAGAAGAAGTAGCGACAATGGGATTTGCACCTGATGCGGAATTCCCATTAACCTATGCTGAAAAAGGTTTATTACAAGTAAAATTACATGGACCTGGAAGCAACGTTTTAAACTTTCATTCAGGAGATGCTTTCAATGTAGTTCCAGGAAAAGCATCTTATAAAGGAGAGTATTTCTCTCAAGTAGTTGAAAAATTATCTTCATTAAAATTTGAATATGAAACGCAAGAGGATGAAGTGACTGTTCTAGGAGTTTCTAAACACGCAAAAGATGCACCACTTGGTGTGAATGCATTAGTGCGCTTAGTAAAAGGACTTCATTCAGCTGTTGATCATTCAGCATTAGCATTTATTTCAGAAGTAGTTGGAGAAGATGCTACAGGAAGTAGTATTTTAGGGAACATTGAAGATGAGCCATCAGGTGGTTTAACATTCAATGTAGCAGGTGTGACGATTACACCAGAAAAATCAGAAATTCGTATTGATATCCGAATTCCGGTATTAGCAGATAAAGATGCAATTGTAAAAACTTTATCTGAAAAAGCGAAAGAATTTGGATTAGAGTATGAAGAATATGATTATTTAGGACCATTGTATGTTCCGTTAGATAGTGTTCTAGTAGATACACTAATGGCTGTGTACCAAGAAAAAACTGGTGACACAACACATTTACCACAATCTTCAGGAGGAGCAACATTTGCTCGTACGATGAAAAATTGTGTGGCTTATGGAGCAGTATTCCCAGATTCACCAATTACATTCCATATGGAAAATGAAAAAATGTCGCTAAGAGATATATTTGATTCAATGGATATTTATGCCGAAGTAGTCTATCGATTAGCAGGTAAAAAATAGTATAAGATTTAGTTTTAATCATAAAGGAGTTTATAAATATGTCACGTAAAATCGTAGTAGCGTTAGGCGGTAACGCAATTTTATCATCAGATGCTTCAGCAAAAGCACAACAAGAAGCATTAATACAAACAGCAAAATACTTAGTTCAATTCATTGAAAATGGCGACGAATTAGTTGTTACTCACGGTAATGGACCACAAGTTGGTAACTTATTATTACAACAAGCAGCAGCTGATTCAGAAAAAAATCCAGCAATGCCATTAGATACATGTGTTGCGATGACAGAAGGATCAATTGGATTCTGGTTACAAAATGCATTAGTCAATGAATTACAAGCACGTGGCATTAAAAAAGATGTAGCTGCAGTAGTAACACAAGTAATCGTTTCTAAAGACGATCCAGCATTCTCAAATCCAACAAAACCAATTGGACCATTCTTAACTGAAGAAGAAGCTAAAGAACAAGCAGCAGCTACTGGTGCAACATTTAAAGAAGATGCAGGCCGTGGTTACCGTAAAGTAGTTCCTTCACCAAAACCAGTTGGCATTAAAGAAGTAAATACAGTTAAAAACTTAATTGCTACTGGTACTGTTGTAATTACAGCAGGTGGGGGAGGTATCCCAGTTGTTGAAGATCCAGAAACTAAATTCTTAACAGGTGTTGAAGCAGTTATCGATAAAGACTTTGCAAGCCAAACATTATCTGAATTAGTTGGAGCAGACTTATTTATCGTGTTAACAGGTGTTGATAATGTATATGTAAACTTCAACAAACCAGATCAACAAAAATTAGAAACTGTAACAACTAGCGAATTGAAAAAATATATTGGAGAAAATCAATTTGCACCTGGTTCAATGTTACCAAAAGTTGAAGCAGCAATTGCATTCGTTGAAAATTATCCACAAGGTAAAGCTATCATTACTTCATTAGAAAATATTGCTGAAGTATTAAAAGGTGATGGCGGTACACAAGTTGTTGCTGGCTAAATTAATTAGACATTAAGAGACAAAAGGATTGACGGAATTGACCGTTAATCCTTTTTTTATACAATTAATTTCATAAATACAATGATATTTTAGTTGAATTATGGTAATATGAGTAGGAACTTTATTAAAGAGAGAAGGATTAGATGGCTTCATCAATGTATGAATTGGCCTTGCAATTAGAGCAAGAATTAAATAAGATTTCATCCAAAAAAGGGCATGTTGTTTTTAGAACATTAAAAGATGAAACAAAGTTCGTATTTCAATTTGAAAAGAATCATACTAAAGGTTTAGTAATTCAACTATTAAAAAATGAAGAAGAATTAGCGTTTGTAACAACTGTTGAAAAGAAATGTCGATTAGAGAGAGCGACTCGTCAATCAGAATTGGATTTACAATGGTTATCAAAAGGCATTCAAATTCGTTTTGATAAGAAATCGATTATTTATGATACTGAGATTCAAAGAATGGAAAGATTAGGAATTGAAGTTGAGAAATTTGAAGTATTACCAAATATTTTAAATTTTACTGAAGAAAATATTGGAAAAAGTACAGCTGTAACGAATCAAAATAGAAAATTTGTCGAACAAGTATTCACCCTAGTTTTACAAGAAGGAAATCTTGAAAAATTAGAGTTAGTTTGGAATAAACAACAAAAAAACTATTATCAAACTTACCCAGTATTTACGTTTAATCAACGAACAAAAGAGATCAATTATGTTCAACAAGAAAAAATGTTAGCATTAAAAGATATTCCAAAATATCAATATTATGTTTCAAATACACCAGCTGAATTACAAATTTCTGAATTTGAGTTTGCTGATTTTATGGAGCGAATTGAAGTGACCGTAAATGTTTCGATGCAAGTTAGAATTGGAGTTCAAGAATTAGTAAGTTCGCAAATTTCGAAACAAAACATTCCATTCGTCATTGAAATGGCGGATAAAGATGCTGTTGCTTATACAAAATTAATTGATTCAATTGATCCAAAAATAATTCAAGAAGAATTTTTAGAAATGTTTGTAGAATTTCAATTTAAACCAACAACGATTTTAGTTTCAGGATTATTTGGAGTTTATTTAAGTAATGTCTTAAACCCATTAGCAAAAAGAATGTCTATTAAAATTAAGCAAGTAGATAACTTACCAACGTTTAATCGATTAACACCAGAAGAGAGAATTGTATCATTTTTAAATTTATATGGTATAAGCGTGTAAGTTTTCACT
>CAUSAK010000031.1:0-13353 GCA_963529535.1 uncultured Granulicatella sp. | reverse complement strand
AAAGATAACTTTTTGCCTTATGGGTAATTTTTTTGTATACTAGATACAGAGAAATCAAGAGAGGTTATTCATGAAGCGTCAAAAAAATAAACCTAAAGGTAAAGCATCTAAAAATTCAAAAGAAGCAATGACATTAGTGGATTGTTATTACATCCCAACAGCAATTGCAGAACATTTTTGCCTATTACGTGAGCATTGTGCGACAGAAGTAGAACAAACATTATTACAGCACTTTGCAAAAGTTCAAAGAGAACAGCGGGAAGACATTGGCGAAGTAATTGTTGCATATGATGAAGCTGGTACATGTCATGGCGAGATTAGTTTAAGTCCAACTGAAATATCAAAATTAGAAAAAGAAATTTCAGCCGAGAGATTAGATAAATATTTAGAAATTTATTTCAAATAAGATATTTTAAATAATGGATGAAGTTTAATCTGTAACAACTCCTGTTGGAAATTCCTTCAGGAGTTTTTTTCTTAAGTCGTGTGATTTGCCTCAACACTTAGAGCTTGATATCATCAAATAGAAAGGTAGGAGATACTATGGAATTAGGAATTCGTAATTTTACATTTAGAAACCCAACAAAAATTTTATTTGGAAAAGATCGTATTAAGGATATTGATGGAGAAATTCCAAAAGATGCAAAAGTATTAATTTTATTTGGTGGTGGTTCTGTAAAAAAGAATGGAGCCTTTGACCGCGCTGTACAAGCATTAGGAAATCGTGAATGGGATGAGTTTGGAGGAATCGAAGCAAACCCAACATACGAAACATTAATCAAAGCTGTTGCACGTGTAAAAGAAGAAGGTTTTACTTATTTACTAGCAATTGGTGGTGGTTCTGTCATTGATGGAACAAAGTTTGTAGCTGCAGCTAGTGTTTTTGATGGCAATCCATTAGATATGTTTCGAGGTGGATTTGGAAAAGGTCTTCCTGTTTCAAAAGCTGTTCCATTTGGAACGATTTTAACATTACCTGCAACTGCTTCTGAAATGAATAGTGGTGCTGTGATTACCTTTGTAGCATTAAAAGCAAAAGTAAGTTTTAGACCAGATGTTACATTCCCTCAGTTTTCAGTACTAGAACCTGAATTAACGTATACATTACCAAAACGCCAATTAGTGAATGGTGTATTAGATACATTTATTCATACGATGGAAAATTATTTAACATATCCTGTAGATGCAAAATTACAAGATCGTTATGCAGAAGGAATTTTACAAACATTAATTGAAATTGCACCAACAGTCATTGATGAGGATAATCACGACTTTGCTGCAAGAGCGAACTTTATGTGGTGTGCAACAAATGCATTAAATGGAACAATTTCTGCAGGAGTACCGACAGACTGGGCAACTCATGCATTAGGACATGAAATTACATTAAATCATGGAATTGATCATGGACGTACATTATCGATTGTGTTGCCAGCAATGATGAAAGTACGGAAAGAACAAAAATGGGATAAACTTATTCAATATGGAAAACGAGTTTGGGATCTATCTGGAACACCAGAAGAAATCGTCAATGGAGCAATAGAAAAAACAGAAGAATTTTTTGCTTCATTAGGTGCACCAATTCGATTTAGAGATATTTCATTAGATGAATCAGTTATTGAAGCATTAGTGGAAGGATTAGGACGTCACGAGAAAATTCATTTATCTGAGCATCATAATTTAGAATTAGAAGATGCAAGAATCATTTATCAAACAGCATTATAGTAGGAGAAAGGAGCGAAAAGATGGCAAGTGAATTAATTGAAGAAAAGTTAAAACAATTGCCTGATTTACCAGGATGTTACTTGATGAAAAATCAAGAAGATGAAATTATTTATATTGGTAAAGCAAAAAACTTAAAAAACCGAGTTCGCTCCTATTTCCGTGGAGCACATAATACTAAAACTGAAAAATTAGTGAGTGAAATTCATCATTTTGAATTTATTGTTACAAAAACGAATAAAGAATCGTTATTGTTAGAGATTAATTTAATTAAGAAATACCAGCCTTATTACAATATTAAATTAAAACAAGGAACCATGTATCCTTATTTAAAAATTACAAATGAGCGAGATCCTCAACTGATTATTACAAGTAACGTTGAAAAAGATGGGGGAATGTATTTTGGACCTTATCCGAATGTTTATGCGGCAACAGAAACGCAACAATTGATTCAAAAAATTTATCCTTTAAGAAAATGTGGGAAAAATGAAACACGTGCTTGTTTCTATTATCATTTAGGGCAATGTATTGGCTGTTGCGACCATGAAGTTTCACCAGAAATTTACCAACAACAAAAGAAAAAAATTCAACGGTTTCTTGAAGGCGATGTAAAAGAAATTAAGCAAGATTTGCAAAAGAAAATGGATGAAGCTTCAGAACAATTAGAATTTGAACGAGCCATTGATTATCGAAATCAAATTCAATATATCGAAACAACCGTAGAAAAACAGCATATTATGTCTCAAGACTTCACAAATCGGGATGTATTCTCATTCTATATGGATAGAGGTTGGATTTCTATTCAAGTCTTTTTACTTAGACAGTCCACAATTATCAAGAGAGAAGCGGCATTATTCCCGATTTATAATTCAGCAGAAGAGGAATTAATATCATTTATTGTACAGTTTTATCAAGAACAAAATCATATTTTACCAAAAGAAATATTAGTTCCAGCAGAAATTGATAAGGAATTATTAGCAGAAGTATTAGAAGTTAAAGTATTAACCCCTCAAAGAGGACCGAAGAAGCGAATGCTTGATTTAGCGACACAAAATAGTGAAGTAGCTTTACTTGAAAAATTCAAGATTGATGAAAATAGTCAGCAAAAAACTTTAGGTGCGGTGGAACAATTACGGCAAGCACTAGATTTAAGCCGTTTAAGTGTGATTGAGTCATTTGACCACTCGAATATTCAAGGGACAAATCCTGTATCAGCAATGGTCGTGTATCGAGATGGAAAACCAGAGAAGAAAAGTTATCGGAAATTCAATATTAAGACCGTACAAGGGAGTCATGAATTTTTAACGACACAAGAAGTTGTTAGAAGACGATATTCAAGATTATTAAAAGAACAGAAACCTTTACCGGATTTAATTTTGATGGATGGTGGAAAAGTTCAGATGAGAGCTGCCATGGAAGTGTTAGAAGATGAACTGGGATTATCGATTCCAATTGCTGGAATGGTAAAGGATGAGAAACATAAGACCGCTCATCTGCTATATGGGGAAGAGTATGAACAAATTGAATTAGATCCAACGAGCCATGCTTTTCATTTATTACAACGAATTCAAGAGGAAGTTCATCGCTATGCGATTACATTCCATCGTCAAGTACGAAGTAAAAATGCTTTTTCATCCATTCTTGATGAGATTGAAGGAGTTGGGCCGAAGACTCGTACGAAACTATTACAGCATTTTAAAACGATGAAGGGAATCCAGGAAGCAACAGTTGAGGAAATTCAAAAACTGGGAATTTCTGAGAAAGTGGCGAAACGAATCAAAGACTCAGTTAGATAGTGTTATTGGGATTTCTCTGAAAGTTGTGAGGCCGCCAGCAGCCTCGCAAAGCGAGTCTCATGGCTAACATTTGAGCCTAGGGTCTCAAATGTTGCCTTAAAAGCTTCCTGATGTCAGGAAGCTTTTATTTCACAACTGCGATAAATCCCATGAGTTTCATTCATTAACGGATGGTTCGCATAGGATGTTTTTTACGTTAAAATCATTTATGTTTTGGCGTGTGGCAAAGGCACGCTTTGCGCTGTTTGCCTATTGGTGTACATGGGTTTGCTTTGTGTGTTTTTTGGGTGTGAGGCCGCCAGCAGCCTCCTTCGGAGTCTCATGGCTAACATTTGAGCCTAGGGTCTCAAATGTTGCCTTAAAAGCTTCCTGTGGTCAGGAAGCTTTTATTTCACACCGGCATGAAATCCCATGTGTGTCATTCATTAATGGATGATACGTTTAGGATGTTCTTTACGTGAATATCTTTAATGTTCTTACGTGTGGCAAAGGCGCGCTTTGCGCTGTTTGCCTATTGGTGTACATGGGTGGTGATTTCTCCTGGGGGTGTGAGGTTGTTTTTGGGGAGAATTGTGTAAATTCAGGCTTACTTCTGTACCTTTAATTGTTATAAAAATTTTAGAATGTTTCAAGTGTTTATATAACAGGTTTTTAAATCTGTTATATTTTTTACTAAAATAGTAAAAAATAATTGATTTCCTTTTCAGGGTGTGTTATTTTAGGTTAGTCAAAAATATATGAAAAAAGGAAGGTAAAATCATGAATAAATGGTTTAAACTTGGTGCAGTTGCTGCAACATTATTTTTAGGAGCTTGTTCAACTTCAACAAGTACTACTACAAGCAAGGATACTGTATCACAAGCGCAAAAAAATTGGGATGCAATTGAAAAAGCAGGAAAGATTAAAGTTGCAACTGCGGGTACTTTATATCCACAATCATTCCATACAGATAAAGACAACTCTTTAACTGGTTATGATGTTGAGATTGTAAAAGAAGTAGCTAAACGCTTAAAATTAGAAGTTGAATTCACAGAAATGGGTGTTGACGGTATGTTAACAGCATTAGATAGTGGTCAAGTAGATATTGCTAACTATTCAATTGAAGATGGAGCAAAAAATATTGATAAATATTTACGTACTGAACCTCATAAATATTCATTTACATCAATGGTAGTTCGTGAAAGCGACAATTCAGGAATTTATTCTTGGGCTGATGTAAAAGGTAAAAAAGCTGCAGGTGCTGCAAGTACAAACTACATGAAAATTGCTAAAAAATTAGGTGCAGAATTAGTTATCTATGACAATGTTACAAATGATGTTTATATGTCTGATTTAGTAAATGGTCGTACAGATGTTATTATCAATGACTACTATTTACAAAAAATTGCTGTAGCATTCGGTAAAGCTACTTTCCCAATTAAAATTAACGAAGGTGTCTTCGCAAACCCATATAGCGCAAGCTTCTCTATTAAATTAGGAAATGACATTATCCAACAAAAATTCAATGAAGCATTAAAATCAATGAAAGAAGATGGAACTTTAACAGAAATTTCTAAAACATTCTTTGCTGGTGAAGATGTAACTCAACCAAAAGACTTGAAATTAGAAAAAATTGATTTTTCTGATGTAGAATAAGAGGCGATGTCAATTGTTTAATCTTAAGTTAGCGATTCATAGTCTTTCCTTTGTATTAAGTGGTTTACAATATACATTGGGAATTGCTGGAGTAAGTTTTATTTTTGGAACAATCTTAGGTTTCATGTTTGTATTAATGAAACGATCGAACATAAGAATTTTAAGAATGATTGCTAATTTTCATGTTTCTTTTATGAGAGGAACTCCTACATTAGTATTTTTATTCTTATTATATTTTGGATTACCTTATTTAAAAATTCAACTTCCAGCTCTAGTCTGTGCAATCTTATGTTTTAGTATTGCAAGTAGTGCATATATTTGTGAAGTATTACGTTCTTCAATTGATGCAGTGGACTATGGACAATGGGAAGCTTCTACTTCCTTAGGATTGAATTATTTTCAAACATTAAGAAGAGTGATTGTTCCTCAAGCATTTAGAATTTCAGTACCACCTTTAAGTAATGTGTTATTAGATATGATAAAAGGAACATCGTTGGCAGCAATGATTACGGTACCTGATATTTTTCAAAATGCTAAAATTGTTGGAGGTCGAGAATTCGATTATATGACGATGTATATTTTAGTAGCATTAATTTACTGGAGTATCTGTTTAGTGTTTGAACAAGGTCAGAAAATTTTAGAAAAAAGATTATCATTATATTAAGAATGAAGAGGTTGGAATTCCAGCCTCTTTTTGTATGCAACGAGGATTGCTAGAGATTTTAAGAAAAATATGATAGACTATCCAGGAAGAAAAGGAGTGGTGATCATGAAAAAATTAGCGATTATAGGCACAGGGTGGATATCTTCTTCTTTTGTAGAAGCGGTGCAACAAACAAATAGTTTTGAAGTAGTATCTGTATACAGTAGAACATTAGAAAAAGCAGAAGAATTTGCTAAAAAACACCAAATTCCTTCTTGGACAAATCAATGGAGTGAATTTTTATTAGAAACTAATTGGGATGTTGTCTATATCGGATCACCAAACCATACACATGGAGCCTATTCAAAACAATTATTAGAGCATCAAAAAAATATTATTGTTGAAAAACCATCCTTTTTATCGGTTGAAGAGTGGGATGAAGTTCATCAATTAGCGGCAGAAAAAAACTTATTCGTGATTGAGGCTATTCGTCATTATTATGAACCAGCCTTTCAAGAAATTGGAAAAATGATTGCTTCTAGAATGGATGAAGTAAAAGGTGCAGTTTTATCGTATGCAAAATATTCTTCAAAATATGATGCATTTTTAAGAGGCGAAATTGCGAATTCATTTTCATTAGCTTCTGGTGGTGGAGCCTTAATGGATTTAGGAGTTTATCCTATTTACAATGCGATTAGTTGGTTTGGAATGCCAGAAAAAGCTCATTATCAAGCACGTAAATTACAAAATCAAGCGGATGGACAAGGAATTGTATCATTGGAGTATCCAACATTTGATGTAACAATTTTTGTTGGGAAAGTGTTAAACGTATGTCTTCCTCAAGAAATTTACTTTGGCAAAGAAACCTTGCAAATCAATGATTGCCAAGAGATTAAAGAAGTCAAAACACTATACATGAGTGAAGTTGAGGAAACAAAGAAATATAAATTTTGTAAAAATCCATTAGAATGGGAAGCCATTGGTTTTGCAAAAATATTAGAACGTACACCAGAATCCCTAAAACAATATGAACAATGTAAAAAAATAAGTCGTAATGTTTTAGAAGTGATTGAAGCATTAAGAAATTCAGCAGGAATTACATTTAATTAAGGAGAAATTATGAAAGAATATATTCAAAACAAATGGAATGAAAAAGGTTTTAAAGACTTAACGCCGATTCAAGAAGCAACAAAGGAATTGATTCAAAATGGGGAAGATGTAGTAGCAGTCTCTCCAACTGGAACAGGAAAAACATTAGCTTACTTGTTACCCTTATTAGAGAAAATTGAAATCAATCATGAACTACAAGCAGTCATTTTAGTACCGAGTCAAGAATTAGCACAACAAATTGGTGAAGTCATTCGTGAATGGAAATTGCCAGAATTAACCATGTTAGTTTTAGCGGGAGGAGCTAATGTAAAGCGTCAAATTGAAAATTTAAAGAAAAAGCCTGAATTAGTTGTAGGTACACCAGGACGATTAACAGAATTAACAAATCAAAGAAAATTAAAACTTCATCAAGTTCAAACACTTGTTTTGGACGAAGCAGATTATTTATTAGCGCAAGAACATTTAGAACAAACTCGTTCCTTTATTAAAAAATGTCCATCACAACGACAAATGATTTGCTTTTCAGCCACTAAAAATGAAATATTAGAATCTATTCACCAATGGATTAATATGACACCAAAATGGGTTGAACAGGAACAAAAAATGGCAGGGAATGGGAATGTAAAACATGTGTATATTGAATCTCCTGTTCGTAAAAAAGATGAATTGTTAAGAAAGTTTGCCAATATGAAGGAATATCAAGCCTTAGTATTTGTCAATTCACTGGCAAATGCAGGGATTTTAGCAGAAAAATTACAATATCACAATATTCCTTGTGCCTTATTAACGAGCCAAGAAAATCAAATTAATCGTAAAGCTGCGATTCAAGCATTTAAAAAAGGAGAACTTCCTATTTTATTAACAACGGATGTGGCAGCACGTGGATTAGATATTGAAGATTTACCAGTCGTCATTCATTATGATTTACCTGAAAATAAAGAGGTATATACTCACCGTTCAGGAAGAACTGGAAGAATGGAAAAAGATGGATTAGTTATTAGTTTTGTTACAGAAAAAGAAGTAAGAGACTTGAAAAAATTGATTCCAGCCGATGCAACACTAGAAGCGTTCCAAGTTCATTCAAGTCAACTACAAGTGGCACAGAAGAAAAAAATGGTCGAAAAGAAACCTTATAAACCGAAAGAGAAAAAAGGAACTGCTAAAAAAGCTTATCCATCAAAAGATAAAAAATCCTTTAAAACTAAAAAATCATCAGGAAAGAAAAAGTAAAAAGGAGTCTCTTAAATGCTTACATTGGAGTTTTTGAAAAATCATTTAGAAGAATATCATTTACCGTATGAAGACAAAGCTGTGTTCATTCAAGTCAAAAGACTCATTCACGAAGATGATGCGATTTGCTATTGGTCTTCAATGGGATGTGTATTATTCTGGTTAAAAGATGATGCGACTTTTACTGATACAAGACCTCTACTATTTCCAGTTGAACGAGTAGAGAAAGTACAGTATCAAAAGAAATTTTTATCAAATGATGAATTCAGTTTTGAAGTTGAAGGAGAAAAGTTTCAATTTGAAATTCCTCATCGTTCTAAATATTTTTCAAATCAAAAAGAACAATTAAAACTGTTCCGAGTAATGCTGGAACAATAAAGGAGACGGACATGGAAATTATTCGTTCGCACCAAAATGCAATGGTAAAAAATTATCAAAAGTTACAAACTTCCAAGGGTAGAAAAAAAGCGGAAGCGTATATGATTGAAGGGGAACATTTAGTTGAAGAAGCCATTCAATCAAATGTTTCTATTCAACGCTTAGTAGTCAGTGAGGACACGGTTCATCTTTATGAAAAATGGACAAAAAGCTATGCAACAATGTTTGTTTCAAAAGAGGTGTTTGAAAAGTTATCGATGACTCAAACGAATCAAGGTATTTTAGCGATTGTACCATTAGAAAAGAAACCATTGGTCGAAGTTTCTCAGGGGCGTTATCTTTTAGCAGATGCGGTTCAAGACCCAGGTAATTTAGGAACGATTATTCGTACTGCCGATGCTGCAGGTTTTGATGCAGTTGTTTTAGGAGAAGGCTGTGTGGATTTATACAATGATAAAGTCGTTCGCTCCATGCAAGGAAGCCAATTTCACGTAGCGATTTATCATGAGAATCTAACGGATGTATATGGGAAGTTAAAAGAAAATGATATTCCAATTGTAGTAACAGCACTTCATCGTGAAGCGAAGGATTTTCAATGGTTGACTGGTAGGGATTCTGTTGCGATTGTGGTTGGAAATGAAGGAAATGGGGTTCGTGACGAATTGATTGAATCCGCGGATTGTATCATTCAGATTCCAATGTTTGGTCAAGCGGAATCGTTGAATGTCGCAATTGCTAGTGGGATACTTATGTACCAAACGAGAATATAGTTTTATAGGGATTGGGCTTGGAGTTGTGAGGCCGCCAGCAGCCTCCTGCGGAGTCTCATGGCTAATTTTTGAGCCTGAGGTCTCAAAAATTGCCTATGAAAGTACTCTGGAATCAGAGTACTTTCATTTACACAACGGCGCCCAATCCCATGTGTTTCGGTCATAATACGAGGATACGTTTTGGATGTGGGGTACGGAAGTGTCTTTTACGTTTTGTCGTGTGGCAGAGGCGCTTCGCTGTCTGCCTATGGGTCTTGGGTTGTGAGGCTGCCAGCAGCCTTGCGTTGCAAATTCATTTACACAACTTATTTTCCACGTGTGAGCCCACTGTGCCTATAGTTCTTGTATTTTTATGTTCAATGATATATACTATTATAAATTTAATTTCTAGTGAGGTCTGATTATGATAAATTTAGAAGAAAAATTTAAACAAAATAATATTGATTTTGAATTGTATCATCATCGTGCAATTTATACTAATGAGGACGCATTAGTTGTAAAAGCTGAACAAGGTTTTTATGGTACAGAAACTAAAAGTTTGTTTATTAAGGACAAGCAAGGAAATAATTATATTTTTCTAACTTTTACAACTAAGAGAAGTGATTTTAAACGTTTAAGTAAATTAGTAGGCAAAAGACTTTCTGTTGTTTCATCAGAAGTAATGGAGGAATTAACTGGTCAAAAATCAGGGGCTGTATCTCCATTTGGTTATGAACGAGTTGTACCTGTGATTATTGATGAAGAGTTATTATCACATGAAAAATTAGTATTTGCACCAGGACGTCCAGATCAAACGATGGTCGTTAAAGTGGCTGATTTAGATAAAATCATTGAAGTACTAGAATTGGAAACTTTTGTATTACCAGTTTCTGAAGAAGAATAATATCATGAACGATGTTCTTTGAGCGTTTTGTTTGATTGATATTTTTATCTGTGCTATACTATCTATGAATTAAGACGACGTGGAAAGGAGAGTGAGCAGGAATGCTCACTCTTTTTACGCAGTTATGTAAAGGAGGTTATCTATGAGTAAAGTTGCAGAATTAGTTTCAACACTCACTTTGCCAGTTATTGAAGCAGAAGGGTTTGAATTAGTCGATTTAGAGTTTGTAAAAGAAGGGAAAAATTGGTTTTTACGTTTTTACCTTGACAAGCCAGGCGGTATTGATTTAGATGATTGTGCGTTTATGAGTGAGAAATTTAGTGAATTATTAGATGCACAAGATCCAGATCCTATTCCGCAAGCGTATTTCCTTGAAGTATCTTCTCCTGGTGCTGAACGTCCATTGAAGACTGAAAAAGACTTGCAAGAATCGATTGGGAAATATGTTCATTTATCGTTTTACAAACAAGTGGAAGCTGAGAAGTTTTTAGAAGGATTTTTAACAGAAGTAACATCTGAGTCTGTCACTTTAGAAGTGAAAATTAAAACACGTAAAAAATTCATTACGATTGCACGTGAAAATATAGCAAAAGCTCGATTAGCGATTCAATTTTAAGAATCTTTAGAAAACACATTTGACAAAGGAGTCACATTATGAGTAAAGAAATAATCAAAGCCTTAAATATTCTTGAAGAAGAAAAAGGGGTTTCAAAAGAGGTAATCATTACAGCTTTAGAAGCAGCCCTTGTTTCTGCCTATAAGAAAAATTATGGGCAAGCACAAAATGTTGAAGTTGAATTTGATGCTAAAAAAGGAAAAATGCATGTTTACGCAGTAAAAGAAGTGGTGGAATATGTATTTGATTCTACATTGGAAGTGAGTATAGATGAAGCTCATGAATTGCATAAAGCATATGAGGTTGGTGATAAAATTCGCTTTGAAGTTACGCCAAAGGATTTTGGACGAATTGCTGCTTTAACCGCTAAACAAGTCATTGTGCAGCGATTGAGAGATGCAGAACGTGCGAATATTTATAATGAATTTATTGAATATGAAAATGAAATCATGACTGGAGTAGTTGATCGTCAAGATTTTCGTTATGTCTATGTTAATTTAGGAAAAATCGTTGCTGGAATGTCAAAACAAGATCAAATTCCAACAGAAGAGTATACAATGAATCAACGGATTAAAGTTTTAGTGTCTAAAGTAGATAATACTACAAAAGGACCATTAATTTTCGTAAGTCGTACACATCCAGATTTATTAAAACGTTTATTTGAACAAGAAGTTCCTGAAATTTACGAAGGAGTTGTAGAAATCGTTTCTATTGCTCGTGAAGCAGGAGATCGTGCTAAAGTTGCGGTACGTTCTAGAGATACTAATTTAGACCCAGTTGGTACTTGCGTAGGACCTCGTGGACAACGTGTACAAAATATCGTAAATGAATTAAATGGAGAAAATATGGATATCGTTGAATGGAACGAAGATCCATCTGTATACATTGCGAATGCATTAAATCCTGCACAAGTTGTGAAAGTAGATTTTGATTCAGATCGTAATAGCTGCATCGTTGTAGTTCCAGATCATCAATTATCATTAGCGATTGGGAAACGTGGACAAAATGCTCGTTTAGCAGCTAAATTAACAGGTTTCCGTATTGATATTAAATCAGAATCAGCTTATCAAGAATATTTAGACCAATTAGATTCAGAATTACCTACAGTTGAAGAAGCTTCAAGCGAAGAACTTCAAACTGAAGAATAATGATTAAGGAGGCATCTTATGAAAAAAAGAAAAGTTCCAATGCGTCGTTGTATAGCTTCTGGAGAAATGATGCCTAAGAAAGAATTGGTACGGATTGTTCGTAACAGTGAAGGTGTCGCTCAAATTGATCCTACTGGAAAAGTCAATGGAAGAGGAGCTTATATTACATTAGAACCGACTCTTGTTGAAAAAGCGTGGAAGAATCATTTATTTGAACGTCAATTAGAAATCGAAATCCCTGATAGTTTCTATGAAGAACTATTGCACTATGTGGATCACCAAAAAGCTAGAAAAGAGTTATTTAGTGATGGAAAGCATTGATAAAAAGAAAGCTCTCAATTTATTAGGTATGGCGACACGTGCTCGTAAACTAATATCTGGAGAAGAGCAAGTACTACAAAGTATTCAAAAAGAAAAAGTGAATCTCGTTATTTGTACAACAAATAGTAGTGAGAATACCGTAAAGAAAATCAAAAATAAATGTGAATATTATGAAATCCCTTTTATTCAGCAATTTACAACGGAAGAAGTTTCGCAGGCGATTGGAAAACAACGTTCGATTATCGCCATTGCTGATCAAGGATTTACAAAAAGTCTATTGAAGATGAAAGGATTTAACGATATGAACGAATAGGAAGGTGAACGTATGTCAAAAACACGTGTATATGAACTTGCAAAAGAGTTAAAACTACCTAGTAAGGACATTATCGAAAAAGCAAAACAATTAGGCATTAGTTATAACAGCCATATGTCAACAATGGAAGATGGAGAAATCGCAACAATTAAAGCTTCAATTTCAACAAAGAAAGAAGCTCCAAAAAAAGTTGTTGAAAAGAAAGAAACTCCTGCGCCTAAAAAAGTAGAGGCAAAAAAAGAAGCAGCGCAACCTAAAAAGGAAACTGTTAAAAAAGAAGAAGTGAAAAAAGCTGAACATAAACCAGCTCATTCACCAAAACAACAGGATAAAAATCATCGACCAAATCAAAACCAAAATCAAAATAAACATGGACATAAGAAGGAATCTATGCAAAAACAAGAAACAGTAGCAAAAAAAGGACCAAAACATCAGTCTCGTGATGAAGAATCATATTCAAATCATCGTGAATCTAAAAAGAATAATGATTTCAAACGTGGAAATCAAAAACGTGGTGGCGAACGTAATCAACAAGAAAACTTTAATAAGAAAAATCGTCATCAAAAAAATAACCGTAAACAACAAAAGAATGCTGAACAAAAACCAGCAGTTCCAGCACGTAAATTCCATGAATTACCAGATGTATTAGTGTATACAGATGGAATGACAGTTGCTGAATTAGCTAAAAAAATTAAACGTGAACCAGCAGAAATCATTAAAAAATTATTCTTGTTAGGAGTAATGGCAACATTAAACCAAGGATTATCGAAAGATGCGATTGAATTATTAGC
>CAUSAK010000030.1:0-15928 GCA_963529535.1 uncultured Granulicatella sp. | reverse complement strand
TTAAATTAAAATTCCTTGTAAATGATCGATCTCATGTTGAATAACTTGAGCCGTAAATTCTGTAAAGGTTCCTGTGTGAGTTTTACCTATAGCATCTTGATAGCGAACTTCGATTTTTTGATAGCGAGTAGTGCTTTTCATTCCTGTATGAGAGAGACAACCTTCTTCCGTTTGGTATGGTTGGGATTTTTTAGTAATGACTGGATTGACCATTACGATATCAAATGGGCCAGCGGCAACAATAATAATGGCTTTTTGACTTCCAATCATATTCGCCGCTAAGCCGACACAACGGTCACGATTGGCACGTAATGTATCTTGTAAGTCAATAATGACATGTCTATCCGTAATAGGATTAGCAGGACTTGCTTTTTGTGATAAGAAAAATGGGTCTTTCATAATTTCTTTTTTCATAGTTGTCTCCTTTATTCTTGGCATATTCCAAGAAATATTTTAGTAATTTCTTCAGGGGATTCTACTCCCCCCTTTAAAATCCAGTGGAAAATAATGGCGCTATTGCTATAAATGAACACTTCTCTAGCATAGTCCTCTGGCATAGATAATTCTTGTTTTAAATTTTGCTTAATCGAATCCATTTTTTCCATTAGTTCGATTAAAAACTTTCGAACGAGTTGGTTTGTATACGTGAAACGGCTCGTAGCGACTGCGTGTATAAATTCAAATTCTTCTTTTAAATATTCAAAAATTTGAACGACTGCAGGATAGGCTTCTTGTTTTTGAGTAATAGGATACTGATGCAAAATCATTAAAATATGATGCAAGATTTCTTCTTCCAACTGATTCATCATATCGAATTTATCCACATAATGTAAATAAAAAGTTCCTCTATTGACTCCTGCAGTGCGAGAAATATCACTAACCGTAATAGCTTCAAAATCTTTTTCTTGAAGAAGTTGAATTAAGGCTGTTTTTAAAATGTCTTTTGTTTGAGTTTGTCGTTTTTGAACTTCCATCGTCTCATCCTTCTTAAATCAACACACAGCATGTAATTGCGCATTGAAATTTCTGTAGCGCTATTATATAGTAAACTCAAACAATAATCAACACGTTGTTCATTTAATGATTAGAGGGAAAAGTGATGACATATATACAAGTAAAAAATAGTTTTAAACGATATCAAGTAGGAGAAACTGAAATAATTGCGAATCATGATGTGAATTTCGATATTGAAAAAGGCGAATTCGTGATTATTCTTGGAGCATCTGGAGCAGGAAAATCCACCGTCTTAAATATTTTAGGGGGAATGGATACAAATGATGAGGGAGAAGTATGGATTGATGGCATCAATATTTCAAACTTTGATGAAACGCAATTAACGTATTATCGTAGGGATGATGTAGGATTTGTTTTTCAATTTTATAATTTAGTGCCAAATTTAACAGCAAAAGAAAATGTAGAATTAGCTGCTGAAATTGTGAAGGATGCTTGGGATGCAGAAGAAGCATTAAAAGCAGTAGGATTAGGGCATCGTCTTCATAATTTCCCTGCACAATTATCAGGAGGAGAACAACAAAGGGTATCGATTGCTAGAGCAATTGCTAAAAAGCCGAAGATTTTACTTTGTGATGAGCCAACAGGGGCATTAGATTATCAAACAGGCAAGCAAGTGTTGAAGATTTTACAAGAAATGTCAAGAGATTATGGAGCGACTGTTATTATCGTCACTCATAATACGGCATTGGCACCACTAGCGAATCGTGTAATTCATATGCATGATGCTAGGGTGAAAAGTATCGTGTTAAATGATTCTCCGCAAGCGATTGAGGAATTGGAATATTGAGAGGAGAAGAATCGTGAAAAAGAAAATATTGAATAAAGCGATTCTTTCTTCATTGAAGGAATCGAAGGGAAGATTTTTATCGATCTTATGTTTAATGATGCTCGGTTCATTTGCATTAGTGGGATTAAAAGTTTCGGGTCCGGATATTCAAGAGACGGTTCATCAATATTTGGAAAAATATCATACAGCTGATATATTTGTATTGGCAGATTATGGATTAAGTCCAAAAGATCAAGAAGAATTACGAGAAGAAAATGCCGAAGTCGAATTTGGATATTTTGTAGATACCGTGATAGCAGACAGTCCGAAAGCCATTCGAGTATTTTCTAAGACTGCTCAGCAATCGGAAGTAGAATTAGTGAGTGGAGCTTATCCAAGTCATCAGGATGAAGTTGTATTAGATGAACAGTTATCCAATCGTTATCAAATTGGGAATTCCATTAGTTTAAATGAAGTGAAGTCTCCGTCATTATTAAAACAGCATGAGTTTAAAATTGTCGGATTTGCTCATTCTAGTGAAATTTTATCGAAAAATAGTAAAGGAGTCTCGACTGCAGGAAGTGGAGACTTGTCAGGATTTGCCATTGTTCTACAAGAAAGTTTTGATAGTTCTGTTTATACAATTGCCCGTTTACGTTATTCGAATTTACGCAGTTTAAAAACATTTAGTCAAGAATATGTAGATGAAGTAATTGGTATTCAACAATCTATCGAGGAAAAATTATCTGATAATGGAACAGTAAGGCTGAACGATTTAAAAGAAGAAGCAGATGGAAAAATCCAAGAGGGAGAAGAACAAATTTCCAAAGCTAAAAATCAACTAGAAGATGGAAAAACGAAGCTAGAAGATGGGCAACAACAAATAGCCAATCAAGAAGATAAAATAGTTCAAAGTCAAAAAGAACTCGCACAAAATCAGGACTCGCTAAATAGAGGAAATCAAGAAATTCAACAAGCAAAGCAAAATTTACAAAATCAGTTTGAATTACTGGAAGCCAATCGCATACAGTTAGAAACTTCCAAACAAACGTTGGATCACCAAAATAGTACGTTACAAGAAGGTAGAAAGAAATTAGCAGAAGCAGAAAAGCAATTCGAATCTCAAAAAGAAAAAGGGCTTCCTCAAACAGCATTATCTGCTATGCAAGAAAAAATTCTTCAACAAAAACAAGAATTGGATTCTGGGACTACCGCTTATGAACAAGGATTAACGCAATACGAGAATGGTTGGGCTAGTTATCAAGAAGGCTTGAAACAATACCAAGAGGGCTTAGCAATCATTCAGTCTAAACAAAATACGCTAGATGCTGGGCAAAGAGCTTTAGCAGAAGGAAAGAGACAAATTTCTGCTGGTGAGGAAACTATAGCGAAAGCAAAACAAGAAATTGAAGAAAAACAAAACCAATATACAGATGAGAAAGAAAAAGCTGAAGAAAAAATTAGCCAAGCTGAGACAGATTTAGAAGATGCAAAAGTCAAAGCTTCTAAACTAACAAAACCTCGTTATTCTGTTTATACTCGCTCGACTATGCTAGGGAGTGAAGGGTATTTAAATATGAAGTCTACTGCAGAAGGGATTATTGCTGTAGCAAATTTATTCCCGGTTGTATTATATGCTGTAGCAGCTCTTGTGACAGTGACAACGATGACTCGTTTTGTCAATGAAGAACGAATGAATGCTGGCATTTTAAAAGCACTAGGTTATAGCACCTTTGATGTGATGAAGAAATTTGCTTTTTATGGATTTAGTGCGGGAATGATTGGAACGATCATAGGAATCGGATTAGGGACTTACTTTTTACCAAGTATATTAGGCGTTACTTTATTAAAAGAAACAATCCTTCCTTCGATTTCTCTCCTATTTAATTTCCCGATTACTTTAGTAGCGCTACTATGTTCAATTGGTTGTAGTGTTATTCCACCTGTATGGATTGCGTATCGAGAATTAAAAGAAAGTTCGGCAAGTTTACTATTACCAAAAGCTCCAAGTGTAGGTTCTAAAATTTGGTTGGAATATATACCATTTATTTGGAAGAGATTCAGTTTTACTCAAAAGGTAACAGCACGAAATATTTTCCGTTATAAACAACGAATGTTGATGACAATATTTGGGGTAGCTGGTTCGGTGGCTTTATTATTTGCCGGAAGAGGAATTTTATCTTCTTTATCAGGTATTTCACATCGCCAATTTGGGGAACTTATTACGTATGATGCCATTGTTATCAAAGAAGCGGTGATGACGGGAAAAGAACAAGAAGCCTTGAACCAATTATTAGCAACAAAAGAAATCGAGCATTATAGTGATGTACATAGTGAAACGATTGCTACTAAAATTGCTGGAGTACATGAGGAACAATCCCTAACTTTATTAGTAGGAGAAGAGGCAGAGTTAAGTCGTTATTTACAGTTGTATGATGCGAAAACAAAGCGACAGAAATCTCTTACGGATGAGGGAGTCTTCTTATCGAAAAAATTAGCTCAGTTATTGAATGTTCATGAAGGTGAAACGGTTCGTTTACCAATTAAAGACGGTGTGACGAAAGAGATGGTTGTGTCAGGTATTATTGAAATGTATGCAGGGCACTTTATGATCATGTCGCCAACGGTTTATGAAACACTGGCTCAAGAAACTCCAACAAAAAACGCGAGCTTTGTCAGCTTCAAAGAAAAAGATGCGGATAGTGTACGTAAGATGTCTGCTCAGCTATTAGCTCAAGATGGGGTGAAGGCTGTTGTTCAAAATACTTCTATGATTCATCGGATTGAAACGATTGTTGGTTCATTGAGTCGAGTGATGATTTTATTAACGATAGTGTCAGTTCTGTTAGCTATTGTCATTTTATATAATTTAACAACGATTAATGTGGCAGAGCGAATTCGAGAATTGTCGACGATTAAGGTGTTAGGCTTTTTGAATCGAGAGGTGACATTATATATTTATCGTGAAACGATGGTTCTTTCTTTGATTGGGATTGGTGTGGGGCTATTGTTGGGGAAAGTATTGCATCGTGTGATTATTGAAGCGGTGGCGCCTGCGTTTGTACGGTTCAATCCGCAAGTGGGGTTGGATGTTTATATTTGGCCGTGTATTTTTATCGTTTTGATTTTAGCGGTGCTAGGAATATTAGTGAACCATATGCTGAAAAAGGTTGATATGTTAGAGGCTTTGAAGTCTGTTGATTAATACGAAAAAATAGAAATGGAAAATAACTAAAAATAGCTGTAGCAATGGACGCAAGCAGCTTCGCAAAGCGAATCTCATTGCTAAAATTCGAGCCTAGGTCTCGAATTTCCCAGTGATATAAGCCAATCTGGCTTATATCACCAATGCTACGGCTATTAGTATTTTTTTTTTTCATTCACTTTGGAAATAAGGTGAGGACGTAAAAAATAAAGCAGAAAAAGATTACGCTTTAGTAGCTAAGGACGCCAGCAGCTTCGCTATGCGAATCTCATGGCTAAAAAACGAGCCTAAGGTCTCGTTTTTTCCTGTAATATAAGCCGAGAAGGCTTATATTACTCAAGCTACAAAGCTCCATCTTTTTTGCTTTATTTATGTATTTACGTTGAATTACTTTTTGCGTTTACGATGAATTCGACGAAAAGCATAGTTATTATTATGTTCTTTATTTTTCAAAAAAAGAGTAAACGGCACAAAAAATAAAACAGAAAAAATTGAGACAGAGGTTATTAAAGTTCCTAGCTACTAGAACGTAGATTTTTTCTGGTTTTATTTATATAGAATGAAGTATTGTGCTATATTATAGCTATAAAGAAATAAAGATAGCTATAAAGATATAAAGGGATGTTCAAGATGAAAAAAATTGTAAAAGCTATTTCAAATCATCCACTGTGGTTGTGGAGATTAACGTTGCTAAATCACTTAGGGTTGATGGTATATATATATTATAAAGTTCCTAATGATTATTCTAGTACTTACACGCAGAAACTTTCGTTAATATTAGTGGTTTTATTGATTATTTTCAGTTATGTTTGTAACTTTATCAAATTTCGATATAGTGAACTAAAATTATGGATAATACTTTTGTTATCTTTAGTTAGCTGGCAAGCAATCTTTCAACAAGAAACAAATAATACTCTCCTCCATTTTTTTGATATACTGAATCCAATTAATTCATTTTTATTGGTTTATAGTTCTCTTTCGATTATTTTACTAGGTGAGAGGATTGGGGAAGAATTGGTGAATGTTTCACTAACTTTAACCATCATTACAATTTTTTCTTATGTGATTTACTTCCCGATATTTTTATTCCTATCGATATTCACTACTTTTTTTCTTACAGCTGTTCCTTTGCTTTTATTGCTCTTGTATCGAAAAGAGTTGAGAAATGTAATAGCTTCTCAAAGGAGAAATATCGTGATTCTTTCGGTAGTGTTACCTGTTTCCTACTTTGTATTATATGTTAATACTAGAGGGTCAAGTGTTCTAAATTTAGTGTGGTATATTGAGGTATTATCTATACTGACTTTTTTACATTTTAAAACAATTTTTACATCACTAAAAAAGAAAATTGATGAATTGAAATTATCATATTTAAAAGCCTTTACTCGCTTATTTTTTTTAGTGGGAGGATTGTTACTACTTTCGTTTATCGGGTTTCAACTAGAGTTGAAAGTGAGTTTTTTAATTTTTAATATAGTTCTGCTTATCATGGCAATTGTTGCAGAAGAATGTATTCGATTGTTTCACGTATCGGATATGAAAAATGCGAAAGATTACTTGGAAATTCTATTTTTGAAGCGAAATAGAATGGTTAATCATCTTCTTTCTAATGAAGTTGTAGAACAGCAATTTTCAGAATTTCTTCATAATGAAATTTTACAAAGTGTGATGGCTATTAAGAATTTCAACGCCTATAGTCAAAATGAGATGTTTGGAAATCAAATAAATCTTGTTACTGAAGAACTAGTACAACGAATTAGAGAACGAATGGATTATTACCAGCCTATGAGTGAGGTAGATGAACCTCTGACAAAAAAATATCAGGCACTTATTGACAGAATAGAGAAAAGATATAAGAAAGAAAGTTCAGTAGTGGTAAATTTTCCTTCTAAATTTTCTTTAATGTCCCCCTACGATAAAATTGTTTACCGTTTTGTTGAGGAGTTGATTACTAATGCAGTTAAATATTCAGAAGAAGGAGAGATTTCTTTAAAAATAGAGATGAAACAAGATATTATTTCTATAATTTCTGAAAATAACTCTAATTCTACTAAAGAAAATTCTCAAGGATATGGATTGAAAAATATGGCATATAAATTAAGTGTTCTAGGTGGGAAGATGAATATTTTAGATAAGAATGGTGTATTTCGTATTGTTATTGAACTACCGATAGATAAGGAGCTATGTTATGAAAATTTTGTTAATTGATGATCATAAATTGTTTAGTCAGAGTATTAAACTGATTTTGGAATTATCAGAGGACATTGAAAGGGTAGATTTGATAGATGATTTTTCTTCTGTCTTGGATTTCCCTTATAATGACTATGATATTGTGCTAATTGACATAAACTTGACTAGCTTGTACCAGGAGGATGGGCTATCTTTAGCTCAAACGATTATTAAAAATGGATGTTCTACTAAAATTGTTATCTTAACAGGATATAGCAAAAAAATGTATGAGTATCGTGCTAAGATAATGGGGGCCTGGGGATTTTTGGATAAGAGCATTGCCCCAGGGGAATTGATTCAAAACTTGATAGAAATTTATCAGGGTAGAAAGATTTTTTCAGATGAAGTAGTGGTAGATGTCTTAACTTCACGTGAAATAGAGATATTAGAATTAGTTCGAAATGGTCTAAGTATAGATGATATTTGTGAAAAGGTTTATGTGAGTAAGCGAACTGTTTCGAATCATCTTGCGAATATCTTTTCAAAACTAGGAGTGTCCAGTAGACAAGAAGCTATTCATATTGCAGAACAGTTAGGATATTTTTCTCCAGAATAATTTAATCAGTATTATTTGTTAGAAATACTAATGATGAACGGAAGCAGTTGTATACACTAAAATAGGGTTGGTGGATTTTTTCCATCAACCCTATAATTGTTTAGAATCCTTAATAAATGGAATTCTAGTTTTGTATACTAATTTTTATCAAGAATATGCCAACTTACTTTATAAGTTATAACTAAGTAAATTAGAAAGAGAAGAGCTGCTACTCCAAGATAGGTCACATCAATTGTGATAGTTGTATTGGCAAAGTTTTCAAAGTAACCTAATAAGGAATTGCTTAGAGAAATAGCTAATGGAACAGCAAGTAGCAAGGGAACAAGGAAGTAACTCATAATTTGCTGAATCAGTATTTTCTTATTTTGTTTTTTCTTATTTCCCAATAGATATAAGATACGATAATCATTAATGCTGTCTAGTGCACTAGTTGAGATTTGTAGAGATAAAATGCTAAGTGAAATAATAATAAATACAACACTAATAAATATCAATACTAGTACAATGACTCCCATAAATCCTATATAAATCTCAGATAATCTCACCTTACTTTGATAAGTGAAATCATTTAATTCTGTACCATCCACCGTAAAGTAATGCTTATCAACCCACTCTTTCATAAATGTTTCAATTTTTCTTTTATCAATATTTTCTTTATATTTAACCACATAAGTTGTGAAGTCTTCGTTCAATTCTCTAATAACTTTATCTGGTACAATAAGAGTCCCCGAATCATTTAATCCTACTGAAGAAAGAAAATAAACAGTATCTAATGGTTGGGATGATGCCAATTTTAAAGAATAACCGCCAATTGATAAATCTTTCTTTTGTAGTAAAAATTCTTGGATTTGTTTAATGGTTCCTTTGTAATTGGCATTTACTAGATAGCCATCATCAGCTAAGTCAATATCTTTTACACCTTGTAGTTTTCTTAGATGATTATAAGTTGAAATTCCTAAAATATGGACTTTTGAATCAGGTAACCCTTTATCGTGCTCCCATAACTGACTAGTATCTATGATATCTTTATAAGTCAGATCACTCGTAAAAGTTGAATAAACATAGTCTTCTTTTACGACATCAAAATCAAAGCCGTCTGCTTGTAATCTATCTTTTACACTCTCGTTTCCATAATGAAACTCATTACCTCTATATAAATTGGCTTGTAAATCATAAGGGGTATAACGATTCAACTCATGATTCATGGTTGTGTATGAACTGCCACCAAACACTAGTAAACTAAGAGCCAAAGTCAAGGTCATAGATAGTACTGCTAGCGTTACAGAATTGCTGTCCGCTTGTTTGGAAAATTGGCGGATTTTAAATGAGTTTAATTTATTATAATAGAAGGAAGATACTCTCTTAACAACTCCAAGTAAGAAATTACTTAAGGTGTTGTAAAATAAAATGACAAAGATCACTAAAATCGATACTAATAAAACTCCCCAGTTTTTCAAAATGGATAAGTGATGATAATCAGAAAAATAAATACTACCAGAGATGATAACAATACTTGAAATAATGAAAATTAACAATTGTAAAATAGAATTTTCTTTAATAATTCGTGATTTTTCAATGCCGTTTTCTTGAATTAAGCTAATGATTGTTTTCTTTCTAAATTTCAAAATGTCCATTAAAGCAACAATTAAACTAGTTATCACATAGGAATAGCCCAACAAAGAGAGTGACTTAGGATCTAAAAAGAATAAGTTTCCAAAATAATTTGCCATAAAAAACTCAGAAGCGATGTGAGCAAGTAAAATAAGTAAGATTAGCCCAAAAGTAAATCCTAGAACTAAAGCAAAGATATTTACTAACATCGTTTCAAAGAATAGCGTTCCGATAATTTGATATTTTTTCATTCCAAGTGTTGAATATAACCCGAGCTCTTTTTGTCGTCTTCCTAAAACAAAATTTGTAGAGTAAACAATGAGAAACGCAACAGTACCGAGTATCAAATATGAAAGAAGTCCCATGTACTGGCTCATGATTGTTGTCAACATTTCTTTTGCACCCGATAAACTTTGCATGACAGGATGACTTGGCAAAGCATTAAAGGCATACAAGAGACTATAAATTAATGCTAAGCTTAAAAAATAAATGGTGTAAGTCTGCAAGTTTCGAAAAACATTGCGTAAAATTAATTTAGGATACATATTCTTTCCTCCTATCTAGTTCGTCTGTAAATTTCTTCTAGGTACAACTCATTTGAGAGACCATTTCGATCAATATCATCAATAATTTGTCCGTCGCTAAGAAGAACCATTCGAGATGAATACTTGGCAGCTGCGGGATCGTGCGTGACTAATAAAATGGTAATTCCAAATGAGGCATTAATTTCTTGTAAGAGAGACATAAGATTTTCTGAATTAGCAGAATCTAGAGCTCCTGTTGGCTCATCTGCAATTAAGAGTTTAGAATCATCAATTAGCGCTCTAGCTGTGGCAACACGTTGTCGCTGTCCCCCTGATAATTGATTTGGAAATTTATTCTTTAGGTTTTGAATAGCTAATTTTTCCATAATATCATCAATTTTCTGTTGATATTTTTTTATCGATTTTCCTTGGATTTGCAAAGGTAAGATGATATTTTCGTAGACTGTTAAGGTTTCAACTAAGTTATAAGCTTGGAAGATATAGGAAATGTTTTTAGCACGATAATCTGCTAATTGACTTTCTTTAGCTTGAACTATATCGAAGTCTTCAAAAATAATACTGCCTGAATCTGGTGTATCAATAGTAGAAATACAATTTAACAAAGTTGTTTTTCCACTACCACTTGATCCCATAATGGCTAAAAATTCACCTTTATTTACGGAAAGATGGATGTTAGAAAGGGCATGGACTAGATTTTCCCCCTCTCCAAAAGTTTTATTCAATCCTGTTACTTCTAGTTGTGACATAATAGTTTCCTCCATTTCTTTTTATACTATCATTATGATTGATAGACAGAATTTTATCATGAGTATTTCGTGCAAAATTAAGTTTGGATTAATGTTACTTATATTTTTTAGAGCAGTAAAAAGAATTAGGTCGTAAAGAAGTTGAGAAAGCTAGAAGAATTGTAGGAACTGCAGTCGTTCAATTAATTGTGATGGGAATTGCAGTTTGCATGCTTGTTCAAATCTTTTTAGCACCATTAATGCAATTATTCGGAGCAACGGATCAAATTTTTGATTATGCCATAGAGTATTCTCGAATTACGGCTTATGGGATTCCATTTTTCTTATTTTCAACAGGATTTAATCCTCTTGTTCGTTCAGATGGAAGAGCGACATTTTTAATGATGGCGATTATTGCAGGAGCTGTTTTAAATACAGTATTAGATCCGATTTTTATTTTGTATTTCAAATGGGAATCGCTGGAGCCGCATGGGCAACTGTGTTAAGTCAAATGATTTCAGCACTATTATTGTTTTCTTATATTCCAAAGTTTCGTTCCGTGAAGTTTCAATGGGAAGATTTTATTCCACATAAACATTAGAGAGTGAAGTAGTTGAATACTTTGCTCTTTTTTCTTTCTAAGATGGAAATGTTTCGTAAATTAATTTAAGATAGAGGGAAGGAGTGATGACATGGAATGGAAAACTTTATTATCTCTATATGCAGTAAAGAAAATTTAAAGATTTTAAATTTATTCAACAGTTATTTAAATCGTTGTTTAGAAGGGAGTATCTTATGAAAGGATTATTGAAATTATATTCTCCGATTAATGAATTGAAACAACTTGATAAAAATATTTGGATTGTAGATGGAACAGAAATACAAATGAATTTTAAAGTTTTTAAAATCCCTTTTACAACAAGAATGACAGTAGTTAAGTTGTCCAATAATAAGTTGTGGATACACTCTCCAATAGCTTATAATGGGGAATTAGATAATAAAATAAAGGAACTAGGTGAGATAGCTTATATTGTGGCCCCTAATAAATATCACTATAGCTATATTTTAGACTGGTATAATCACTATCCAAAAGCAAAAATCTGGTTGGCAAAAGGGGTGAGTGATAAACTAAAAGTGGAAGAAAAGGAAAATTTCATAGCACTTACTTCTATCTGTAAGCCTATTTGGTCAGAAGAAATATTGTTTACTCCCTTTGAAGGAAGTATAGCAATGGAAGAAATCGTCTTTTTTCATAAAGAGAGTTCGACGTTAATATTTACAGACTTAATAGAAAATATTGAAGTAAATGACCTCCCCCTTTGTTATAAGCTTTTATTTAGATTCGGAGATAATCAATACCCTAAAGCACGAACTCCCAGAGATTTACGCTTATCTTTTCTTTTTAAGAGAAAAGCTATTAAAAGTTATAATATAATTGAAAATTGGAGGGCGGATAAAATTATCTTTTCTCATGGAAGAATTATCTTAGAAGATGGTAGTAATAAATTAAAAGAAGCATTCTTTTGGTTGATAAAATAGAAGGAGAGACTTATGTCAGAACGTAAACTTTTCACGTCTGAGTCGGTTTCTAAGGGGTACCCAGATAAGATTAATGTTTTTAATTATATTATTTAAATTGAATAATAGTATTTAAGTTATATAAAAACGAACAAATCTTGATTTTAATTCCAAGGTTTGTTCGTTTTAATTTTTTCGTTTTAATAATATTTTTGCCCAGCCTCTTTTGCTAATAATTTAAATAGTTTAGTTACTATTTTTTATCATTTCTTTTTTTCATAAAGTAAACTATACCGATAATAATTACTCCTAATGCAAGTACAGGAGCATAAAATTCTAGTGTTCCGATAATCCCTTCCATTTTATCCTATCCTCCTTTTTTAGATAATCATTTTTACGATTATTAGTATACAATGTGATTGTATCTATGTAATGAGTAAATCGTGCAAAATTTACTAATCTAGTTGATGATTATAACTAAACGGTACACAAAAAATAAAAACAGAAAAAATCGGAGCGCTGTAGCTTTGGTACTATAAGCCAAAATGGCTTATAGTACGGGAAAAATTGAGACCTTAGGCTCAATTTTTAGCCATGAGATTCGCAAAGCGAAGCTGCTGGCGTCCCTAGCTACTAAAGCGTAGACTTTTTCTGTTTTTATTTTTGTTTTTAGTAGTCGTTCAAATCTTCCACTTCAGCAATTGAGAAGTCTTTTTTCTCTAAGGCTGCAATAATTTGATTCAATGTTTCGTTTGAAACTCCTGCTGGAAGCGTAATTAACAGACGACGAAGTGTACGATCTCTTTCTGTATCTAATGTCATCACATTGGCAATAGAAGCATATTGATTAATAATCTTAGAAATTTGAGCTAACGATCCCTTTTCACCAGCAGAAATAATCGTTAAAACATAAGAACCATTATTCACACTCCAAGATTCTTGAAGCATATTTAATAAACTACTATGCGTTAAAATACCATAAAAACGTTGAGAATCATCTAACACAGCAATATAAGGCAATTCCTTAATCGTAAAGAACACTTTGAAGAACGAACTTGTAATATTGATAAATTTCGTAGTGTTTTTAATTAAATGAGTAACCGGTAAGCTCATATCGCCCCCATTTGCTTTATGACGATAGATGTGCATTTTATAAATATTTCCACGGAAGAAAGTTTCTGTTTCATCTAAAACTGGAACGCAACGATATCCAGAGTTTTCTAAAATAACAATGGCTTCTTCAAGAGTACAAGATTCTTTAACAACCGTTAAACTCTTTTTAGGAATAACAAGTGATTTTAATAGCATAGACATGCCCCTTTCTTGAAATAAATTTTCGTGTTTTGTAAAATATAGACACGTTTTCATTATTGATAATACCATTTTTTGATTAAAAAGTAACGAGAAATTTATGAAAAAGATGAGAGAAATCTTTGTAAAATGAAGATATCTTGCATTTTCACACAAAAGTGAGTATGATATTTGTATATTTTTAAAAAATTAACACAGTAAAGGGGATAACTGAATGATGACAGCAGATTCTGATGGGAGTTCGCTGGGAATCCAGATTTTAATTATTGTACTATTAACTGCCATAAATGCATTTTTTGCAGCGGCTGAGATTACTTTTGTATCGGTCAATCAAGGAAAGATGAGTCAAAAAGCGAGTGAAGGAGATAAGAAGGCGCAACGAGTGATGCGTTTATTAGAAAATTCGGATGAATTTTTAGCAACGATTCAAGTAGCGATTACGTTAGCAGGATTCTTCTCAAGTGCTTCTGCAGCAACAAGTTTTGCTTCACGGATTCAACCATTGTTGGAGAATGTACCAGGTGCAGAAACATTAGCAATTTTGATTGTGACTGTAATCTTATCTTATTTAACATTAGTGTTTGGGGAATTATATCCAAAACAAGTTGCCTTACAATTGGCGGAACCGATTGCCTTACATACGGCAGGAATTATTTTATTTGTCAAAAAAGTTTCCAAACCATTTGTATGGATCTTAACCGTTTCAACTGGTTTATTAAAACGAATGACACCGATTGAATTTAATAATGAGCAAGAAAAATTAACGCGTAGTGAAATGAAATCTCTTCTAGCGAATAGTCGTAATGACGGAGCGATTGATAAAGAAGAGTTTACAATGCTTCAAGGGGTCTTATCGCTTGATTCAAAACTAGCTAGAGAAGTGATGGTACCAAGAACGGATACATTAATGCTTGATGTGGAAGATGATTTAGCCGAAAATATCGAAATTATTTTAAGTAGTTCTTATTCACGTTTCCCAATTTATGAAGAAGATAAAGATAATGTAATTGGAGTGTTACATTCTAAAGACGTTTTAAGAGCGGCAAAAGAACAAGGCTTCGATCAAATCCAATTAATGGATTTAGCACATCAGCCATTATTTGTTCCTTCAACAATTTTTGTAGATGATTTATTAGTAGAATTTCGAAAAACGCGTCAACATATGGCGATTTTAAAAGATGAATACGGTGGAGTCGAAGGTGTCGTGACATTGGAAGACTTAATCGAAGAAATCGTCGGAGAAATTGAAGATGAGTATGATGTAGAAGAAATGAGTTACCGTGAAATTGATGAGAAGAATTTCTTAATTGATGCGGGAATGACATTAGAAAAATTCAATCAAATTTTCCAAACTTCAATTGATTCAGATGAAGTGGATACAATGGCGGGAATTATTTTAGAAGATTTAGGATATTTCCCAGAAGATGATGAAGTTGTGGAAGTTCGAAACGAGAACGTCTTATTAAAACCAACTTTAGTAGAAAATGGAAGAATTCGTCGTATTCATGTGCACTTACTAACTCCAGAAGAAGTAGAAGCGTACGAACAAGAAGAAAACGAAGTAGAAACAGAAGAATAATAATTGTAACTATCGGGTTAACGGGCTCGGTAGTTTTTTTGAATTTATGGGCGCTAATCTCGCCAGTTTCGATTTTTCTACGCCAAAATGTTCAAAATGGCGTAGAAAAATCATAGCATTAAAAAATATGTTTTCTTTCTCTCATAAGCAGTGAAAAAGAAGTGTTTCCGAAACGAAAACAAATGTATCTAATTCGTGGATTTTTATTGACAAAATAGGTTTTGTTTGTGTATGATTGTCGCTATATGAAGAGAATAGGGGAAATGAGATGAAACAAGTATTAGATTTTTGGAGTCAATTAAGTTTAATTAAGCGAATTGTAATCGGTATGATTATTGGTATTTTATTAGGAACTTTCGTTCCTCAAGCAGTCGCTATTGGTACGATTGGAACGGTATTTGTAAGTGCATTAAAAGCTATCGCACCATTATTAGTGTTCTTTATTGTGTTAAGTGCGTTAGCACAACATAAAGAAGGACATGAAACAAATATGAAATCAATTGTGATTTTATATTTGTTTGGAACTTTTGCTGCAGCATTAATTGGGGTTATTGCAAGTTTTGCATTCCCTATTACATTAACATTAACAGATACTGTTACAGAAATTGCAGCCCCAGAAGGAATTGCTTCTGTATTACAAACATTAATCTTAAAATTAGTAGATAATCCAGTGAATGCATTAATGAGCGGTAACTATATTGGTATTTTATCATGGGCAGTTATTTTTGGATTAGCATTTCGTAAAGCAGATGAAACAACTAAATCAATTTTACATCAAGTGGCAGAAGCAACAAGTCATGTTGTAAAAGTAGTCATTAGTTGTGCGCCATTTGGGATTATGGGGTTAGTATATACAACTGTTTCAGAAA
>CAUSAK010000029.1:0-16272 GCA_963529535.1 uncultured Granulicatella sp. | reverse complement strand
AGGTAGTGACACGCGTTTTAGAGCTGTGTTGTTCTGAATGGTTCCAAAATCCTACAGTATTGTATGACGACATCGTTAAAGTTTTAGAGCTGTGTTGTTCTGAATGGTTCCAAAATTTAGAAAAACGTTTATTTACGGTGTTTCCGGTTTTAGAGCTGTGTTGTTCTGAATGGTTCCAAAATTTAACCGCTGCACCATAAGTTGTTCCTTCAGTTTTAGAGCTGTGTTGTTCTGAATGGTTCCAAAATGATGGCAAGTAACGTTAAGACAATCTTTGAGTTTTAGAGCTGTGTTGTTCTGAATGGTTCCAAAATAATGAGATATTGAAAAGAAAGTGTGTCTTGGTTTTCATTATTCTATTTGCAAGAGTATTGGTTTTATAACCATTGGCAAAATATAGAAAGAGTGAACATTGGTAAGGGAACAAATAAACTAACACACAAGAAACAAAAAGAGGCATATGCTAAAGGGATACCAATTCCATAAATAGCAACTAGCATCTATCTAGGTGTTTTTTGTGTCCAGTAATAAGATTCTTTGGTAGTTCAACGACTTCTTCATTTGCCATGGTACTATTGGCATTGTTGTCATTGATTGTCAAAATTATAGAAATAATGACAAAAAAATAACACCGCTCACAACTTTGACTAGCTGAGTGGTGTTAAATCATCATAAAATAGCCATCGTCTTTTTAATGGTCTACAAGAGAGTCGAGTTCGCGCTTGGCTCTTTTTGTATTTTTATTATAGCACAATTGGTACAATATACAAATTATTTGAGCAATCTATAATGCTACTTTAAGAATAAACATTTGCGAATGAAAAATTTAAAAAGAAAAAATTTTCTTTGTAGCACTAGTAAAAATCCAGTTTTTTATGGATTTTTACAGGGGAAATTCGAGACCTAGGCTCGAATTTTAGCCATGAGACTCGATTTTCGAGGCTGCTGGCGACCTTGCAAACAAAGGGAATTTTTTCTTCTTAAATTTTATTTGACAGATTGTAAAAAATATTTTCTAACTAGTTGACAAAAGGAGATAAAAGGATTATAGTTAATTACACAAGTAGTTAACCGGTAAAGTGTTTGATTTTATAGAAAGGAAGAGAGGAATGAAATTTGATTTTCAAAGTGACTTGCCATTATTTCAACAAGTGGCTTACCAACTAGAATTAGAAATTTTTAGAGGAACTTACCAAGAAGGGGATCAAGTTCCTTCAACAACAGAGATATCCACGAGTTATCAAATTAATCCAGCAACAGTACTAAAGGGGATGAATTTATTGGTTGCACAAGATATTTTAGAAAAACGTAGAGGATTAGGAACTTATGTTAGCGTAGGCGCAATGCATATTATCCAAACAAAACGACAAAAAGAATTTTTGGAATCAACCATTCCAACCATCGTTCAAGAAGCACAAACGTTAGGAATAAGTAGTCAAGAACTTTTATCAATGATTGAAAAAGAAATGACTCGATAAGGGAGTGAAAGATATGACATTAGAAGTTAGAAATTTATCAAAAAAATATAAAAAAAATCTTGCGGTAAAAGATGTGAGTTTTACATTACAACCAGAAAGTATTTATGGATTACTAGGAAGAAATGGTGCTGGAAAAAGTACTGTGTTAAATATGATTGCTCATCGAATTGAAAAAAATTCAGGAGAAATCTTATTAGAGAATCAGCCCTTATGGACAACTCCAGAAGCAATGAGTGATATTTACTTATCTAGTCCTGAAAACTGGTTCCCAATTGATTGGAAAGTGAAAAAAATTGTTAAAGTTTTCCAAGAAATTTATCCAGAATTTGACATCGAGTTTGCCAAAGAATGCATGAAAGTATTCGGTGTAGATGAGAAAAAGAAATTAGTCGAATTATCTACAGGATATAAGAGTATTGTAAAGTTAACATTAGCACTAAGTGTACCTGTATCCTATGTATTTTTAGATGAACCAGTTTTAGGATTAGATGCAAACCACCGTCAATTATTTAATAAAAAATTATTAGAAGCGTATGCTCGTAGACCAAGAACTTTTGTGATTGCGACGCATTTAATTGAAGAAATCTCTTACTTATTAGAAGAAGTTATTGTGATTCGTGATGGGGTCACTTTCCAACAATCAAGTGTTGAAGAAATTTTACAACATGCTTATTTAGTAACTGGATCAAAAGCAGTGGTAAGTGAGCTACTCTCAAATCAAACTGTTATTCATCAAGAGGAAGTTGGAAATCAATTACAAGCAGTGATTATTTCACAACAAGTTCCTCAAGAAACAGCTGATTATTCTGTACGTCGTTTAACATTACAAGAGTACTTTATTCAACTAACTCGCAAGGAAGGTGAATAAGATGACTAGATTTTATCAATTGTTGAAAATTCAAGTTTTAGATTATTTACGTATTTTATTAATTGGTTTAGGTTCCTATTTAGGTGTGATTAATGTTTTAAACTTTATCGATAAATCTGAGGGATTTTCATTTACAATTAATTTACCAGCCATAACTTTCTTAGCAATTACTTTATTGGGAATAGCTTTTTCGGTTTCTAATTTTAGAGTGATGAATCAATTGAGTTATACAAGAATCGAGCAATATAAATTTTCAATTTACATGGGAGCTATTATGACAACGTTATTAACGTTCAAAAATATTTTCTTTTATGTATTCGCTGATCAAGCAGCTTCAGTAGGTATTCAATTAATTCAATGGACTAGTTTAGAAACTAATTTTGCTTTAGGAACTCTTTCTTTATGGGGATGGTTATTGGTGATGTATTTATTTACCTCAGCTTTAGGGCTTATTTTAAATAAATTTACCAATCAAAAAATTGTGTTGGTAGTAACTGGAGCAAGCTTAGGGGGAACAGTGGCTATGCTTGGTGTACTTGCTCGTCGTACAGAAGCAGTGAATAACTTCCTAGATAGAATGAGAGAATATAATCTCCCACTTAGTTATCTGATGATTGTTGTTTCTGCTTTATTATTGTACCTAGTGACTCGTCATCATGAAAGTAAAGAAGTCGGCGTAGGAATGTAGAGGTGAGTATCATGTCAAATTTACAAAAAAGGCTATTAAAGTTATTCTTTATTGAACGTTTAAAAGTAATTGGAATAACAGTTTTATTCTTTAGCGGTATAGTTGTTATTTTTTCACTGATTCCTCGTATGGAAACTTTTGTGTTTGAGGTTGAGTTTGAGGGAAGTACATTGATAACGTTTGCGATGATATTCAGTATATTTTTAAGATGTATCCCTCAATTTCAATTGAGTACAATGGCAGGATTAACTAGAAAAAAAATAATCATCAATGAATTATTGTTGAATAGTATCAATGTACTAATCGCTGTGATCATCTTTTTGATGGCTTCGGCTTTACACATGGATTGGACAATCGGTTCGGTTCATATTTATTTTAGTGTAGAAATGATACAGTTTGGTTTAAATTCTATGACAGGAATGATCGCCATTTTTCTTAGTTTGTTTGCAAGTTTTATGGGAGTGACAACATTCTTCATTGTGATGAATAAATTTACATCGAAAAAAGCAGTTGTGTTTTTGATATTTTTAATGTATCCAATCGTTGGAATTCTTGTCATGATTGTAACATCACTTCCGAATTTGTTAAGCTTCTTAATAGCGAGTTACAATTTCTATATTCAAAATCTATTGATTGGAAATGTCATTCTTTGTGGAGTGATGACAATTTTATTCCTACTTGCAATTCATAAACATGAAAGTAAGAGTACAGTCTCAGATATTTAACGATAAAACATGTTAGTAGTTTTTGCTAACATGTTTTATTTATTATGAGAAATTTAAGAAAAATAGGCTTTTCCTACAAAATTGAACAATCCATGGTATAATAAATCAAGAGAAAAGAAGAAAGAGTGAACAACATGTCAAAAGCAATAGGATTCATTGATTCGGGTGTAGGAGGACTAACAGTCTTAAAAGAAGCTTTAAAGCAATTGCCTCATGAATCAATGATTTTTTTAGGAGATTCTGCAAGATGCCCGTATGGAAATCGAACAGTAGAAGAAATTCGAAAATTTACAAAAGAAATGGTTCAGTTTCTTCTTAAAAAAGATGTAAAAATGATTGTGATTGCTTGTAATACCGCAACAGCAGTAGTCTTAGAAGAATTACAAGAAACATTAGATATTCCAGTAGTGGGCGTGATTCAGCCAGGAAGTTTAGCGGCGATTAAACAAACAAAAACACAGAAAATTGCAGTATTAGGAACTCACGCAACGATTCAAAGTGATGTTTACCGTAAAACATTACAAAAGAAAAATCATGAATTAAGGGTGACAAGTTTAGAATGTCCAAAATTTGTTCCATTAGTAGAAAGTAACCAGACGGATTCTTCAATCGCAAAAAAAGTGGTTGCTCAAACATTACAACCTTTAATGGGAAAAGAATTTGATACTTTAATATTAGGATGTACTCATTATCCTTTATTAAAACAAAGAATCCAAGCAGTTGTTGGACCTCAAGTGACATTAATTGATTCAGGGGCAGAAACTGTGTCGACCGTAAGTGCCTTATTAGATTTTAATCATTTAGCAGAAAATTACGAAACCAATCCTTCTCCAGTATTAGAAATCTATACAACTGGTTCGCCTATTTTATTTAAAGCAATTGCGGAAAATTGGTTGAATAGAAGTCCGTTAACGGTTGAGAAAGTTCGTTTAGAACCTTATATGGAGGAAAATATGTCTCAAAAAGAATTAGTTATCGCTACAAAAAATGCCGGTAAAGCAAAGGAGTTTGCAAGTATTTTTGAACCAAAAGGATATAATGTCAAAACATTATTAGATTTTCCAGAATTAGATGATGTAGATGAAACAGGTCATACATTTGAAGAAAATGCTCGTTTAAAAGCAGAAACAATTGCTGAAAGACTTCAAAAAATTGTATTAGCAGATGATTCAGGCTTATGTGTGGATGCATTAGAGGGACAACCAGGAGTTTATTCTGCACGATTTGCTGGAAATCAAAAAAGTGATGCTGCCAATAATGCAAAATTATTAGCTGAATTGGGGGAATTACCATCTGATAAAAGAAGTGCACATTTCCATTGTTGTTTAGTAATGGCTGCACCAAATCATGAATCTTTAGTCGTTGAAGGCATTTGTGATGGAGAAATCGCAAAATTTCCTTCAGGAGAAGGCGGATTTGGATATGATCCATTATTTTTCGTCCCAGAAATTCAAAAAACATTTGGTCAATTATCTCGTGAAGAAAAAAATCAAATCAGTCACCGTGCAAAAGCTGTGAACTTATTAGTGGAACAATGGGAAGAATGGCTAGCATCAGTGAATCATAAGTAAGAGGTGAACGTATGAAAATTATTATTATGAGTGACAATCACGGACAAAAAATGGCATTACAAAAAGTATTTGAACACTATCAATCAGAATCAGATGTTCGTTTTATTCATTGTGGGGATTCAGAGTTTCCTTATGAAGATGAAGTTTTTCAAGGCTGCCTTCGAGTAACAGGAAATTGTGATTATGATACAAATTATCCGGAAGTAGAAGTGTTTGAAGAAGGTGGCATTCGATTTTTAGGAACGCATGGTCATATGCAAGCAGTGAATAGTGGCGTGTATCGCTTAGCAAAGTTTGCTAAAGAACAAGGAGCTCAAGTAGCTTTTTATGGTCATACGCATAAACTATACGAGGAAACTTATGATGGAGTTTTATGTATAAATTCAGGAAGTGTTTCTTATCCAAGAGGACATTTTGCCATGACTCCGACTTATGCTGTATTGACGATTCATTCAGAATCAGAAATTGAATTACAATATTTTGATATGAAACATCACTCATTAGAGGGACTTCATTATAAGTATCATTTAGATGCAGAAAGAGGATTTATTCATGATTAATCGAGTAGTACAAAACTTATTACTAGAAGAAAAGGATAAATTATTTATTACAGCAGAAAAAGTAGCGATTTTGGAAGAAGATCATACATTGGATCATGCCATGTTAGTGTTAACTCATGTTCGTTATTCACTGATTCCAGTTGTTAATCGTCAAAATAAATTAACAGGATTAATTTCATTAGCGATGATTTTAAATCAAGTAGCGACGTTAGAAGAGATTGATTTAAGCCAATTACATGATTTTCAAGTAAAAGAAGCGATGGAAACTGAATTTCCAACTATTACTTTCGATACAGATATTGAAGATGTATTGAATGAATTAGTCGACCATAATTTCTTATGTATTACGAATGATGAAAAAGAATTTGTAGGAATTGTGACTAGAAAAGAAGTATTAAAACGAGTGAATTATATGGTTCATGAATTGAATAAAAAATATGAATTAGTGGAAAAATAACAAAAATGTTACTCCTTTTTACGGGAGTAACATTTTTATTTATTAGCAATATTTAGTGCGGTATTACTTGTTGGAAGAGAAATGCCTGCTTCAATTAATGCTTCTTGATACAATTTTAAGAATTGATTATAAATCATTTGTTGTTTTCCATTTTTCGTAAAAATACTAATTCTGAAAACAAATTGCCCATTTGGTAGTGTTTGTGGACCAATAATAGTGGGACCTTTAACAATTTCGGAGTATTGTCCAGCATTTTTAGTGTTGACTTGATCGACTGTATCATAAACAATCGTTAAATCTACATCATTATAAAGCGGGATTTCAATTAAAGCTCTCATATCTCCTCTAGATTGATTACTAACAACAGAAATACTACGGTTTGGAATGAAATGAAGAGTGCCATCAAAACCACGTACTTGAGTTGTTCTTACGCCAACACTTGCGACAGTTCCTGTAACAGAACCAATGATGACAGTATCTCCAACATCATATTGACGTTCTAGTAAAATAAAGAAACCATTTACGACATCGCTTAGAAATCCTTGAGCACCTAAACCAATGGCAACACCAGCAATCCCAGCTCCTGCTAATAGACTTGTAATTGGAATTCCTAAAATGACTAAAATCCAATAAATTAATACAAAATATAGTAAATAGTCTAAACAGTTCTCTAATAATCTCATTAAGGTCTGCTTTCTAGCAATACTTTGTGAGGATAATTTAATAGATGAAAGTACTGTCTTTTGAAAAATTATATGTAAAATTTTCTTTCCAATAACAAATAAAATCCAAAGAAAAGCTAGAGAAATCAGTTTTGATAAAATCTCAGATAAAATCATTTCCCATGGAATGGATAGCCAATATCGTTCAAAAAAACTTTGAACTGTTGAAGTAAGATTCATGACAGTTGCCTCCTTTTTAATTCCAAAAAATAGTGTAACATAATGGAAGAAATTTACCAACAGAAATTTTTTTTAGTAGCGTTTTATGCATGATAATGGTATTATGATTAATAATATCGGAAATTGAGGAGGGATGTTCAAAATGTCTGGTATAGAAGTTGCAGCTTTAATTGCAGCTTGTTCATTTTTGGGGTTAGTGGTCTTTTTAGTGTTAAGATTGAATCCAATTTTAAGCAAATTTGATCAAACATTAAACCATGTGAACAACTCTATTGAGATTATAACAAGGGATGTCGATAATCTATCTATTGAAGTAGAAGGATTATTGAATAAAACGAATGCTTTAGTAGACGATGTGAATGGAAAAGTCAAAAGAACGGATCCATTGTTCACAGCTATTGGAGATTTAGGTTTAACAGTTTCTGATGTAAATCATTCAACTCGTTCCCTTGCGACTAAAGTTTCAAGCATTAAACCAGCTCGAACTTTAGGGGTTTTATCTGTTGGAAAAGCGATTTTATCAAGAAAGAAAAAATAATGAACGGAGTGAAGTAAAATGGGTAGAAAAACAGGCGGATTTATTTTAGGAGCATTTATTGGTGGGGTAGCTGCAGCGGCGACTGCATTATTATTTGCACCAAAATCAGGAAAAGAATTGCGTGAAGATTTAGCAGTAAAAGCAGATGAATTGAAAGAGCAATTATCTGATTATGTAGATATTTCGATTGAAAAGGGTGTTGAACTATCAGAAGCGGCTTTAACGGCTACGGAAGATATTCGTGTGAATTTAAAGGATTCTGCTCTTCAGTTGAAAGATTCAGTTGCAAAATCTGCAATTCAATTAAAAGATGAAGTTTCTCAAACAGTTACGAAAGTTCAGGATACTTTTGTAGCAAAAAAGGAAGAAGCAGAAGAAGTTGTTGCAGAACTAAAAGAAGAGGTAAAATAGTAATTTAGATTTATCTGAAATAGCTAAAGGACGCAAGCAGCTTCACATTTGCGATTCTCATTGCTTAAGCTACTTTTTCTAAGACAATAAAAAATAAACCGAGGAAATTTATGCTTCCTCGGTTTTCTTATCTTAATTTTTGGTAACTTCTTGTGGAAAGTGGGTAAATAATTCACAACCATCTTTTGTGACAACTAAACAGTCCTCTACACGAACTCCATAGTCATTTGCAATATAGACACCTGGTTCAACTGAAAAGCACATGCCTTCTTCTATAATCATATCATTGCCTTCCATAATGGATGGAAATTCATGGCAACTTTGACCAATTCCATGACCTAAACGATGGATGAAGTATTCACCATATCCTTTTTCTGTAATATAATTACGAGCAATCGCATCAATTTTACTGGCTTTCATTCCTGGTTTAACAGCTTGAATCGCCAAATCATGAGCAGTTTTTACGATAGTAAAGATTTCTTGATGACGAACATCTTTAGCATTTTCTTCTCCAAAGAAAATGGTACGAGTCATATCGCTGGCATAACCGTTGTGCATGGTTCCTAAATCAAAGAGTACCCATTCATTTTTTTGCAATTTTCTATCCCCCGGAACGCCATGTGGGTCAGCAGCATGTTCTCCAAATAATACCATCGTATCAAAGCTCATAGAAGTAATTCCTAATTTTTTCATTTCATATTCAATTTTAGCGACAACTTCTAATTCGCTAATTCCTTCTCTTAAACTTTGAATGCCAATTTCTACGGCTTTATCTGCGTAGATTCCGGAATCTTTTAATTTTTGAATCGCATCAGTATCTTTTCTTAAACGTAAATTATTGATAACAGGTGTTAAATCATCTGTCCATTGAATTTCTGAAATTTCTTGTTTTAAATTCTCAACAGTATGTAAGGTAATAAAATTTTTCTCCACGGCCCAATTCGTAGGACGTTCAAAGTGTTCTTGGATAGCAGTAGTTAAAATAGTCCACGGATTTTCGTGGTCTTGATAACTAACAACGGTATAACTTGGTTCTGCAGCTTGCGCCATATTTTTTTCTAATGCAGGTACAAAGAGCAAAGGTGAATGCTTATCAGAAATAATAAGCGCTAAAATACGTTCATGTGGATCAGTTGTATAGTGGGTCAATAAACTAACGGTTGTAGGATCCTGAATGAATGCAATATCGCAGTTTAGTTGTTGTAAAATAGTAATGAAATTCGTATAAGTTTGTTTGTAATTCATAATAATTCCTCCAATATATTTCTCTAGTATGCCTATTTTAGCATAAATAATTCTAAAAATGTAAAGTGTTTCAAAAAATATGAAAATAGTTATATGAAACGCTTGCAAAACTTCGGTAAAAATGATAACCTTTACTTAGATTAATGTGCAATTACATAGTTTTTTTAATAATTAGAGGAGAATATATATGGAAAAACAAACAATTACAATATATGATGTTGCCCGTGAAGCAAATGTTTCAATGGCAACTGTTTCCAGAGTAGTAAATGGAAACCCAAATGTTAAACCAGCAACAAGAAAAAAAGTGTTAGATGTTATTGATGAATTAGATTATAGACCAAATGCGGTTGCTCGTGGACTTGCAAGTAAGAAAACTACAACAGTTGGTGTCATTATTCCAGATGTTACGAATTTATACTTTGCTAGCTTGGCAAGGGGGATTGATGATATTGCTACAATGTATAAATACAATATCATTTTAGCGAACTCAGATCAAAATAATCATAAAGAAATACAAGTGTTAAATACATTATTATCTAAACAAGTCGATGGAATTATTTATATGGGAAATAATTTAACAACTGAATTACGTTCAGAAATTGTTCGCTCTAAAACTCCTATCGTACTTGCTGGGACAATCGATTCAGATCATGTAGTAGCTTCAGTAAATATCGATTATAAAGTAGCTACTCAAGAAGCCGTCCAAACTCTTGTTAATAATGGACATAAAAATATTGCATTTGTAACTGCTTCTTTAAAAAATACTTTTGCTTCAGATTTACGTCTAGAAGGATATAAAGAAGCATTATCAATTGCTCAAATTCCATACAATGACAAATTTGTTTATGAAGTTCCATTAACGTATCAATCAGGAGAGTCATTAACAGAAAAATTATTAAATGCAGGGATTACAGCAGCTATTGTTACTGATGATGAAGCAGCTGTTGGTTTACTAAATGGTTTATATGATAATGGAGTGACTGTACCAAAAGATTTTGAAGTGATTTCAAGTAATAATTCAAAATTAACAAAAATGACTCGACCAACATTAACAACAATTGCACCACCTTTATATGATATTGGTGCAGTTGCAATGAGACTTTTAACGAAAATTATGAATAAGGAAGAAGTAGTAGATACTGAAATTACGTTACCTTATAAAATTGAATATCGTCAAACAACGAAGTAACAGAAAAAGGCTTTGAGTAAAATACTCGAAGCCTTTTTAATTATCTTGAACTTGTCGTTTGAATAGTTGAAGAATTAGAGTCTCCTGTTGTAGAAGTTTTTGTAGTTTTCTCTTCTTTTTCAGCTTTCTCTCTTTCTTCTTTTTCTTTCTCTTCTTTTTCTTTCTCGCTTTGACCTTTCCAATATTGTTCAAGTTCATTTTTTGTAGCGCCAACAGCGAACTGATAGGTTGGTGCAATAGGGCCAAAATCTTTTTTAAATAAATCAGAAGTCATGCTACCGCTAATAGAGTAGGTTTGTCCATTATAAGTTGTGGTTCCAGATTTTGTACCAGTTGAAGAAACGACTGAATCTGTATAAACAGAAGTAGGTTGTTCAAATTTTGCTTTTGCGTGAAATAAATCTGGTTTTGCACTATAAATGGCGTTCATGAGATAAGTCCAATGTCTTAAACTTCTTGTTGAAGGATGTCCATAGCCATCAGATTCTGTAATGGAATAACGAGCGCTATAAAAATTATCATAACCAATCCATGAACCTAATGTAACTTCTGGTGTGTAGGCAACAAACCAGTTATCAATTTCAAATTCAGAGGTTCCTGTTTTACCTGCAAGATCTGTAGAAAAACTCAAATTTCCTTTGACATCATATAAATAAGTCGCAGCAGCAACTCTACGTAAAATATCTGTTGTTAAATAGGCTGTTGCAGGTGAAAAGACTTCATTTGAAATATCTTCATGTTGATAAATTATTTTTCCATGAGCATCTTCGATTTTTTCAATAAGATAGGCTTCGTGATGAATACCACCATTCGCAAAAGTTGAAAAGGCACTTGTTTGTTCCAATACAGTCGGTCCTGTTTTAGTTCCTCCGATGGATAATGCAATATTTTGATATTCTTCTTCACTAATACCGTTAATTCCCATTTTCTTTAAATAATTACCAGCATTAATTCCTTTTGAAAGCATCGTTTGAAAAATTTTAATGGTCGGATTATTTAGAGAATATTCTAAAGAATAACGAGCCGTTAAGAAACTATTTGAAATACGATTCCCATAGTTTGTAGGTTCCCAATATGTTCCGTTTTGTTGCAAAAGACTAATTTTTGTATCTGGAATAATACTAGCTGGATAAATAATATTATTTTCAATGGCAGGAGCATATACTAATAATGGTTTAATCGTTGAACCAGGAGAACGATGTGTTGTAAAGGCGTGGTCCACTTGATTAACTTGAAAATCTCTACCTGCAACAAATCCTAAAATTCTTCCGGTCTGATTTTCGATTAAAATAGCACCATTTTGTGCCATATCAATTTGTGTTTTGTTTTCCCCAGTATTTTTATCAATATAAGGAGTATGATAAGTTGGCCCAATTTTACTGCCATAAGTGTCGTTGGCTTCTTGCATTGAATCGTATATTCTTTGGTCGATTGTAGAAGTAATTTTATAACCACCAGTAGCTAATTCTGTATTTGCACGATCATAATAACGACCAAATAATTCAGTATCTTTTTTTAATTGTTCATAAGTAAGATGATCTTTTTCTGCCATTTTTTTCATTAAAATTTTAGTAGCTTCACGGTTGACAGCTTGATATAAATAGGATTGACGTTGTGTTGAAACTTCTTCAGGAGTTAAAAAGTCCTGTGTAACATCATAAGCCAACGCTTCCTCATATTGTTGCTTTGTAATTTTCTTTTCACGATACATACTAAATAGAACAGTTTTCATACGAGAAAGTCCATCGGAGAGATCATCTTTTAATGTAGCGTAATTCGTGTACGGAGTATACGTAATAGGATTTTGTGGCATTCCTACTAAATAGGCAGCTTGTGGTAGTGTTAAATCTTTTGCTGAAACTCCAAAAACTCCTTGAGCGGCTTCCTCAATTCCTGAAATGTTTAATCCATTATGATTTCTTCCAAATGGAGAAACATTCAAATAGGCTTCTAAAATTTGATCTTTTGAAAAATATTTTTCTAAACGAAGCGCATATAAAATTTCATTGGCTTTTCTTTTAAAAGTTACTTCACTGGTTAAAATTTGTTGTTTAATTAATTGTTGCGTTAAGGTTGACCCCCCAGAAACTCCTGAACTAGAAGAAATTGTTTCTTGAAGAATAGCTCTGATAAGAGCTTTTGGGACAATTCCATTATGTTGATAGAAGTAACTATCTTCCGTCGCAACAATTCCATCTTTTACAAATGGAGAGATTTGATCCAAAGTAGTCACTAAACGAATTTCATCGCTTGTCACATCTGCAATCTTTTGTCCATCTTGATAATAAAAGCTAGAAATTAAGTTTACATTCGTAATGGCATCTGCCATTTCTTCTTGCGTCAATGGTTTTTCATTGGCTGTTAAACTTGCAAAATAGCCTAGTCCAATTCCGGCTCCAAATATTCCTAATAGGATTGCTCCACATAAAAGAATTAAAAATAGATGTTTGAACACCGAAAAACAGACGTTAAAAATAAATCGTAAATTTTTTTGTAATGGCTGATTCCAAAAAGCTAAGAATTCTTTGAAAATTTCTCGATTATGATTCGATTTTGGCATACTTTCAACTCTTTTCTTTTTAAGTATAAGATTATATTTATTATATCAAAAAAACGTTTAAAAGGCTAATTTCTTTATAAAATTGATAGGTTTGTGGAAAGGATTTCTAGAAAATAATTGGAAATTTTAGTAAAACACAAAAAAATCAGGGTGTAAAGAAAAAATACTTTACAAGTGATTTCTTTTCTGATAATATATCTAATTGTGAGATGAAAACATGGAGGTGTAAAAAAATGGCAGTTAAAATTCGTTTAAAACGTATGGGATCTAAGAAAAATCCTTTCTACCGTGTAGTAGTTGCGGATTCACGTTCTCCACGTGATGGTCGTTTTATTGAAACAGTTGGTACTTACAACCCAGTTGCAAATCCAGCACAAGTTTCAATTAACGAAGAATTAGCATTAAAATGGTTAGCTAATGGCGCTCAACCTTCAGATACTGTTCGTAACTTATTATCACAACAAGGTATCATGAAGAAATTCCACGAATCAAAGTTTTCTAAGTAATTTTTCTCATTGAGATGATTCGTCAAAGAGGTGAAAAGAATGCCTGATATTCGTGAATTAATTTTAGCAATGGTGCAACCATTGGTTGATTTTCCTGAGAAAGTAACGATTGAAGTTTCTGAATCAGATGAATTTTTAGAATACACTTTGCGTGTAAGTTCTGAAGATATTGGACGTGTAATTGGAAAACAAGGTCGTGTTGCTCGTGCAATTCGTACAATTGTTTATAGTATTCGCACTAGAAACCAAAAACGTGTTCGTTTAAGCATTGAAAACAATGATTAAAAAAAAGTTCAACAATTTCCTTTAGAAGTTGTTGAACTTTTTTGTTTAGTATTTCAATAAAAAATGGATTTTGTTTGCAATTTTGTTTGGTTCTCTCGTATGATAACAGTAATGAATTGTGAGGAGGAAAGTGGAAAAGATGTCACAATATTTTAAAGTAGGAAAAATTGTAAATACACAAGGATTAAAAGGGGAAGTTCGTGTGATTTCTACAACGGATTTTGCTGAAGATCGCTATCAAAAAGGTGTAGAATTAGCTTTGTTTAGAGATGGTGAGTTTGAAAAATTATTAACGATTAAAAGTCACAGACGTCATAAAAATTTTGATTTATTAACATTCGAAGATCATCTTCGAATTGAAGATGTTGAAGGATATAGAGACTGCTTATTAAAAGTATCTAGCGAGGCATTAGAAGAATTAGATGAGGATGAATTATATTATCATGAAGTAGTAGGCTTGGAAATTATTACCGATGAAGGTGAATCATTAGGGAAAGTATCAGAAATTTTATCTCCAGGTTCCAATGATGTTTGGGTTGTTAAACAAAAAGGAAAAAAAGACTTACTAATTCCATTTATCGAACCAGTGGTTTATCAAATCGATAAAGAAAATAAACAAGCGTTTATTCATGTATTAGAAGGGTTGTTTGACTAAGATGAGAATTGATGTTTTAACATTATTCCCTGAAATGTTTGCTCCAATGGAACAATCAATGATGAAACGAGCGATTGAAAAAGAAAAAATTTCATTTAATACGATTGATTTTAGAGATTTTGCATTTCATAAGCATAATCGAGTAGATGACTATGTGTTTGGCGGAGGAGCTGGTTTGTTATTAAAAGTAGAGCCGATTGATCGTGCCTTGAAAGATTTGGAACAGCAAACTCCTGAAACGAAAAAAAGAGTGATTTTATTAGACCCTGCCGGAAAGAAATTTGAACAATCAGATGCAGAAGCATTAGCTAAAGAGGAACATCTCGTTTTTATTTGTGGACATTATGAAGGGTATGATGAACGAATTCGAACACTTGTAACCGATGAATATTCCATTGGAGACTTCGTTTTAACGGGTGGAGAATTAGGGGCAATGGTCATGATTGATGCAACGGTTCGATTAATTCCAGATGTACTTGGCAATTACGAATCTGCTATTGGGGATTCTCATTCGATGGGACTATTGGAGCATCCTCAATATACTCGTCCAAGAGAATATGAAGGGATGGAAGTTCCAGAAGTATTATTCAGCGGAAATCATGCAAAAATTGCTACATGGCAGAAAAAAGAATCACTAAGAAGAACATTTCAACGAAGACCTGATTTATTAGAGAATTATTTATTAGATAAAGGAGAAGAAAAATTATTACAAGAAATTATTCAAGAAGAGAGTATGAATCATGAGTCAGAAACAATCTCAGAATGATCTAATGCAAAAGAAAGCAATATTTCAAGAATCAGAATTATTGCTACAAATGAGTCAATTATTTAAAGTTTTTGGGGATGCTACTCGTTTAAAAATTATTAGTTTGTTATATGAAAAACAGGAAATGACCGTGGAAGAAATCGTATCTTTTATGGAAATGGAACAATCGGCAATTTCTCATCAACTTCGAAAATTAAAATCCAATCATATTGTCAAATCAAGAAAAGTTGGGAAATATGTTTGGTATTCCTTAGATGATTCACATGTATTATCCTTATATCGCATGGCTTTAGAACACTCAAAAGAAAATTTTAAAAAGTAAAGTGAAAATCCTTTACAAGTAATCCTATCTATGATAAACTCACAAAAGTGGGTAGGAGACTATCCATATAAAACGATATTCCGCTGATTGGATATTTTGCCAAATCATGAATGTTTGTTGGAAGGAGAAAAAACATGAGCAAATTAATCGATAGCTTAACACAAGAACAATTACGTTCTGATATTCCTGCATTCCGTCCTGGGGACACTGTACGTGTTCACGCTAAGGTAGTTGAAGGAACTCGTGAGCGTATCCAAATCTTCGAAGGTGTTGTTATTAAACGTCGTGGTGCTGGTATCAGCGAAACTTACACAGTACGTAAAGTTTCTAACGGTGTTGGTGTGGAACGTACATTCCCATTACACACTCCACGTGTAGCACAAATCGAAGTAGTTCGTTACGGTAAAGTTCGTCGTGCTAAATTATATTACTTACGTAATTTACGTGGTAAAGCAGCACGTATCCAAGAACGTCGTCGTTAATAGAAAGACAAGAGGCTGGGCATAAAGTCTCAAAAATAGAAGAAAGCACGTCCTGATTTTGACC
>CAUSAK010000028.1:0-16966 GCA_963529535.1 uncultured Granulicatella sp. | reverse complement strand
TACACTAAAATAGGGTTGGTGGATTTTCTCCATCAACCCTATAAATTATAGAACCAATATTGCTAACTTAACGAGTAAAAATTGTTGTTTCTTCGTTAATTTCATAAAATCTCCTTTTTGTAAATTCAAAAAAAGTGACAACAAATCTTGTACATGAACTAAGATTTGTTGTCACAGGATGTATTATACTTCTAATAATTCTTTTTCTTTTGCTTGTGCTAAGTGATCAATGTTTTTTACACTGTCATCAGTTAATTTTTGAATATCTTTTTCATATCCACGTAAATCATCTTCAGTGATTTCTTTATTTTTTTCAGCTTTCTTTAAATGTTCAATGGCATCACGGCGAATGTTACGAACACTTACTTTTGCACCTTCAGCTTCTTTTCCTACTTGTTTTGCTAATTCTTTACGACGTTCTTCTGTTAATTGTGGAATGACTAAACGAACAACGCTACCATCATTTGTTGGTGTAATTCCAATATCAGACATTAAAATTGCACGTTCAATATCTTGTAAACTTGATTTGTCATAAGGTGTGATTAAAAGCATACGAGCTTCAGGTACTGTTACAGAAGCTAGTTGATTTACAGGCGTTGGAACTCCGTAATACTCAACTTGCAGGCGATCTAATAGACTTGCATTCGCACGTCCAGCACGAATTCCGCCTAATTCACGTTGAAGAGCATCTTCAGTTTTTTTCATACGTTCTTTTGCATTTGCAATAATTTCAGTTGCTGTCATATTATTTCCCCCTTACAGTTGTACCGATATTTTCACCAAGAACAACTCGACGAATATTTCCTGTTTCATTTAAATTGAAGACAACTAATGGAATATCATTATCCATAGATAACGAACTAGCAGTTGTATCCATAACTTTCAATCCTTTTTGAATGATATCTAAATGTGTTAACTCCGTAAATTTAATGGCATTTGTATCAATACGAGGGTCTGCACTATACACACCATCAACATTATTTTTAGCCATTAAAATTGCATCTGCTCCAATTTCAGCAGCACGTAATGCAGCTGCAGTATCTGTAGAAAAATAAGGATTTCCTGTCCCACCTGCAAAAATCACAACACGAGATTTTTCAAGATTTCTTACAGCTTTTCTACGAATATATGGCTCTGCAATTTGACGCATTTCAATAGAAGTTTGAACACGTGTAGGAACTCCAATGTTTTCTAATGCATCTTGTAAGGCTAAAGCATTCATAACAGTTGCAAGCATCCCCATATAGTCCGCTTGAGCACGTTCCATACCTACTTCTTCTCCTGTTACACCACGCCAAATATTTCCGCCACCAACTACGATTGCAATTTCAACATTTAGATCATGTACTTCTTTAATTTCTTTTACGATTTCTTTAATCGTTGGAGGATTAATTCCAAAACCTGTTTGTCCGGCTAATGCCTCTCCACTTAATTTTAATACCACACGTTTATATTTAGGTTCCACCATTATAAGGACTCCTCTTCTATTTAGTTCTTAGTGAATTTAGTCTAAAAAAAAGGGGAATAGAGGGCAGCTTCCTACCTTATTCCCCACTAATTGAAATCAATTATTTTTTAACTTGTCCCATTACTTCTTCAACGAAGTTATCAACACGTTTTTCTAAACCTTCACCAACTTCATAACGGTGGAATAATTTAACTTTACCACCTTTAGAAGCAGCATATTTAGAAACTGTTGTATCTGGATCTTTAACGAATGGTTGGTCGTTCAAGCTGATTTCAGCTAAGAATTTGTTCAAACGTCCAGCAATCATTTTTTCAACGATATTAGCTGGTTTACCTTCGTTTAATGCTTGTTCTGTAAGAACTTTTTTCTCATGTTCTAATTCATCAGCAGAAACTTCTGAACGGTCAACATATTTAGGATTGATTGCTGCAACGTGCATAGCAATGTCTTTAGCAGCATCTGCATCTGTAGAGCCTTCTAATACAGTTAACACACCGATACGTCCGCCCATGTGTAAGTATGCTCCGAATGCATCTGCATCAGATTTTTCAACGATTTCAAAACGACGCAATGAAATTTTTTCTCCGATAACTGTAGTTGCTTCAGCGATTACATCAGAAACTTTACCTTCTTCAGTAACGATTTCTAAAGCAGCTTCTAAGTCAGCTGGTTTGTTTGCTAAGATTACTTGTGATAATTTAGCTACTAATGCTTGGAATTTGTCGTTTTTAGCAACGAAGTCTGTTTCAGCATTTACTTCTAATACAACTGCAACGTTTCCATCTACTAATACGCTTGTAATACCTTCTGCAGCGATACGGTCAGCTTTTTTAGCTGCTTTTGCTAAACCATTTTCACGTAAGTAGTCAACAGCTGCATCGATATCTCCTTCAGTTTGAACTAATGCTTTTTTAGCATCCATCATCCCTACGCCAGTCATGTCACGTAGTTGTTTTACTAATTGTGCTGAAATTTGTGCCATTTCAATTTCCTCCTAAATGTTATAAATTTACAAAAATTATTTTTTAAAAAAAGCTGTTTGGATGAAAGATTTCTTTTTCGATTCCAAACAGCCTACTGGTTAGTGATTATTCAGCGTTGTCGCCTTCAACTAATTTTTCAATATCTTCTAATGAAGTATCTTTATCTAAGTCTTCTTCGTCAACTGCTACGTCTTCACCTTGGTTACCTTCAACGAATGCATCAGCCATTTTAGCTACGATTAATTTAACCGCACGGATTGCATCGTCGTTTGATGGAATAACAACATCGATTTCATCAGGGTCACAGTTTGTGTCAACCATAGCAACGATTGGAATGTTTAATTTGTGAGCTTCTTGAACTGCAATGCGTTCTTTACGAGGGTCAACGATAAACATTACATCAGGAATGCGTGGCATATCTTTAATACCACCTAAGTATTTTTCAAGTTTGTCTAATTCTTTTAATAGAATACCAACTTCTTTTTTAGGTAATACTTCGAAAGTGCCGTCTTCTTGCATTTCTTTGATTTTTTTCAAACGTTTGATACGTGTTTGGATTGTATCCCAGTTTGTTAAAGTACCACCTAACCAACGATGGTTAACGTAGTATTGACCTGAACGGATTGCTTCGTCTTTAACAGCATCTTGTGCTTGTTTTTTAGTACCAACGAATAATGCAATACCACCGTTTTCAGCAACTTCATGCATGTAGTTGTATGCATCGTCCACTAATTTAACAGTTTTTTGTAGGTCGATGATATAGATACCATTTCTTTCTGTGAAGATGTATCTCTTCATCTTAGGGTTCCAGCGACGTGTTTGGTGACCGAAATGTACACCAGCTTCTAACAATTGTTTCATTGAAATAACTGCCATTTTTGTTTTCCTCCAATTTTGGTTTTATTTTTCCTCCCCAATTTTCATCGACAAGGGTACTTATTCCTAAGCACCACCCTTATCATCCAATTAGGTGTGAAATATGGTTTTTATACCGTTAGTTATATTACACTAATCTCTATTAGAATGCAACTATTTTGATACGATCATTTTACTTTTTTTAGTTTCACGCATTCTTCATCATCCACTTCATGTAATTTCACTAAAATTTCTTCCGACAATGAAGTTGGAATGTTTTTTCCTACATAGTCTGGTCGAATGGGCAATTCTCGATGCCCTCTATCAATTAAGACTGCTAAACTAATCATTTTTGGTCTACCATATTCCATTAAAGCATTTAATGCCGAACGTACTGTTCTACCAGTAAAGATGACATCATCTACTAAAACGACATTTTTTCCATTTAATGAAAAGGGAATATTCGTTCCATTAATAATTGGGTCTACCGTTGGGTCTGGTTCGTGACGATCATCTCTATATAAAGTAATATCAATTTCACCTAGTAAAACCGGTTGATTTTCAATGGATTCAATTTTCTTTTGCAATCGTTTCGCAATATGAACTCCCCTTGTCTTAATTCCAACAAGCACTAAATCTTCAACCGTTTTATATTGTTCTATAATTTCATAAGAAATTCGAGTCATCGAACGATTAATTGTCGCTTCATCTAATAAGAATTTTTCTGACATACCCATACTCCTCTACTGTAGTTCTTGAATCATTTCTTCAAATTCTTTTGGTAATGGACTTTCAAAATATAATTTTTCTTGAGTAATCGGATGAACAAATCCTAAAGTCTCAGCATGTAAATATTGCCCAAATTCTGTGGCGTTTTTTCCATTTGGATGATACATCGGATCATTTAAAATCGGATGATGAATAAAGTCCATATGGGCACGAATTTGATGAGTTCTTCCCGTTTCTAAATTTAGCCGTAAAACACTTGTATCTTTTAATGCTTGAATGACTGTAAAATGAGTAATCGCTTGTTTTCCTTCTTTTTGAACACAACGTTTTAGACGATTATGTGGATCTCTGGCTAATGGTGCATCCACCGTTCCTGTAATATGTTCAAAACTACCTTCCACAATTGCCACATAACTACGATTCATGGAATGATCCATTAATTGATTCGATAAACCAACATGAGCTTGTGGTGTTTTTGCTACTACTAATAATCCAGATGTGTCTTTATCAATTCGGTGCACAATTCCTGGACGATATGTTTCAGAACCCTTGGATAATTGATCCACATGGTAAAGTAATGCATTCACTAATGTACCCGTTGAATGTCCTTTTGAAGGATGGACAACCATTCCACTTGGTTTATTTATAACTAATAAATGTTCATCTTCATAAACAATTTCTAATGGAATATTTTCTGCAAGAACCGTTAATTCTTCCTCTTTTTCAATTTGAATCGTAACATGGTCTCCATCTTTTGCTTTATAGTTAGCTTTGACAACTTCACCATTTACAGATACAAATTCTGATTTTAACCATTGTTGAATGACTGAACGTGTATGAGCTAATTCTTGTGTTAAAATTTTATCGAGTCTTTCGCTTTTTTCTAATGATAGGGTTAATTCAATAATTTTATTTTCCACTTTTTTCCTTCTTTCTTTCGACAATTAAAATATATAGGAATAATGATGCTACTCCAACTGTTAAACAAATATCTGCAATATTAAAAATCGGGAAATCGATAAATTCAAATTGAAACATATCTACAACAAATCCTAATCGAACACGGTCAATAAAATTTCCTAATGCTCCAGCTAATAATAAACTATACGTTGTTAATGCAAATTTTGATTTTCCTCTTTCTTGAAACATCAAGTATAAAATCGCAGAAACTCCAAAGGCTGTAATAAGATAGAAAATAAATTGTTGTCCTGCTAAAATTCCCCATGCTGCACCTGTATTTTGAATATAAAATAACTTCACAATTCCTGGTAATAACTCTTGACCAGTATGTAGTGCAAAATTAGAAACAATCCACATTTTCATAACTTGGTCTGCTGCAATCAATAATAAACTTAAAATTAAATAAATAATCATAAAATACCTCTTTCTACTCTCATTAGTTCTATTGTACCTATTCTATTAATCTTCGTCAAACAAGAGAATATAGAATTAAAAAAATACAAAATTTAACCAAAAATAGTAAAAATCTCCCCACTTTCACATGAAAAAGCCATCAAATCGGTTAATTATTTGTATATTTCACAAAAAAACTGTATAATGACAAAGTAATTTGTGTGTCTATAAATGAAGATGCGAAAAATAAGGAGTGCTTTATGAAAAAAATTGCAACGAAGGTATTCTTGATTAGTGCAAGTTTGCTAGTATTTGCAGCCTGCTCTAATACAAAGAAGAGTGCTGAAAAAACTGTTCAAGAAGTACAAGATACCTTACCTGTGGTTGTTGATCATTTAAACAACATCCAAACTTTTGAAGCAAATTTGCAAAATGATTGGGAAGATGATATCGCTGATGATTCGACTCTAGCAAATTACGCTAAGAAAAAAGGTAAAGTTTTTGAAAATCTACAACAAAGAAGAGATATTCAAAAACAAATTACTAAAACGTTAAAAGTGATTCGTGATGATGCGTCTCACCTTAGTAATTTACAAGACAAGGATTTGCCAAGTGTTGAAATAACAATCGTAAGTTCTAACTTGCAAAAAATTGTTGAAAGTTTAACGGAATATATAAAAAAATCTGAAGAACAACTCAATAATGAACAAAAATTCTTTATTGAAATTTCCGGGAATAAATTATCAAATGATGATTTAAGAGAAAAAATCAAAATTTTGAATCAAGCAGCCATTGATCGTCAAAAAATATTGGAAGAAATTAACGAACCTCTGACAGCCATTGACAAACCAATCCGAATTCTGAAGGCTCGCTTGAGTACAAGAAAGGAGTAGTTGATTATGGATAAAATAAATAGAATCATTCGTATTCTTTTATTAGGAGTATTTCTTCTTCTTTTTAACTCTGCCCATGCAGCAGAAGAAGAAACTCCGCAAAAATTAACCTTAAGAACTTCAAGTTTATTAAAAGTTCCCGTTAATTTTCCTACAACGAGTAGTTATGATTCTGGAATTACAATTCCTTATCCAAGAGATGGAGTTAAAGGGATTTATGTTCAAGCATTTAGAGCAAAAGGAGCTGAACTAGATAGAATTATTCAATATGTTGACAAAACAGATGTTAATGCTGTTGTAATTGATGTTCGTGATGGATATGGAAAAATTACAATGCCATTAGAAACTGATAATTCGCTTATCACTAAAAATACCGTAAATGAAATTACAGACACTAAACAATTACTAAAAACATTAGAAAAACATCAAATTTATCCAATTGCACGAATCGTAAGTTTTGGAGATCATTTAGTCCCTTTTCAAAAACCTCATTTAACATTTCGTACACAAGATGGAAATGTCTGGGAAAATACTGAAAAAGAAGCATTTTTAAATCCATTCTTAAAAGAAAACTGGGAATATGTTGCAGAAATTGCAGAAGGTGCTGCTAAAGCAGGATTTAAAGATATTCAATTAGACTATGTACGTTTTCCGTTAGGATTTGAATTGGTAGAAAAATATTTAGATTATGATTTAGGAGATTATAGTGATTACACTGATATGGATGAGGCACGAATTGCTGCTATTACAGATTTTGTTGCTTTTATTCGAGAAAAATTAAAACCTTATGGTGTACATCTTTCAGCAGATATTATCGCCCATGCCATTACCTCTAAAAAAATTGGAGGCATTGGTCAAAAATTTTCAAATATCGCAGATCATGTTGATGTTATTTCACCTATGATTTTCCCAAGTCATTGGATTAATGGAATTTTGGGGGTCAAAGAACCGGACAAACAACCATACGATATCATTACTCAGTATATGAAGATTGAAAATGGTTATGTGAAAGATTTGAATCCCTCTCCTACTTCAAGGCCTTGGATTCAAGCATTTACAGCTGATTTTTTAGGAGAAGGAAATTATCAGTTATATACAGCTGATGTTATTAGTCAAGAAATCAAAGCTTTAAAAGAAGCTGGAATAAAAGAATACTTACTATGGAATGCAGCCAGTCAATACTCAACAGAAATTGATTTTTAAGATAAAGAAAAACGACAGAATCATTTAAGGTTCTGTCGTTTTTATATGGCAATGAACCTCGCTTTGCGAGGTAGCTTGCGTCCCTAATACTACTATACTAAGAAAGTCTATTATAAATTATATACAAACTTCTTCAATACACTCTTCGTTAATCCATCCGCATCATTTAACAATGCTGAACCATTACTTGTACGATCGACTAAACTTAAATCCATTGGGCGTATCTCTTTTATTCCCCCATTTGTCGAAACAATCACATATTCATGCTTCGATGTAATGTTACCATCTAAATAAACAACACGATGAGGATTACTCTTCAATTCTCGTAAAACCATTAACCCTCTCTTAGCTCTTGTAAGCATTGAAACCTCTAAGACATTAAAACGTTTCACTGCTCCACGTTGAGTCGCTAAAAAGGCTGAAACAACTTTATGTTCTGGACTATAAACTATTGCTCCAGCAACAAAATCATCTTTTCTTAAATTAATCGCCTTAACTCCACTTGCAACAGTACCTACAACAGGAACTTCACTTAATTCATAACGTAAACCAAAACCACAATGAGTCACCATAAAGATTTCTTGATATTGATTTGGAACTAGCTCAATAGCTACTACTTCATCCGTTGCTGTTTTTAATTTAATGGCATTACTTGTACGAGTTTTATAGCCTCGATAAGTATTAAATTCATTCAATGCGGTTTGTTTCACAAGTCCTTCTTTTGTAAAGAATACAACTGTCCAGTCTTGATATGCATCATTACTATCTTTTTCTTTCACTATACCGGCTAAAATAATTTCGTTAGTCGCTAGAGAAATCGACTGGCTTAAATGATGCCCTACATCTTTCCACTTCGCTTCAGGAATTTCATGAACTGGTAGATGTAAATAATTCCCTTTAGATGTAAATAAAATCAAATGATCTAACGTCGATACTTTTTGAACTAGTAAGACTTCGTCCCCTTCACGCAATCCATTTTCTTCAGGAGCACTTGAAGAAAACGAACGTGGACTAACTCGTTTGTAGTATCCTTGTTTTGTAGCTACTACATACACTTCTTCTTCCGGAATTAAAATTTCTGTTTCAATTTTAATTTCTTTAATTTCCGCTTGAATTTCTGTCAAACGAGGTGTCGCATATTTTTTCTTTAATTCACGTAATTCTTGCTTCATAACTTGTAACAACGTTTTTTCTGATTTTAAAATACTTGTTAAAGTCGCTACACGTTCATTTAAGTCTAATTTTTCTTCTTGTAAAATTGTAATATCAGTATTCGTTAAACGATATAATTGTAAGCTGACAATTGCTTCTGCTTGAGTCATTGTAAAATCATAGGTTTCAACTAATTTTTCTTTCGCATCTTTTTTATCATTACTATTGCGAATTAATGCAATCACTTCGTCTAAAATCGATAAAGCTTTCATTAAACCATCTACAATATGCAGACGATCTTGTGCTTTATTTAAATCATACTGAGTTCGTTTTGTAATGACTTCTTTTTGATGCGCAATATAAGAATCGATTATTTTTTTCAGACCAACTTGCATTGGACGTCTAGCATCAATGGCAACCATATTGAAGTTATAATTAATTTGAAGCTCGGTATTTTTTAGTAAATAATTTAAAATCCCTTCTGCATTTGCTTCTTTTTTTAACTCAATGACAATTTGTAAACCAGTACGGTCAGATTCATCCCTTACTTCGGCAATCCCTTCAATTTTTTTATTTAAACGAATTTCATCAATTTTCTTCACTAATAAAGCTTTATTCACTTCATAAGGAATTTCTGTGACAACAATTTGACTCTTTCCACCTTTAATGGCTTCAATGGATGTTTTAGAACGAACAACTACTTTACCTTTACCGGTTTCGTATGCTTGTTCCAATTCATCAATTCCTTGAATGATAGCTCCAGTTGGAAAATCTGGTCCTTGTACAAATTGCATTAATTCTTTAACCGTTGCTTTAGGATGATCAATGGTATGAATCGTTGCATCAATGACTTCGCCTAAATTATGTGTTGGAATTTCAGTTGCATAACCAGCAGAAATCCCTGTAGCACCATTGACTAATAAATTCGGGAATCGAGCTGGTAAAACTGTTGGTTCTTCTTCTGTATCGTCAAAGTTTAATACAAAATCAACCGTTTTTTTGTCTAAATCACGTAATAATTCTTCAGAAATTTTTGATAAGCGAGCTTCCGTATAACGCATGGCAGCAGCTGGGTCTCCATCCATACTACCGTTGTTTCCATGCATTTCTACTAAAACATCTCTTAATTTCCAATCTTGGCTTAAACGAACCATCGCTTCATAAACCGATGAATCCCCATGAGGATGATAATTACCAATTACATTACCGACAGTTTTAGCAGATTTTCTAAATTGTTTTTCACTCGTATTCCCTTCTACAAACATCGCATATAAAATACGTCTTTGTACAGGTTTTAATCCATCTCGAATATCTGGTAAGGCACGATCTTGAATAATATATTTGGAATAACGTCCAAAGCGATCGCCCATTACATCTTCAAGATTTAACTCTTGGATATCTTGCTGCATGCTCATATTATTCCTCCTCCATTAATAGTGATAATTGTTCAACAGATGTCGGAGTATTTATTTCTTCTTTTTTCGTTTTAGAAACTTTTGGTTGTTCATTCACTGTTAAATGACCTTCTGTTTCTAAAATACTCTTTCCATCTTCTAAGCTAAATTCCACGTGACTTTCAATCCATTTTCTACGTGGCTCAACTTTATTCCCCATTAATGTACTTACACGACGTTCTGCTTGAGCTTTATCATCGATGACAACACGAATTAGAGTTCTTGACTCAGGATTCATCGTTGTTTCCCATAATTGGTCTGCATTCATTTCACCAAGACCTTTATAACGTTGTAATAAGTAGCCTTTACCAACTTTTTTAATTTTTTCCTCTAATTCTTTTTCAGTCCAAGCATATTCCACAACTTGTTTCTTCCCAGTACCTTTTGAAATCTTAAACAATGGAGGTAACGCTAAATAGACTTTTCCTGCTTCAATTAATGGTTTCATATAACGATAGAAGAATGTTAATAGTAATACTTGAATATGAGCTCCATCGGTATCCGCATCGGTCATAATGACAATTTTATCGTAATTACAATCTTCAATATTAAAGTCATTCCCAACTCCAGCACCGATTGTATAAATAATGGTATTAATTTCTTCATTTTTTAAAATATCAGATAAAGAAGCTTTCTCCGTATTAATGACTTTTCCACGTAATGGTAAGATTGCCTGGAATTTACGGTCACGTCCTTGTTTAGCAGAACCACCCGCAGAATCTCCCTCTACTAAGTAAAGTTCATTCTTTTTAGGATTTTTCCCTTGAGCAGGAGTTAATTTACCAGAAAGCAGTGTTTCCTTTTTCTTTCCTTTTTTACCGTTACGGCTCTCTTCTCTTGCTTTACGACTCGCTTCACGTGCTTCTCTTGCTTTTAGAGCTTTACGAATTAATTCTTGAGCGATTTCACCATTTTCTGTTAAAAAGATTCCTAATTGTTCAAAAATCGTATTATCAACAATACTTCTTGCAGCAGGAGTTCCTAATTTATCCTTCGTTTGTCCTTCAAATTGTAAAATTTCTTCTGGAACTCGTAAAGAAACAATCGCTGTTAATCCTTCACGAACATCACTACCTTCTAGATTTTTATCTTTTTCTTTTAATAGACCCACTTTACGAGCATATTCATTAAAAGCTTTTGTTAAGGCAGTTTTCATTCCTACTTCGTGAGTTCCACCATCTTTTGTACGAACATTATTAACAAATGATAAAATTGTTTCAGAATAGCCATCATTATATTGGAAGGCAAATTCTGTTTCTACTCCATCAATCGTACTATTGAAATCTACAATTGGAGATAAAGTATCTTTTTCTTCATTTAAATATTGAATAAAATTACGAATACCTTCTTCATAACAAAACTCATCACTTGTATTTGTTCTTTCATCCGTTAATGTAATCGTTAATCCTTTTAATAAAAAGGCTGATTCGCGTAAACGTTCCGCCAAAGTTTCATAAGACCAAACGATAGTTGAAAAAATATGTTCGCTTGGTAAGAAACGAACCGTTGTCCCAGAACCTTTACGATTTGTTTTTTCTTTTTTAATAGAACTAACTTTTTCTCCACCAGTTTTAAAAGTTTGAGTATATAATACACCATCACGTAATACTTCTACTTCTAACCAATCCGATAAGGCATTTACAACACTGGCTCCTACACCATGAAGTCCTCCAGAAGTTTTATAACCACCTTGTCCAAATTTACCACCAGCATGTAAAATGGTAAAAATGACTTGAATTGTTGGGATTCCTGAAGCATGTTTTCCGGTTGGCATTCCTCGCCCATTATCTCTTACAGATAGTGAGCCATCTTTATGAATGGTGACATCAATTTTACTTGCATATCCAGATAAGGCTTCATCGACTGCATTATCGACAATTTCATAGGCTAGATGATGCAATCCACGATGATCTGTTGAACCGATATACATCCCTGGACGTTTACGAACGGCTTCCAAACCTTCTAATACTTGAATTGAATCATCATTATATTGGTTAGTGACTTTATTCATTCACGACTCTCCTTCTTCCAATTTATAAAACATATCTACTCTATCATACTTAATTTTTCAAATTTTGCAAGAATTCTTCCTATAACTCCTTAAAATCGTACTAATTTTTTTAAAATATGCTATAATCAGTGAGTATAAATTAAATTTAACGGATAAAGGAGAAAGACATATCGATGCTATCTATTGTTTTTGGTGCTACGATGGCATACTTATTAGGATCCATTCCTTCTGGATTATGGATTGGACGTAAGTTTTTTCAAATTGATATTAGACAACACGGAAGTGGAAATTTAGGAGCTACCAATTCCTTTAGAATTCTTGGTAAAAAAGCTGGAACTATTGTTTTACTGATGGATCTTTTAAAAGGTTCGATTAGTGTTCTTCTATTAAAGCAAATGGATTTACACGGGATTTCCCCACTCATTATTGCGTTATTTGCTGTAATGGGTCATACGTATCCATTATTTGCAAATTTTAAGGGTGGTAAAGCTGTTGCAACTTTTGCTGGAGTTATATTAGCGTATCAGCCTATATTATTTCTAATTGGTTTAGGAATCTTTATTTTGACTTTAGCTATTTCAAAAATGGTAAGTTTTACAAGTATGCTTACGATTTCAATTGGTGTTCTTTTATCTCTATATTTTCAAGATATGGTTCTGACAACAATTGCACTACTTGCAGATATCTTTATCATTTATCGACACCGCACGAATATTCAAAGAATAGTAAATGGCACAGAACCTAAAGTTGATATTTTTAAATGGAAGAAATAATTTAGACACGTAACAAAAGATAGGAATAAAAAATTATTTTGTTTGTGAGGTCGCCAGCAGCCTCGCTCTGCGAGTCTCATGGCTAAAATTCGAGCCTTGGTCTCGAATTTTACCTGTAATGAAAGCTAAGGGCTAGCTTTCATTACTTTCACTACAAAAAAATTTTTTATTCCTATCTTTTTACATAATTTGCATTTTTTCACTACAAGTTCTGAATTTACTAACAAAAAAGAATAGCCTAACAAAATAAGTAGGTTATTCTTTTTTTTGTCTATAAATTAGCTAGTTCAGCATTCAATGCTTGATGAATGTGTTGGTTCTTGATTCGTAAAAATGTTCCTTTTGTTCCTAAACTTCTACTCTCAAGTACTCCCGCAGATTCTAATTTACGAATCGCATTTACAATTACCGTACGTGTAATATCAAATTCTTTGGCAATTTTCAATGCAGTAAATCGTAATTCAATCCCATCAAATAATGATAAAATAATTTTAATGGCTTCAATTTCGCTATAAGAAAGAGATTTTAACGCTAAATGGACATTTTGTTTTTCACGGTTTTCTTGTTCAATTCGTTTTGTTTGCCAGTGCAATAATTCTGTTCCGATAACAGTTGCAGCATGCTCTGCTAAAATCAAATCTCCCGCCGAAAATGACTCTTTAGCTTTTCCCATTACAACAAATCCTAAACGGTTTCCAGAAGCATAAATCGGAATAATTGTTGTTTTTGCTTCAAGATATTCCTGTTTTAATTCTACAGGAAAAATGGTTAATTCAGCATCTACTGAAATATTTTCTAAGTTTGTCTCAATAGAATTTAAAGCATTCATGTAAAAATCAGGAAATTGTCTTGTTGAAACATATTCATGCATCCGAGCATTATTTAACTGGAATTGATCATGAAATCCTAGTATCCTACCTTCTGGTGAAGCAATAAATAAATCAACTTTCAACAAAATTCCCAATACACCACTTAAAGTATTAAATGGTAAATCCGCTTTTTCATCTAATGTCCATAAATTATCATATTGTAAAACTGTATTGATTTTTCGTAAATGTTTTAATACTTGTTGCAATGGTCTCTCTCCTTCCTATAAAATATAACGACTTAAATCGCGATCAGCTGTTATCGTATTTAATTTAGATTCCACATATTGCTCAGTAATTTGAATACTTCCCATTTGCATTTGAGGAGCTTCAAATAATAATTCTTCTAATAATGTTTCTAGAATAGTATGCAATCTTCTTGCACCGATATTTTCCATATTACTATTCACTTCAAATGCTGTTTTAGCAAGCGCAGATACAGCTTCTTTTGTAAAAATAACTTCGACATTTTCAGTAGCCAATAATGATTTATATTGTTTTAATAGAGCATTCTTCGGTTCTGTTAAAATACGTTCGAAATCTTCTTTTGATAAATCTTGTAATTCCACACGAATTGGGAAACGACCTTGTAATTCAGGCATTAAATCACTAGGTTTAGCAACATGGAAAGCTCCTGATGCAATGAATAAAATATGATCTGTTTGAATCGCACCATATTTTGTTTGGACTTGGCTTCCTTCTACGATAGGTAAAATATCTCTTTGAACACCTTCTCTAGAAACTTCCCCGCCATTATGCCCTTTTGCAGCAATTTTATCAATCTCATCAATAAAAATAATTCCTGATGTTTCTGCTAATTTTAATGCTTCTGCATGAACATCATCTTTATTCACTAATTGTTCGGCTTCTTGATCTGTTAAAATATCTAACGCTTCTTCTATACTAACGGTACGTTTTGAACGTTTTTTAGGCGTCATCTGGTCTAACATGGATTGGATTTGCATCATTTGCTCCATTCCATTCGAATTTCCTGCCATGCGTAATGGTTTTTCCTCTACTTCAATCGTAACTTCTTGATTTTTTAATAAACCATTTCTCAATTGTTTCTCAATTTCACGTCTTGATGCGGCAATTTCCTCTGTTACTTCTTCTTTTTCCTCTTGTGGTAGGTCTGTTTTTGGTAAGCCCATTGATTGGAATAAATTCATTAGGGAATCTTGTTGAGGATTTGCCACTTTTTTCATGATGCCAGGTTTTAAAATTTTTGCTAATTTATGAACTGCTTTGTCATAGGCTTTCGGACGTACAGCTTCTTGTTTTTGCTTTTGAACAATACTAATCGCATTTTCGACTAAATCACGAACCATCGATTCTACATCACGACCGACATAACCCACTTCTGTAAATTTAGTGGCTTCTACTTTAACAAATGGTGCATCCACTAATTTTGCTAAACGTCTCGCTAATTCTGTTTTCCCTACACCAGTTGGTCCAATCATTAATAAGTTTTTTGGCGTCACTTCTTTTTGCATTTCTTCATCTAATAATAATCGACGATAACGATTACGTAGAGCAACTGCTAAAGCGCGTTTGGCACTTGCTTGTCCTACAATAAATTGGTCTAATTCTTGTACGACCTCTCTAGGTGTCTTACTAATTTTTGAATTCATTTCCCCGTCTCCTATACTATTTCTGTAATAATTGCATCATTTGTATACACATCAATTTCTGAAGCAACTTTTAAACTTTCTCTTGCAATATCTTCTGCGCTTAAATTTTCATCCCCAAATCGTAATAAAGCTCTCGCAGCTGATAATGCAAAGTTTCCACCTGAGCCAATCGTTAAAATCCCATCATCTGGTTCAATCACTTCCCCTGTACCAGAAACTAATAATAATTGTTCCTTATTCATTACAATTAGCATCGCTTCTAATTTTTGTAAGGTGCGATCTGTTCTCCATTGTTTTGCTAATTCAATAGCTGCTCGTTGTAAATTTCCTTTAAATTGTTTTAATTGATCTTCAAACATTTCTTCTAAAGTAATCGCATCTGCAACTCCTCCTGCAAAACCAACGACGACTTCTCCACCGAAAATTCGTCTAATTTTTCTAGCGCTACCTTTCATAATAATTCTTTCACCCATGGTAATTTGACCGTCACCTGCAATAGCAGATTGATTTCCTTTTTTAACGGCACATATTGTTGTCATTTTAAAACCTCCTATGGTTTATGGTTAAATTTGGATGCATCAAAAGTATCTTCCTCTTGTTTTGCTCTTGGAAAATATAATTGATAATTTTGTTGCAAAGCATCTTTAGTGACATGTGTATATATTTGAGTAGAACTTAAACTAACATGTCCAAGTAATTCTTGAACAGTTTTCATATCTGCTCCATTATTTAATAAATGAGTCGCAAAAGTATGTCGTAACATATGTGGATGAATTTTTAATTGTAATCCACTTTCTTGTAATAATTGATTTAAAATATAGCGAACTCCTGTTGTAGTTATCGGATCGCCTAAATGATTCACGAAGAGTGAAGCATGTTGTTTTTTATATTGGATCATTAAAGAAGTTCGACTTTCTTCCAGATAAACCTGTAAAGCTTCTGTAGCAAAATCTCCAATTGGAACATAACGTTCTTTTGAACCTTTCCCAATGACCAAAATAACGCCATTTTTTAAATCTAATTGCTGTAAAGTTAATTCGGTTAATTCACTCACACGCATCCCTGTAGCATATAATACTTCAATTAACGCACGATTACGTTGGTCTAAAGGCTGATTTCCATCAATGGAAGCAATAAATTTTTCCATCTCATCTTCATAAAAAAATTCAGGAAGTCGTTTTTGTCCTTTTTTATAAGAAACGCTCGCAAATGGATTTTCTTCAACAAGGTCATGTTCTAATAAGTATTGATAGAACGAACGAAGGCTTGATAAGAATCGTGATATACTGGAACGGTTATATTGTTGTTGATGTAATTTTCCAAGATAAATTCGTACATCCACTGCTGTAACTTCTGATAATTGTGTTAATGGAATTTCTCTTAAAAATATCAAAAATTGTTCAATATCTCGTTGGTATGCTTCTACGGTTTTCATCGAATATCTTCTCTCAACGGTTAAATACTGAATAAATGCATGAAATTGTTCTTCCATTTAACGACATCCTTTCTTCACTTAAAACTGTAGCATAGTTTCTGAAACCTGACAACTAAATTGTCAAAATTTTCCAAACAATTTTCACTACAAAAGAAATCTC
>CAUSAK010000027.1:0-18074 GCA_963529535.1 uncultured Granulicatella sp. | reverse complement strand
CCATAGCTAGAGTTGCTTTGCAAGTCCTTTTTAAAACTTTTTTATATTTTAAAAGGCTGTAGGTTTTAAGCTACAGCCTTTCTTTCTATTCTACATTTCCCGTTGCTATTTCTTTTCCATCACTCGTTATTTTATATTTTCCTAACGACTGACTACTCGTTAAATTAAATGTTAAATTTATTGTTGTATCTTCACTGATTTCGATTGTTTTATATACATTTTGTATTTGATGTTGTGCATCTTCTATATATATTGATATCGTATTTGTTTTTCTTCTGTTATTTTTTTGATAAGGAACCATAATTTGCTTTGTCACAGTGTGTTCTTTTTTACCTTTTGACAATACGATAGTCAGTGCACTACCTTTTTTAATTTCAGAGCCTTCACGAATAGACTGTTTAATAACTGTATCTATTGTTGCATCATTTTCTTCTTCTGTAATAGTTAATTTTAAATTATTTGTATTTGCGTATTCAATGGCTCCTTCTCTTGTATATCCTTTTAAATTTGCCATTTTAACAGAATTTTCTCCTTTACTAACAACTAATGTTATAACCGTATCTTTTCCTTTAACTTTTTGATTAGGAGCAATACTTTGAGAAATTATTTTTCCTGCTTCAACATTATCAGAATGCTCTTCTTGTTTTTCTACAGTGAATCCTAATTTTTTCAATTCATCTCTTGCATTTTCATAAGTTTTATTTCGATAATCTTTCATTGTAATTGTTTCTTTTCCAGAACTTACTTTAATGATAATTTTCGATTTTTCTTTCACCGTACTTCCAGCTTTTGGATTTGTTTCAATAACTTTTCCACTCTCAATTTCATCTGATTGGACTTGTAGGACATCCGTCACGCTTAATTTAGCATCTGCTAATTTTATTTTAGCTGCTGCTTCTGTTAAATTCGTTACATCTGGCACTTGAACTTCTTTTGGACTTGACCGTAAAAATGCAAAAGCCATAATTCCAATCACAGTTAACATTATTAATAATATCCATGGCCATTTACGTTTTTTCTTAATTGGCTTTTCTTCATCCATTTCTACTATTGGTATTTCTCTACTTGATTGAATTGGTTTAATTTTTTGCGTTGTTATTGGAGATAGTACTTTTGTTTCTCCTGAAAAAGTTGTAGGGCTATATTTTTTTTCGTACAATCTTGTTGCATCTAAACAAGTTTTTAAATCTTGGAACATTTCATAGCAACTTCTGTATCGATTCATTGGATCTTTTGCTGTTGCTTTTAACACAATATTTTCTAAACTTTGTGGAACCATGGCTGTTGGATTAACTACAGCAGGTAGTGGTTCTTGGAAATGTTTCAATGCAATGGATACTGCCGATTCTCCGTCAAAAGGAACTCTACCTGTCAACAATTCATACAACACAATTCCTAGTGCATAAATATCTGTTTGAATCGTTGCCATTCCGCCTCTTGCTTGTTCTGGTGATAAATAATGAACAGATCCAAGCAATGTATTTGTTTGAGTTAAAGAAGTGTCTGATAATGCAACTGCTATGCCAAAATCTGTAATTTTAACATTTCCTTCTCGATCAATCAAAATATTTTGTGGTTTAATATCACGATGAATAATTCGATTTTGATGTGCAGCAGCTATTGCTGAAACAATTTGCATCATAATACGCACTGCTTCAATCGGATGTAGCGCCCCTCTTTGTCGCACATAATCTTTCAAATCAGTTCCTTCGACATATTCCATCACAATATAATTCATTTCTTGAGACTGACCAACATCGTACACACCAACAATATTTGGATGTGTTAATTGTGTTGCTGATAATGCCTCACGTCTAAATCTTCTCATTGCATCATTATTTTGTCTAAAATCTAATCTTAATACTTTAATTGCAACAAGACGATCTAAAATTAAATCTTTCGCAAGGTAAACCGCAGCCATCCCACCGGTTCCGATTAAAGATTGAATTTTATAACGTCCATCTAATGTTTTTCCAGTTTCAAGCATTAGGCTTCCTCCTCTTGTAATTGAATTTTTGCAATTGCAACCGTAATATTATCACGTCCTCCTGCTTCATTAGCTGCATCAACAGTTTTCGCTACTTGCTGTTCTACATTCGAACATTGATTTAAAATATTTCGAATTTCTTCTAGCGATAACATATCACTAAGTCCATCACTACATAACAACAAGACATCCTGATTTTTCACCGTCATTCTAACAAAGTCAATTTCGACTGCTGAAGTTACTCCTAGAGATTGAGTCACAATATTTTTATTTGGATGATTTTCTGCTTCCTCCGGAGTAATTTCTCCAGATTTTAACAAGGCGTTTACAAGGCTTTGGTCCTCTGTTAATTGTTTTAAGTGAAAATTTCTTAATACGTATGCTCGACTATCTCCAACATTAGCAATCATCAATTGATTTCCAACTATACTAGCCGCAACTAATGTTGTTCCCATTCCATATAAATCTTCATATTGTGCAGAACGTTCATAAATCGCATCATTAGCTTCTTCGATTTTTTGAACAATCCATTGATAAACTTCTTCTACACCATAAAATTCTGACTTTTCCCACGCTTGTCCAATGGACATTAAAGCCATCGAACTTGCAATTTCTCCTGCATTATGTCCGCCAATTCCATCACAAACCATCATGAGCGGGATATTATTTTTGCTTTCAAAGCATCCAGCAGTATCTTCATTTACTTTTCTCCGTTGACCAACATCACTTCTTATGGCAAATTCCATCCAATCCCTCCTTGATGTTTAAAATCTTTTCACTAATTTACAAATATAAAATCCATCGCTATTAAATTCGCTTGGTAATATTGTAATGTCTTCTGTATCTTTATGAATCCACTGTCCAATCGGTTCAATTCCAAACTCTGGATTCGTTTTTAGAAATTGATTTACTAGCTCTCTATTTTCTGACTTATTTATCGTACAAGTAGAATACACTAGATTTCCCTTTAATTTTACCATTTTTGAAGCAGATAATAAAATCTCAAGTTGAATTTTTTCTAAACTCTTTAAATCTTTTAAACTTTTTGTATATTTAATATCCGGTTTACGACGAACTAATCCTAAACCCGAACAAGGTGCATCCACAAATACCGCATCAAAACTTTCGGTTGGATATACTTCATGAACAGTACGGGCATCTAGTACTTTCATGGAAATACAATCTTCTACTTTCAGTCTTTTAGCATTTTCTTGTATTTTCTTTAGTTTATGTTCATATAGGTCTAAGGCATCTACCTGTCCACCTTTTGATGGATCTAAATAGCTTGCAATATGCGTCGTCTTTCCACCGGGTGCCGCACATGTATCAAGCACTTTATTTGTTGGTTGTAAATTACCAACTTGTGCTACTAAAGAAGAAGCTTCATCTTGAATCGTAATCAGTCCTTGTTCAAAAGCTTTCGATTGGAAAACATTCCCCTCTTCCACAATTAGACATCTATTAGATAACATGCTCTCTCTAGTCTGAACCCCTTCTTCTTCTAACAGTTGTTTTACTTGTTCCTGCGATAAATAATTTGGTTGAATACGAACGCTGACACTTGGCGCTGTTAAAATAGACTCAGAAATTTGTTGTGCTTCTTCTACTCCATACTGTTCTTTAAATAATTGATACATCCATTTTGGAACACTATACTGTACACTCATTCTTTCATCTGCATCTTTTACTTCCTCAAAACTTCTTAAATCATTTCTTTGGAAACTTCTCAGTACGCCATTGACAAATTTTGCAATCCCTTGATGTCCTCGCTTTTTCGCAATTTGTACTGCTTCAAAAATTGCTGCATGATCTGGAATTTTATCTAAAAACACCATTTGATAAATGGAAATTCTTAACAATTGTTTCACCCATGGTTGAATTTTCTTTGCTTTTTGAATATAAGGGGCTAAATAAAAATCAATCGTCATTTTTCGCTGAATCGTTCCATAAAACAATTCAGTTAACAGACCTTTATCCTTTGCAGTCCATCTTTGTTGCTCGATGACTTTTTTCAAACTAATTGTTGAATAAGATTGATCTTGTTCCACTTGAACTAATAAGTCTACAACTGCATTTCTGACTTTATCCATGATTTACCCCTTCAAAGCAAGTTTTCTCTTCAATAACAGAAGCAAAACCATTCATAAAGGCATCTGAACTCATTTTAGCTTTTCCCGCAGGTTGTAATTCAATAATTTCTAATACGGTTTGATTTCCACATGCTACATACAAATGATGATTTTCTTTAAATAATGTTCCTGGTTGTTCAGCAGTTGTTTTATCTACTACCTTCACTTGCCAAATTTTCACTCTTTCACCATTTAATATAGTAAATGAAGTTGGCCAAGGACGTAAACCACGGATAAAGCAATCCACCATTTTCGCTTCTTTTGTCCAATCGATTTGTTCTTGTTCTCGTGTAATATTTGGAGAATACGTTACGAATGCTTCATCTTGTACAATTTCTGTAATTGTCCCATCAAAAATTTTCGGTAATGTGTCTAATAATAATTCCGCACCTACCACGCTTAATCTTTCAAACATAGAAGCTACATCATCTTCTTGTTCAATCAGAATAGAGCGTTGTGATAAAATATTCCCCGCATCCATTTTGCTAACCATTCTCATAATCGTTACACCTGTATGAGAATCCCCGTTCATAATAGCGTAATGAATCGGTGCACCGCCGCGATATTTTGGTAATAAGGACGCATGAACATTGACAGCACCCTGTTTTGGAAATTCTAAAAATTTCTTTGGTAAAAACTGACCATATGCAGCTGTTACAATTAAATCAGCATCTAATGTCATTAATTGTTCTAATTCTTCTGAACCTGTTAATTTTTCCGGTTGATATACAGCTATTTTTTGTTCTAATGCATATTTTTTCACGGGTGATGGAGTAATCACTTTTTTACGCCCAACTGGTCTATCTGGTTGAGTGACAACCGCAATCACTTCATATTCTTCTGAACTGACTAAAGCATGTAATACTTTTGTTGAAAATTCAGGCGTCCCCATAAAAATAATTTTTTTCAAAATTTTCACTTCCTATCCTTATAAAAAATATTGAGGTTCTACATCGATGGATACCGCTACTTTTGATTGCGGTGTCGATTGAGTATTGACTAAGACCTCATGTAATAAAATATCTAACACTGGATCTTTTTTATATTTAATAATTAATTGATAATAATAACGATTATTCATTCTAGCAATCGATTTTGCACTTGGTCCTAATAAGACGGATTGAGAAGATAGTTTACCTTCCAATACCTTTTTAATGTCATAAGCCTGTTTTTGTGCAACGTATTCTTGTTCACTAGAAACTGTAATCATCACTGTAAAATAATACGGCGGATAATGAGCAAGATGTCTCATTTTCATTTCTTGAGCAAAGAAAGCCTCGTAATAATGATGTTGAGCTAATTGAATCGCATAATGATCTGGATTATACGTTTGAATAAATACTTCCCCAGCCTTATCTCCTCTACCAGCTCTTCCTGCTACTTGCGTTAATAATTGGAAAGTTTTTTCTGCTGCCCTAAAATCCGGAATATTTAAAGCTGTATCTGCATTGACGACTCCTACTAAAGTGACATTTGGAAAATCTAATCCTTTAGCAATCATTTGTGTTCCAATTAAAATATCCGCTTTTTGTTCTTCAAATTGTTTTAATAATGCTTCATGTTGACCTTTTTTACGAGTTGTATCGACATCCATTCGAATAACTCTTGCAGTTGGCAACAATTGCTCTAATTCTTCTTGAAGTTTTTGAGTTCCCGTTCCAAAATAACGAATTTGTCGGCTATGACATTTCGGACAATGATTTGGGATACCTTCTTCATGCCCACAGTAATGGCATTTCATCACTTTTGTATCCATATGAAGCGTCAAGGAAATATCGCAATTTGGGCATTCCAATACATAACCACAATCTCGACACATAATAAAAGACGAATATCCTCTTCGATTTAAGAGCAATACACTTTGCTCTCCTTTTTCTAATCGGTCTTCTAAAGCTTGTAAAAGACGTTTGGAGAAACTTCCTTTTTGTGCCAAAAATTCTTGTTTCATATCTAGCACATGAACTTGAGGCAATGGTTGATGTTTAGCACGCTTTGTTAACCGCAATAAACGATAAACTCCCTTTTCCGCTCTTGCTCGAGATTCTAAACTTGGAGTTGCACTTCCTAGAACGACAGGACAATGATGATATTTTCCTCTCCAAATCGCAATATCTCTCGCATGATAACGTGGAGTATCATCCTGCTTATAAGTGCTCTCATGTTCTTCATCTAAAATAATAATGCCAATATTTTCTAATGGAGCAAATACCGAAGATCTTGCTCCAACAACAATATCTGCTCGACCTTCTTTTATTTTTTGCCATTCATCATGTTTTTCTCCAGGATTCAACCCACTATGTAAAACAGCTACTCTATTCCCAAAGCGTTCTTTGAATCGTTGAACCATTTGAGGAGTTAATGAAATTTCTGGAACAAGCATCATAGCGCTTTTCCCTTTTTGAATGGCTTCTCCAATCCATTGAAGATACACTTCTGTCTTTCCTGAGCCTGTCACGCCTTGCAATAAATAAACATGAGAAGTTTCATCATTCTCTTCTTCTAATACTTGTTGAAAAACTTGTTTTTGCTCGTCATTTAGTTCAAATGGTTTCGAGTGAATAATTTTTCTTCCCGCATAAGGATCTCTATCTACTGCTCTTTTTTCTAACAGAATCCAACCTTTTTCAACAGCTTTTTTCACATCTGCTTGCACAACATTAAAGCGAGTCATAAATTCAGCTTTCGCAATTTCTGTATTCTCTAAACTAGACAAGCCTTCTAGAAATCTTAATTGTTTTGCCGCATTTTTTGGAACTTGCTTCATCATTTCCAAATATTCTTCAGGTAAATACGATAATACCATCCAATCTTCTGTTTTTATTTGTTTGCGGTCTTCTACTAAAGTTTTTGTTTGCACAATTCCTTTTTGTTTTAAACGTAGTAACTCTACCAAAATTTCCTTTGGAATTTCATCCGTTACTTCTATTTCTAATTGCCCATTAAAAATTCTTTGAAAAATTTCTTCTTGCTCTTGGGGATTTTCTAATATAAAAAATTTTCTCGTTGTTGTTTTTAACATCGCTGGCAACATTGTTTGATAACAGTGAATTAAAAAGGCGAATAAATGATTGGACATATATTCTCCTAATTCAATCATTTCTTTTGAGAGAACAGGTTCAAGATCCATTAATCTTTCGATTTCTTTTAATTCCCCATCAAAATCAGATGTTGGACAAATTGAAACAACAAAGCCTTGCACACTTCTTCCAGCAAATGGAACAACTACTCTCATTCCCACTTCAATTTCTCCATCGAAAATTTCAGGAATGATATAATCAAAAGTATGATTCACTTGTTTTACCGGAACATCTACAATTACTTGTGCAAACATGATTTCACCTCGCTTTAAAGGTATACTTACCCCAATTTACATCGTAAGCATAGTGTATCATCTTTTTCAAAAATAGAAAACGATTTATTCAGTCTTAAATTTTATTTATAAAAATAAAAACCTTGAAGGGATTTCTCCACTTCAAGGCTTCTTTATCATTAAACTTCTTCAGGAATACTATCTTCACGAATTCCTAATTCACCGGCGATGACTTCTTCTAATGCACGACCAACATTTTTATCTGATTGGTACTCTTCTAATTTTTGTGGTTCATGATGGTGTAATTCATGAGCTCTTTTACTTGATAAAATTACTAAAGAATATTTTGAATCAATTTTATTCAATAATTTATCAATGGAAGGATATAACATCATAATATATTACCTCTTTCTACTCTTCATCCAATATTTCTTTTAACTCTTGTATAGTATCTAAATTTCTAACGATTCGCAAGTGTTCCGTTTGAATAATTGCTTCTATTTTTTGAACCGCATTATCTACTGTATCGTTAACGACAGAATAATCATAATACTTCATCAACTCTAATTCCTCACGAGCTGTTTTCATACGCTTCGCAATTACTTCATCGGAATCTGTTCCTCTATTCACAATACGGCTTTCTAATTCATTTAAATCAGGTGGTGTTAAGAAAATAAATACTCCATCTGGCATTAATTCACGAACTTGAATTGCACCTTGTACATCAATTTCTAAAAACACATCTTTTCCTGATGCTAATGTATTTTCCACATATTCTAGCGGAGTGCCATAGTAATTCCCAACATATTCAGCATATTCCAATAATTGTTTATTTTGAATCATTCGTTCAAATTCTTCTCTTGTCTTGAAGAAATAATCGATTCCATCTGTTTCACCTGTACGTGGTAGGCGAGTTGTTGCTGAAATTGAGTAAACAAATTTTTGTTCCCCTTTTGAAAAAATTGCAGCTCTAACTGTTCCTTTTCCTACGCCTGATGGCCCAGATAAAACGATTAACAATCCTCTTTTTGTCATAATCGTCTCAATACTCCATTCTTTTTACAGCTTTTTACTATCTTATCATAAACTTTAGTCAAACAACAAGCCAAAGCAGAAAAAATATTACTCCTCAGTAAAATTTAATGGTAGCCTCATAATTGTCTGTATTTTTTATAGAATTAATCGAAAATAATTTAAAATACAAAAAACGAGCATCTCCATTTCAAGATGCTCGTTTCATTATTGTTCATTATGATTTTTGACCCATATCTTTTACTTTCATAATACGAGTAATACTTGCACGTTCTTGTTCTTCTAACTTCATCTCAATATAGTAAATCGTCTCTTCTAATTGAGGAATCATACGATATTCTAAAGCATTTACCCTTCGACGTGTTTTCTCAATCTCATCAGCTAATAACTGACAAGTTTTTTCAATTTCTGTTAATGATAATAAATCGGGTAACACTGCAGAAATTTCTTCAATTGAATGATCAATCTCACTATTGGAGTTTAAATAACCATATTTAAAATCACTCTCTTGATTTTGTTCTACTACCGTAAAATTCATTTCTGGAACAGAAACACTCATAATATTTTTTTCTTGTAAATTCAATGTGACACTTTGTGGCGGAATTGCTACTAGTTCTTCAATAAAAGCTTCTTCTAGTGTTGCTTTTGCTAACACAAAACTTTTCATTCCTGCTGTTAAACGTTTTTCAACTTGATCACGTAATTCATTATTTTTACGAATTAACTCAATGAATTGTCTCATTAATTCATCTTGCTTATCTTTTAATAATTTATGACCACGAACAGAAACGGTTAATCGCTGTTTTAATTTCGACAATTCCATTCTTGTTGGTTTTACATTTAATCTCACCATTTAGGAATCACTCCCCTTTAGGTAAAAATTCATCAAGCATTTCATCCTTGATACGTTTTAATTCCGTACGAGGTAAAATTGATAGTAATTCCCAACCTAAATCTAATGTTTCTTGAATGGTACGATTCGTTTGGAATCCTTGGCTGATGTATTCTTTTTCGAATCGATCTGTAAATTCAACATATAATTTATCTGTTTTTGATAAAGCAGATTCTCCTAATACGACTGCTAATTCTTTTGCTTGTTTTCCTGTTGCATAAGCTGCAAATAATTGGTTCATCGTAGAAGCATGGTCTTTACGAGTTTTTCCTTCACCTGAACCTTTATCTTTCAAACGAGAAAGAGATGGCAATACATTGATTGGAGGTTGAATCCCTTGTTTATCTAATGCACGATCCAAAATAATTTGACCTTCGGTAATATAACCAGTTAAGTCTGGAATTGGGTGTGTAATATCATCTTCAGGCATTGATAAAATTGGAATTTGAGTTACAGATCCTTTACGTCCTACTAAACGTCCCGCACGTTCATATAATGTCGATAAATTTGTATATAAGTAACCTGGATATCCACGACGACCTGGAACCTCACGACGAGCTGCTGAAATTTCACGCAATGCTTCACAGTAGTTTGTCATATCTGTCATGATAACTAACACGTGCATGTCTTTTTCATACGCTAAATATTCAGCTGTTGTTAAGGCAATTTTAGGAGTCGCAATTCTTTCAATCGCTGGGTCATTTGCTAAGTTAATGAACATAACTGAGCGATCAATCGCTCCTGTTTTACGGAAATCTTCCATAAAGTATTCTGCTTCGTCAAAGGTAATTCCCATTGCAGCAAATACTACCGCAAATTTTTCGTCACTGTTTAACACAGTAGCTTGACGAGCAATTTGAGCCGCTAATTCTTTATGAGGTAAACCTGAACCAGAGAATACTGGTAATTTTTGTCCACGAACTAATGTATTTAAATGGTCAATTGCTGAAATTCCTGTTTGAATAAATTCATCCGGATAGTCACGAGAAACTGGGTTAATTGCTTGTCCATTTACATCTAAAGATGCTTCCGGTAATAATTCAGGACCCCCATCAATCACATTTCCCATTCCATCAAAAATACGACCAACCATATCTTCTGATACATTTAACGATAAAGGTTTCCCTTTAAAACGTACTTTTGAATCACGAATGTTAATGCCACTAGGTCCTTCAAAAATTTGTACCATCGCTTTATCTTCATGGACTTCTAGTACTTGACCATGACGAGTTTCTCCATTTTGTAATTGGATTTCTACTAACTCATCAAATTTAACGCCTTCTACTTGTTCAACCATCATTAGAGGGCCGACAACTTCACTAATCGTACGATATTCTTTAAGCATTTGTCATTCCTCCTTTTTGAATAGTTGCTTTAACATCTTCTTGAATTTGTTCTTTAATTGCTGTAAATTGTTCCATTTGACTTTCTGGAATATATTTTGAACGAGCAATACGGTCACGAATTTCTTCTGTGCCATCCATAATTTCTGCATAGTAAGCACCAACGCTCATCGCATGTCTTGCTTGTTCTTCAAATGTTAAAATTAAATCTAACATACGATATTGTTTTTCACGAGAAGTGAAAGTATCCACATCGTCAAACGCATTTTGTTGTAAGTAATCTTCACGAATGGATTTCGCAATTGTCATTGTTAAGCGGTCTTTTTCAGATAATGACTCTAAACCAACTAAACGTACAATTTCTTCTAAACTTGCTTCTTCTTGCAATGTTTGCATTGCATGTTGAACCATTGATGACCAATTTTCATGAATGTGTTCATCCATATATTTCCCAACTTCTTGATTGTATAGAGAATAAGAAGTTAACCAGTTCATAGATGGGAAGTGACGTTTTTGCGCCAATGTTGCATCTAATCCCCAGAATACTTTCGCAACACGTAATGTATTTTGAGTAACAGGTTCTGAAGTATCTCCCCCTGGAGGTGATACCGCACCAATGGCAGTAATAGTACCTTCACGACCTTCGCTACCTAACGTAACGACACGTCCTGCACGTTCATAATATTCAGCAATACGACTACCTAAGTAAGCAGGATACCCTTCATCCCCAGGCATTTCTTCTAAACGTCCTGACATTTCACGTAATGCTTCTGCCCAACGTGAAGTTGAATCCGCCATAATCGCTACACTGTATCCCATATCACGGAAATACTCTGCAATTGTAATCCCTGTATAAATTGAAGCTTCACGAGCCGCTACAGGCATGTTCGATGTATTCGCAATTAAAATCGTTCTTTCCATAATTGATTCACCAGTTGTTGGGTCAATTAATTCTGGGAACTCATTTAATACGTCTGTCATCTCATTACCACGTTCACCGCACCCTACGTAAACTACGATATCTACGTCAGACCATTTTGCAATTTGGTGCTGAACAACTGTTTTACCAGCTCCGAATGGGCCAGGTACAGCTGCAGCTCCCCCTTTTGTTACAGGGAAGAAAGTATCGATTACACGTTGTCCTGTTAACATTGGAACTTCCGTATTTTTCTTCACTTTAAATGGACGTCCTTGACGAACAGGCCAGCGTTGAATTAGATTGAAAGATTTTTCTCCTTCTGCTGTTTCAATCGTATAAACCGTGTCTTCAATACGATAAGTTCCACTTGAAATACTTGTTACTGTTCCTTTTACTCCATAAGGAACCATAATTTTATGTTGAACAACTTTTGTTTCTTGTACATAACCTACAATATCTCCAGCTTCAACAGTTTGTCCAACTGCTACTGTTGCGTGAAACTCCCATTCTTTTTGACGATCTAATGGGGCTACTACTGTTCCACGAACTAAAAAGTCACTGTTAGATACTTCTTTAAATGTATTCAATGGACGTTGAATTCCATCAAACATTTGAGAGATGATTCCGGGAGCTAATTCAACAGAAAGTGCTTCTCCTGTCGTTGTTACTGGTTCTCCTGGTCCTATTCCAGACGTTTCTTCATAAACTTGAATAGAGGCAACGCCTTTACGCATCTCAATAATTTCACCAATCAGTCCAAGGTGCCCTACATGACAAATATCTTGAATATTTGCATCTTCCATACCTTCAGCGGTCACTAATGGTCCTGATACTTTTACGATTCTTCCGCTCTTCACCGAAGTACCTCCTCTTAACTAAATTTTACGAATTATAAAATGTTTTGACCTACAGCCTTTTCCACATTTTCTTGAATTCTTGATTTTCCAATGGATAATGAACCTTTATGATTTGGAATTAAAATAATTGCTGGTGAAACAACTGCATCATAACGACGAATCGTTTCAGCAATTTCAGAGGCAATCGCTTCTGTTACATAAATAATTCCATACTCTTCACTTGCTAATCGATCAATGGTTTCTCTTGCTTCTAAACTTTCATGAGCAGGAAACACATCAAAACCAAGAATTTTGAAAGGAAGGACTGAGTCTTTATCTCCAACAACTGCAATTTTATGAGCCATAAACTGGTCGCATCCTTTCTCTTAATTGTTCTTCACTAAACCCATTATCGATTCCTACTAAAATCAATCGAATATTTTTCACTTCCATTTCACTAGCATGAATATAGGCAAGGGATGGATAAGGTCCAAAAGCATCGAATGTCGCATCTTTTAAATAACGATAAATACATTCGTCTTTCAACAATTCTAATTTCAATACAGAAATGTTTTCTTGAGATAAAATACTTTCCAATTCTTCTTTATAAGAAACACCATCAAATAATTGTATTAATGATGCCCAACCTAATTCTTGGAATGTATCGATTAATTGAGTTTTCGATACCGTTCCTTCATTTGATAATACAGTTTGTAAAAAGCTTCTGGATTGTTTTTGAGCACTTGCTCGAATTAAAGTAGCAATATTTTCTAAATCAATCATTAAATTAACAAATTCTGTCACTTTCTCATCTTGCAATTCACGTTCTAACATTCTTAAATGTTTAAAATAATAAGTATCCATAAAAACGTCAGCAGTTTCTAATCGTTCAAAATTTTCAAAATCTTCATAAGCTTCTCGAACGGCTTTCACCATAACGCTAGGAACATCTTGAGAATCTCGAGTTTCTACTAATTGTTTTAAGGTTGCTAATGAATAGCGACCAATGGGTACTAATAAATGTGAAAAATCTTTTTTAGCAAATTTTTCTTTTAATAACACTTTTAAATTATGATACGTATAACGAATCGAAAAAATATCTAACAATTCAGGTGTAGGAGTTAATTCATATAATTCCTCATACTGATTTTTCAAATGCTTCATTAATACTGCATCAAATTGTTTCGTTTGCAATAATTCATCCGTTTGAAAACCATAAGCCGTTTTTTGTAACACTTCTAAAGCTTGTTGTAACTCTTTTGAAGCTAATAAACTATTCATGATATCTTTTGAAAGTAATTGTTGTTCTAAAATACGAACAGTAGTATTGATTCCTGAATAAGCTAAATCATTCATTGAAATCCCTCCTATCTTTCAAAAGCTTTTTTAGCTAACTCTGGTGAGTATTCTTGTTTTAAATCCTTTAATAGTGCATCGAATAAATAGTTGTATTCAATTCCTGATTGTTGTAAAACAAATCCAACTTTTTGTTTTAAAGTCGTTTGTGACACTTCTAATTCAGAAGCATTCGTTAATTGGTGAATATCTTCTTGTGATAATTGACTTGCTGTTGCTTCCCCTAACACTAATGTGATTTTTTCTTGTTTAGGTAATTGAGCTACTGCCGATTGAATAAACTGTACTAATGTTACGCCACTCCATCCAGACATTAAGGAGTAAACTTCATCAAACACGCTATCGAGTAATCGTCTTTTTTCTTGTAAAATTTCTTTTTTACTCGCATTGACTAAAGATTGTTTCTCTTTATCCCAAAGTTGTTTTGCACGTTGTTTTAATTGAGTTTTCTTTGCCACTTCTTGTTCTGCTAAAGTTGCATTCATGACATTTGTACGTTCTTCTTCTTCTTTAGTAGCAACAGCCAATTGATGTGAGAAATCTTCTTCGACTTCTTTTAATACTTGTTGTTTTAGTTGCTCTAAATCTTTCAAACGTTCCAACTCCTAACCTAATTGATTGATAATTAAGAATGAAGCCAATAATCCTAAGATTGCATAAGTTTCAACCATGGCCGCAAAGATAATCCCTTTAGTAGATTCTTCTGGTTTTTTCGCTAAAATTTGAACACCAGCAGCTGCTACTTTCCCTTGAGCAATACCAGATAATAAACCTGTGAATGCAATTGGTAAAGCTGCCATTAATAAGTATAAACCAGAGCTTAAAGGCATTGTTGCACTCATTTTTTGCATAATGAAGAATGCAATGATGAATCCATAAATCCCTTGAGTACCAGGTAATAATTGTAAAATTAACGCTTGAACGAATTTTTCAGGTTGTTCTTTAATTAACGCTGCTGCAGCTTCCCCTGCAATCCCTACACCTTTTGAAGAACCAATTCCTGAAAAAATACTTGCTACAGCCATTCCTAATGCTGCGAAAATAAAACCTCCAGAATTTTCAGTAAAAAATGTTAACCAGTTTGTCATAATAAATCTTCCTCCATCTTATTGATTTGATTTTTGTTTTGTTTCAATATATTTTTCATACGTTTTAAATGGTTTTAAAGCTCTTCCGCCACCTTCATAGAATTTACCAAAGAATTCTACAAACTGTAATCTTAATCCATGAACATATGCTCCTAAAAATGTTAGGAAAATATTTAGTCCATGAAGCGCAATTAACAGAAGAATTCCTACTGTAACTCTTGCTACTGGTGGTAAGAAAGTCACTAACATATTAAACGCTGCTGCAATACTACCTCCTGATACTGCTAAAGCCATCAAACGAGTATAGCTGACAACATCTCCCACATAACCACTAATACCATATAAGTTATATAAACCACTTGCCAAGCCCGCAAATTTATTCGAACTTGTCAACATAGATACGATCACAATTAGTACCGCTGCAATAATCGCTACATATGAGCCAATAGTTGCAAGAATCGGTATATTTAAAATCATCGAACCTACTAAATATAAAATTAAGCCAAAAATAATCGCTAACCATCCAATATGAGTGGTATACGCATTAGCATAATCTTTTTTCTTCCAATTACTATAAGCCCCTATAAATAGACCTACAATAATTTGAATAACCCCAAAAATGATTGATAAAATCATAATCGTCGTTAAATCTTTTGAAAGCGATAATGGTTGAAATGGCATATCCACTCCAAAGAATGAACCAAAGATAATTCCCCAAATCACTGTTGGATAACTTAATAAATGGAAAAACATTAAATTACGTTTCATTCCTTTATCTAATACAAACAGTTTTAACGCAAGGAAAGTTGCTAACCATAAAACAAGTCCATATCCTATATCTGCAGACATCATTCCAAAGAACACAAGATAAAACGGCGCTGTAAATGGCGTTGGATCCACCTCTCCATATTTTGGTAAACCATACATCTCAATCATCATTTCAAATGGTTTAATGAGCGAATGGTTTTTCAAGACAGTTGGAGCTTCTTCATATTCTTCTGGATCAATTTCCAATTCTACTACGGTCACTTGAGAAGCAATCCCATACTCTTGCATTTGTTGTTTTGCTTGTTCCACCACATCATCACATAAATAACCATGTAAGCAGAATAAATGCTCTCCTGAATACAATTGTTCTTTTGCAATTTCTTTCTGCCATTCATTAAACGCATATTCACAATACAATTTTAATTTTCTAACAAGAGCCTCTTGTTGTTGCATTTCTTGTACTAATGAATTTTTAGCTTCTTTTAATTGTTTTTGACGTTCTAAATTCAATTGCAATTCTTCTTTAGGACTATGGTCAAATGGATACCATGTCACACTAAAATTCACTTTCGCTAATTCTTCTTTAGCTTCTTGTTGATGTTTTCTTGAATAAGTCGCAAATACTCCAACTTCTTCTCTTGTATGATACACTTCCTGAACGACAATCCACTGACTCTCTTTTAGACTTTCTAAATAACGATTATCCGTTGTTTGAGGAATCGTCCCCATTTTTGTCTTCGTAAATGGTTGTTTAAAGATTTCCTTTGGATGGAAGTCTAAATTTCCCCATTTTCTAAGTAGAATTTCAGTTTCAACGAGCTCTGCATTTTTATCTTCAAATTTTTGTAATTGTACTCGATAGTTTTCAACACTCTTAATTAATTCTTGATAATCCCAATTAGAAACCGTTTGTTGAAGTTCTTCAATCGTAAAGGTTTCTTTTTTAGTTTTCAATTTTTTCATGAGTGAAGGTTGTTTTAGATATTTTTCTAAAAAACGAATATCTTCTTGTAATCGTTCTACTTTACTTTCTAACTCTTGAAGATTTTTTTGATTCGAAGGTTTTGATTCTTCTAACATGGATTGCCCTTGACTTAAGGAAATGAATTCTAATGATTGTAATTCTTGAACCGCGTCCATCAATTGGCTTTGAATACGATTGGGTGCAATAAACATCAATTTTTTCATTTTAGCAATTGCCATATCGTTTTAACACCTCCTTAATTGTTTCCTGAACCAATTCTTGTCGATTGGCTTCAAATATCTGCTGTATTTGTTGAATTTCTTCTTTTTGAAGAGATGCTAATTCTTCTTGGAAATCCAATTTCTTTTGAGAATATTTATCCTCTAATTCTTTTTCATAATTCGACAAAGCGATCTCTACATTCTTTTTAGATTCAGAAATCTTTTGATTCGCTTGAATTTTTGCTTCATCAATTTTCTTTTGAAAATCTTCTTTTAATTGTTGAGCTTGATTTTCAATAGCTTGAACAGATGCTACAATTTTTTGGCTCATAGTACACCTCCCATCTCATAGGTCTGGATTCGATAATAAATTCCTACTTTTGTTATTATACCCTTCTTTATAAAATGTATCAAACGTTAATTCTACTCCCGCTTCCTCTATGATTAATATAGTTAAATAGGAAGAAACACTACTTTTTTTGAAAAATTTTTTTATTTTTTTAAATAATGTTTGCATTTTAGAACAAATGTTCGTATAATACAAATACAAACATTTGTTCGGGAGGTCCGATTATGGAACAATATAAAAAACCATTTCATTCATTTATTCAACCATTATTAAACAGTTTACAATTTCCAACAGAATCAACTTCATTTACACCTGTAATGCCATTAATTGATGTTGTTGAGACGATTCACAATAGTTACTATTTCAAAAAAGAAATTACTCTTTTATTTGAACAATATAATTCGACAGGTGAATTACAGCAATTTACTAAAAAAGGCATTATTAAAAGCTGTATTCAGCCAAACAATCATTTTGTTTTTCTAAGCGAAGATTTAACCATGATCTTAAACTTAGAACAAGTTGTTTCAGCAATTCAAGTGTAGATAGAAAAGAAGACTTTTCATTGTAGTATTAGGACGCCAGTAGCCACCTGTGGTGTCTCTTGGCTAAAATTTGAGCCTAGGTCTCAAATTTTCCTGCACTAGAAGCCAATTGGCTTCTAGTGCTCATACTACTATGAAAAGTCTTATTTTCTATTCTTGGGTAGCCAAATGTACTGCGTCCCAAAAGTTATACATAAAAAACTTATCACTATATCATGAGATTCGCAAAGCGAAGCTGCTGGCGTCCTTGCTATAGTAATAAAGTCTTTTATAAATAATTTAAAGTATCGGAGAAAGCAGTCTGGAGAATTTTTGTTTTAATTTTTTCCATGGAGATT
>CAUSAK010000026.1:0-20792 GCA_963529535.1 uncultured Granulicatella sp. | reverse complement strand
GCTCTTCAATTACCTCTAAAGCATATAACTGATCATTTAAACTAGCGAATAATTGTTCATTTCGTGTTTCTCTAGAGTTTCGTAGTAAATAAACTTGTTCACCATTCCCATCCATGAAGCGATAAGAATGATTTTTATATTTAATAGAATGCCCAGCAGATACCGTTCTAAATGTATGTTTTAATAATAATTGATTAATCGATAATTTTGTATCTAGCTTTTCGAAAGCATTTTGTTTATTCTTAATAGTGTAAGCAAATTGTTTATTAAAATTTTCGACAAAGGATTGTAGATAAAGATTTGCTTCTTCAAAAGTTTGGATATTGTAAAGATGCAATTCGCTTGCGAGGCGGCTTTGTAAGGTGCCAAAGAATCGTTCAACTCGTCCTTTAGCTTGAGGAACAGAGGTAGTATCTAAGGCAACACCTAGAGTTCTACACATATATCCATATTGAGTAAGGGTTTCTCCGTCGGAAGAGGAATCCTTCTTTTTTTCTGATTGTATATACACAGAACGTCTATCCGTTAAAATTTTAACAGGAATACCGTATTTTTCTAAAAATTGAGCTGTTACTTCATAATAACCTTTCAACGTTTCTTGATGATCAAAATAATCCCTGACAATTATCCCAGTACAATCATCAACAGAAATATGTAAATGTGACACTTCTTCTTCAAACCAAATAAAAGGTGAAGCATCCGTCTGTAATAATTCACCGCGTATTTTTTTCTAGGACGAGATGGATGAGTATTTTCTAAAGGAACGATAGTTTCTTCAACATAGGAATCAGAACTATCACTATGCTTTTTATTCTTTTGTTTTCGTTCGAGTAATAATTTTTTTTCAGCTTTCTTTTCGTTGCTTTACGAGCTTTAGGTGAAAGGCCATTCACTTCAGCAAGAATATTTCTTAAAGAACTTAAAGAAATTGAAATATTCTCATGAGAACGTAAAAACTCATGAAAATGAATAAAATTAAACCCATTATATTTAGAACTATAAAGAGAAATAATATGTTGTTTTATTTCAGATGAAATGGCAAAGGAACATTTCCTACCAGTATTTTTATGTTTAAAACCAGGACGACCTTCAGCAGAAAATCGTTGAATATAACGATTAATTTGACGACGAGATAATCCTAATTCACATTCTGCTCTTTGTTTTGATTTCTTTCCTTCCACAACTTTCTTAATAACTTCATATTTTAATTTCTCATTCACGTTTAGATAATCCTCCATAAGATCTCTCCATAGTATTAGAATGAATTTATTGTAACATTATTTGGGATATTTTTACTTGTGTTTAATTGAGACATTATCACTTGTGTTTGACAACGTAAATGATTCAACGAAAAAAACTGTTGCAAAAAAATAGGGAATAGAGTATAATAATATCTGCCGTTAGGCCATATGGCAATAGCGAACATATGAATCGAGTCAGGTCCGGAAGGAAGCAGCTATAAGTATCGTTCGTTATGTGCTGTATGTACATAGAAGAAATTACAGGCTGGGGCGAGTGTTCCAGCCTGTTTTTATAAGTAAGTATTTTGGGATAGATGGAGGAGCTCTCTAGTGAAAAATAAAGGGTTCAAAGAAGAAGAAACACACTTAGTAGAAGTTCAATCAAAATTCGACAAAAAAATTCAATCCGAAGAACAAAGACTAAAAGATGAACATTTAGATCAACAACGTCAAGAGTTTATTGAATTTTCTATTAAACAATTAGAAGAACAAAAAGAATCTCCTTATTTTGGAAGAATTGATGTTCAATTTGAAGGGGAAGCGGAAGTTGAAAAAATGTATATTGGTTCATCAACATTTTTTGATGAAGAAAAACAAGTGCAAGTCTATGATTGGCGTGCACCAATTGCTAGTTTGTTTTATGAGGGAACTTTAGGAGATTTAACGTACCAAACTCCTTCAGGAATTCAACATGGACAAGCATTTTTAAAAAGGGATATTGTCATTAAAAAAGGAAAAATCCAATCGGTGTATGATGTTGAAAATGAAGAATCATTATTGATGGAAACATTAAGCGCACCAACGAACCGCGATGGACATTTAGAAGGAATTACTGCGACGATTCAAAAGGAACAAAATGAAATTATTCGGCATAAGCAAAAAGATTGGTTAATCGTCAATGGGTGTGCAGGAAGTGGAAAAACAACAATTTTATTACAACGAATTGCTTATTTGATGTATCAATCAAAAGATCAAACTCATAATGATATGTTGTTATTGTCTCGAAATCAATTGTTTGCAAAATATATTTCTCATGTTATTCCGAATTTAACAGGTAGTGAATTATATCAACAAACTTTAGCGCAACATACAGTAGAATTGTTTAAGAAATTTTTCTTAAATAAAACGACTACTTTGGTGCCAACTAAAATTAGAAAAGCTTATTTAACGGATAGCGAGTGGGCGGCTCTTATTGCTGAACAATTAACAGCTTTATCTGTCACAAATTTACACTTCCGTCCGCTTTCAATTAAAGGATTTAGAATTTTTGGGGAGAAAGATTATCAAAAAATTATAGAACAAGTTAACCAGAAATTGACTCTGTATCAACAATTAGTTCAAGTGCAGGAAGTGTTAGAAAAAAATTTAAAACGTCGCTTAAATCGTTTCTATGTTTCTGACACTGCTAAAAGCGTTTATGAAGAAATGTCTCCTATGCAAATTGAAGTATTAATGAAAAATCAAGAATTTAATAGTGAAACAGAATATTATCAAATGTTAGGGCAACGAGTATTTGAAAAACAATCACAGGATGCTGAACAACAAGTAGAAATGTTTGCTTTTGTCAATTTTGCAAAACATTTACAAGACTGGATGCCACTAGCAAAACAGCGTAGAGAAGAGTTAGGAAAAGTAGATAATGCTCAGTTACCTTTAAAAGATACAGGTGAAGGACGTCTTCAAGTAACAGCTGAAGGGGTAAGAGTGTTACTTTACGTAGCAACAATGATTGCTCCGATTCGTGATTATCAAGGCTATACGCATTTATTTATTGATGAAGTGCAGGATGTATCGTTATTGTTAATGGCGACTTTATCAAACTATTACTTCCGTGCGAAATTCACAGTTGTGGGAGATACATTCCAATCATTTTCAACTGCTACAACAATCTTTTCTTTAGAAGAACGTCATCCAGAATTAGTAGCAGCATTTTTCAAAGAACGTGTTTTAGAACATCGTTCATTAGAAATTAGTTATCGTTGTACCGCACAAATCACACGTTTTGCTAATGGAATTTTAGATTGGGAATTAGATAAAAATGTTTTCCCACGTACTGGTGAAGAAGTTGGGGTGTTTGTGGATGAACAACCTTCGCTTGAAAGATTGAAAAAATTAGTGGAAGCCACACCAGAGTTTTACCATACTAATGCGATTTTCTGTCGAACAATGGATGAGGCTAAGGCTCTTCAACAACAATTAGCTGAATATGATGTGGAATTGTTAGAAGATACTAGTGAATCGTTAGGAAGTCGATTAGTGATTACGACAATTGAGGTTGCAAAAGGGTTAGAATTTGACCAAGTATTTATTTGGCAAGCAACAAAAGATCGATACGCAACACTTAAAGAACGATTTATGTTTTATACAACGTGTACGCGTGCAAAACATCGCTTGAATATTTTAACGACTTCAGATGTGACAAGTTTTATTGCAAACTCTAAAGCACCAATGTCTGTTTTTGAAACATTCCGGTAGTCAAATCTCATAAAAAAATGTAAAATAGTAAAGGATAGAAAACATAACCTACAATTGTAGCGTTGTGTTTTCTTAGTATAAAGTCAAAAGGAGAAGACCGATGGCTTATCAAGCGTTATACCGAAAATGGCGACCACAAAAATTTGATGATATGGTGGGGCAAACTGCAGTTACAAAAACATTGAAAAATGCAATTATCCATCATAAAACGAGTCATGCGTATTTATTTACAGGACCAAGAGGAACTGGGAAAACAAGTGCTGCGAAAATTTTTGCTAAAGCAATTAACTGTTTGAATCCTCAAAATGGAGAACCTTGTAATGAATGTTTATTATGTAAAGGCATTACAGAAGGAACGATTGGGGACGTTATTGAAATCGATGCGGCGAGTAATAATGGGGTAGAAGAAATTCGTGATATTCGAGATAAAGCTCGTTATGCGCCAACTCAAGCAACGTATAAAGTTTATATTATCGATGAAGTGCATATGTTATCAACAGGAGCATTCAATGCTTTATTAAAAACATTGGAAGAACCTCCCAAAAATGTCATCTTTATACTAGCAACGACTGAACCGCATAAAATTCCAGCAACGATTATTTCAAGAACACAGCGATTTGATTTTAGAAGAATTACGAATGATGAAATTATTCAAAGACTTCGTTATATTTTAGAACAAGAAGAGATTGCATATGAAGAAGAAGCGCTAAGTGTCATTGCTCGTTGTGCTAATGGTGGAATGCGTGATGCATTAAGTTTATTAGATCAAGTTATTTCATTTAGTGATGATAAAGTGAGTTTTGAACAAGCCATTCAAGTTTCTGGAAGTTTAACGGATGATTTAATGATTGAATTTGTTCGATTATTGACTCAGCAACAAGCACAAGCAGCATTATTACAATTACAAGACTTATTATTGCTAGGAAAAGAAGCATCTCGTTTAATTGAAGAATGGCTAGAATTTTCTAGAGATTTATTGGTTGCCAAACAAACAGGAGATATGATTGGTAGAAGTGAAGCTTTTGTAGAGTTTGCAAAAGAAGTCGAAGAAGCCTTTTTATATCGCTTTATGGATGCTTTAAATCAAACACAACAAGAAATGCGATTTACGACAAAACCAACTATTAGTTTGGAAGTCTTTACGATTAAAATGGCACAACCAGTAGTAGCAGTAGCTCAACAAGCAGCCCCAACTAATCAGGAATATGTCTCACGATTGGAACAACAGTTACAAAGTTTACAACAACAGATGTCTCAATTATTACAAGGACAAGGAGTAGTAGCTCCTAAAAAAGCGACATCAACTCCACAAGCAAAAGCAAGTACGTATAAGCCAAATATTGGTGAAGTGTATAAAGTGCTAGATGCTGCAACTCGTAAAGATTTAATTTTTATTCGAGAATTGTGGGGCGATTTATTACAAATGCTTTCGACCACTCAAAGAGCGTTGTTGAAAGCAAGTGAACCTGTAGCAGCTAGTCCAAATGGATTTGTCTTAAAATTCGATTATGAAATTTTATGTCAAAGAGCGCAGGAAAGTGTAGAACTTCATGAAGATATTGCTTGTCATTGTCAAACATTAGCGCAGTATCCGGGGAATTTTGTCAGTGTGACAGGAGAACAATGGGTACAAATTCGACAAGATTATTTACGAGATAAGAAAGAAAAGCAAGAAGCAGAAGGTGTGACTCATGCAACAGAAATGGAAGAGCAACCGACTGATGAAGAAGAAAAAAACGAAGTAGAACAATTAGTTCAGAATACAATTGATTTGTTTGGCGAAGAGATTGTTCATATATTAGAAGAAACAGAAAATAATTAAGGAGGAATCAACATGCGTGGAATGGGAAATATGCAAGGCATGATGAAACAAATGCAAAAATTACAAAAACAAATGGCACAAGCTCAAGAGGAGTTAAACCAAACAGAATATGTAGGAAGCTCTCAAAGTGACTTAGTACAAGTGACAGTGAATGGAAAACGTCAAGTACTTTCTGTATCGATTAAACCAGAAGCGGTTGATGGAGATGATGTTGAATTATTACAAGATTTAGTATTAATGGCAACAAATCGTGCTTTAGAGCAAGCTGAAAAAGCAAATGAGCAAACAATGGGACAATTTACTAGAGGATTAAATATCCCTGGATTTTAATGAGTTGAGGTGAGAGGATGCAATATCCAGAACCAATTGCTCGATTAATGGATAGTTATATGAAACTTCCAGGAATCGGGGCGAAAACAGCAGCTCGTCTAGCTTTTTTTAGCATGGAAATGCCGGAAGAAGAAGTGATGAATTTTGCCAATGCACTCATTAGTTGTAAACGAGATTTAACGATGTGTTCTGTTTGTGGAAATATTACGCAAGAAGATCCTTGCGAAATTTGCCAAGATGCTTCTAGAGATAGAACAAAAATACTAGTTGTTGAAGATAGTCGAGATGTGATGAGTTTAGAGAGAATGAAGGAATATAAAGGTTTGTACCATGTTCTTCATGGTGTTCTTTCTCCAATGGAAGGGACAGGACCTGATGATATTAATGTGGCTTCTCTCATTCAGCGTCTTCAAGATCCTACTGTAGAAGAAGTGATTATTGCCACTAATGCAACTGCAGAAGGTGAAGCAACTGCGATGTATTTATCTCGTTTAATTAAACCAGCTGGAATTAAAGTGACGCGTTTAGCGCATGGTCTTGCAGTTGGTAGTGATATTGAATATGCAGATGAAATGACTTTATTCAAAGCCATTGAAGGGCGAAGAGAGCTGTAATTATAAATGAAACAAAATAATGTTGTAAGATAAGTGAGAGTTGGAAACTCGCGTTTCCTCGGATATCTTCATATTAACGACAATAGCTGTACCGAGCTTCCAAGAGGGCGCTGGGAATAAATTCCTGGTGTCCTCTAATTCACATCGGTTACTTTTCGCTATTGTTGTTACTATAGAATTAGAGGAGGGTTTGTTTTCAAACGTGCAGTATCAATTTGTTTTATTTTTGGCGTTCATGAGACGGAGAAAGTGCATTTCGATGGACTGCGGAGCAAGGGATGAGCCTTTGTGTTTGAATGGATATGATTGAGAGGACGAAAACGAATAGACTTCCTGTTAGTGTAGCAAGGGACGGTAGCAAACGCCTTTGGTCTTTCATGCCTAGTGCTACTATGGGAAGTCTTTTTGTATTTTTACGTTATAGATTAAAAGAAAAAAACAGTCGAAACCTGTTATTAGAGGTTCGACTGTTTTTGATTACTTATTTTATATCAGTATATTATTTACCTACTTGCTTTCCTGCAATTCTACCGAATGTAATAATATCTGTAATAGCATTTCCGCCTAAACGGTTTTTGCCTTGAATAACACCAGTTAACTCACCAGCAGCATACAATCCGGGAATTACGTCACCGTTATCGTTCAATACTTCTGTTTTTTCATTTATGACTAAACCACCCATAGTATGGTGAACAGAAGGAACAGCTTTTTGAATATAATAAGGACCATTTTCTAAAGAAACTAAACCGCCACGATGGTGAAAATCTTTATCATCTTTTTCTTTTGCATACATATTTACCTTAGAAATTGTATCTTTTAGGTTAGTAATATCTATATTAAAGAATGCTGCGGCTTCTTCTAAAGTATCAGCTTTAACCAACATTTTTTCACGAATTAATTCATCATATTCAGACTTATGAGCTTCTTTTGTTTTAGAAATTGCGTCAATATCATCATTCCAAAGTTGGTAAGTATATCCACCTGTTTGAGCTAAGATAGCTTTGGAAATCACGTCACGACGATCTAATTCTTCTACAAATCGTTTGCCTTCTTGATTGATTAAAATGGCACCATCAAATCTAGTATCAGCAAGTAATGAAATCATTCCTGTTTTTGGATTAGCAATTGGATAAGTTTGAATGTATTCCATGTTGTTTAGAGCGGCACCAACTTCTTGCGCCATAATAATTCCATCACCTGTTGTTCCAACTGAATCTGTAGATTTATATCTAGAGTCATATTCTTTGTTAAATTTAGTTCTCATTTCAATATTAGAACCAAATCCACCGGTAGTTAAGATTACAGCATTATTTGCATTAAAAGTTAATTCTTTTTTATTTTTATCAGAGGCTTTAACTCCGATAACACGACCGCTTGCATCGGACATTAATTTTTCAGCTTTTACATTTAAGAAGATTGGTATTTTTAATTCGTCGGCTTTAGCATTTAATTTGGAGATTAATTCTGCACCTGTATGACCAACAGGGATTAAAGCACGTTTATAACTATGACCACCAAAACGGAATAATTGATCTGAAAGGAATTCAACATGGATTTCATCTTTTAACCATTCAGCAGATTCCAAAGCTTTTTCAGCCATGATTTTTACTAGACTAGGGTTAGCTGCATGGTCCCCACCTCTCATAGTATCTTCGTAATAGGATTCAACAGAATCTCCTGTAATACCTAGATTTTTTTGTACCCAGTTTGCAGGAGCGTTCATTTCACCACCTGAAATTAGAGTATTACCTCCAACTGCAGGTAATTTTTCAATGATAGCAACAGATTTGCCTGCTTGTTTTGCTTCAATCGCAGCACTAAATCCTGCACCACCGGATCCGACAACAACAACATCAAAAGTCTGCTCAGTTGGGATTTGATCGTTTTCTTTATTGGTACTTGTTAATGTTGCCAATTTAATTCCTGATTTTTTTAGAGCATCTTTAACGGCTTCTAAATAGCCCTCACTTGTTGCTGTAGCTCCAGAAACAACGTCTACATCAGCAGAGTTTTTTGAGATGATATTACTCGCTAGTTCTTTATAAACTTTTTCTGCCAATACTTTATTTTCACTTTGGTTAGTAATAGCAATTTTCGTGATTTTTGCATCTTTGATTGATACCATCACTTTGATTTCACCGTGTTTTCCGTTTCCTATTCCTTCAAAAGAACCGCTGTTTTTAGATGAAGAACATCCAATTAAAAGCAGCATTATTGATAAAATTATAAATATAAAATTATGTTTTTTCATTTTATATCCTCCCTAATTATTTTTTGTGATTAATATCACTTTTTTATTATAACTTATTTGTAAAGATAAGCAAGAGGCATTCTGAAATTTTTATAATTTTGAAGGGATATAAAAAAATAACCGTTGACATCGCTTTCAAAATGAGTTAAACTACAAACAAGAACAAAAGTTATACATGTTAACATTTGTAAAGGTGGAGGCTTTTATGGAAAAAATGAATTTGTTAGAATGTAGAGATATATGTAAATCATTCGGTGAAAATCATGTTTTAAAAGGAATTAATATTGAACTTTTCCCCGGAGAAGTATCTGCAATTATTGGAGGAAATGGAGCTGGGAAAAGCACATTAATGAAAATAATTATGGGAATATATAAATCTGATAGCGGGGAAATTATTTTGAATAATAATGAATATAAATACCTGACACCGTCTATGGCGTTAAATAATGGTGTTTATCTAGTTCCACAAGAACCTATGCTATTTAAAAATATGACAGTTTTGGAAAATATTTTAATCGGTTTGCCTGGAAAAGTAAATGATCAAAAATTAAAGTTACATTCTCTAATAAAAGAGTTAAAATGGGATATTAATCTTGAACGAAGAGCAGATACATTGACAATTGCAGAACAACAATTGGTTGAAATATTAAAAGGATTAATCAGGAATCCTAAAATTTTGATTTTAGATGAACCTACTAGTTCTTTAACGTTTAATGAAACAAAAACTTTGTTTGAGTTAGTTGAAAAATTAAAAAAAGATGGTGTTGCCATATTATATATAACGCATAGATTGAATGAGGTTTTTCAAATAGCTACGGACATTATTATTATGAGAGATGGAATAGTTAGTTTGTCTGGGAAAATTCAAGAATTTACAAATGATATGTTGATTCAAGCATTATTGCCAGATGGAACTGATTTAAATTCTATGAAGAATTTGAAAGGAACTAAAGAAATTCATAGAGAAAGTTCACCTGTTTTAGATATTCAAAATTTATCTGGGAATGGATTTAAAGATATTTCGCTTAAAGTATATCCAGGAGAAATATTAGGGTTAGCAGGTGTAGTAGGTGCGGGTAGAACTGAATTAGCAGAAACGATATTTGGAAAAGATGAAGTATATGCCGGGAAAGTATTCTTAGGTAATATGGATATTACGAATAAATCAACTGATGAAGTTATACATTTGGGGTTAAATTATGTTCCAGAAGATAGATTTAAACATGGAATATTTAAGATAAGTGATTTAGGGATGAATATTACTAGTGCGTGTCTGCAGTCTGTAGGGAAGTATTTTGTCGATCGAAATCGTGAACAAGAAATGTATGATTACTTCAAAAAGTCATTTAAGATAAAATCGATGAGTATGGCAGATGAAATAGGAAGCTTATCAGGAGGGAACCAACAAAAAGTTGTTATTGCCAAGGCTATTGCTTCAATGCCTAAGTTATTGATTTTAGATGAACCTACTCGTGGTATTGATGCGGCAGCACGTGGAGATGTTTATCGAATCATTGAAGAATTGAAAGAAAGAGGAATTGCAATATTAATGATTTCTTCTGATATGGAGGAGATTGTACAGTTGTCAGACCGAGCATTGACGATGTATCACGGAAGATTAAATTCAGAGTTTATAGGAGAAGAAATTAATCAAGAAAACTTAATTAGTGCCTCTTTTGGATTAGTGAAGGGTGGGGATATTGCATGAAAAGCTTATTGAAACAAAGAGAAATGGTATCTATATTATTTATTTTATTTTTATTTGTAACTGTAGGTATATTTAATCCACAATTTTTATCAATGGAGAATATATTTCAGATAATAAATAATAGTGGAGTATATGCAATAGTTGCTATTGGAATGTGTTTTGTCTTATTCACAGGAGAGATTGATGTATCAATTGGAGCAATAGTAGGTTTAGCTGCTGCGGTTACAGGCAAATTGCTGAATTCAGGATTTTCAATAATTACAGCGTTTAGTATAGCTATTCTTGTAGGAATCTTAATTGGAATTTTAAATGCTATTGGAATAGTTTATTTTAAAATCCCATCTATTATTATGACTTTAGGTATGATGGGAATTGTAAGAGGATTTCAATATATTTATACAAACGGGCAATGGCTACAAGATTTTCCAAATGAGTTTTTAAATATTTCACAAGAAACGTTTAATGGAACTATTAGTTTTATTTTTATAACGGTTGTACTAATAGCGGTTATTCTTCATATTTTCACTAAGAAAACTATGATGGGAAAAAGTTTTAAAGCAGTTGGAGATAATATTGATGGAGCTAAATTAATTGGAGTTCCAACTGAGAGAATTAAATTCTTGAGTTATATTATTTGTGGGGCTTTTGCAGCATTGGGTGGTGTATTATATGCTAGCCGAATAGGTTTTGTGACGCCAACAGATGGAACAGGATATGAATTGACTGCAATTGCAGCATGTGTAATAGGAGGTATTGCCTTAGAAGGCGGTCAAGGAACTACATTTGGATCAATTATTGGATCGATATTAATGACATCTATTAGTAGTATATTAGTATTTTTAAATTTCCCTTCAACGTTTAATAACACTATTACAGGAGGTATTTTAATAGCAATTGTTGTGGTGGGTGCTATTTCAAGTCAAAGAACGCAAGAAAAAATTAGAAAAGAAAGATTACGTGTGAGAGTAGAACAGGGGGAAGAAACAAATGAACAATAGTAAAAAAGCAATTTTTACCGCTATCAAATGGCGGTGGGAGTATTTTTTAATAATTCTACTTATTGCTGAATTTATTATTTTTGGGAGTTTAAATTCTCGTTTTTTAAATCCAATTATCTTATTAAATTCAATTAATAATTTTATTCCAGTTTGTATTGTTTCTTTATTTGTTACTAACGTAATAATTACTGGCGGAATGGATATTCAAGCTGGTTCTATTATGGGACTAACTTCAATTTGTGTAGGTGTACTATGGCAAAAAATGGGGTTGAATATTTGGTTAGCGATACTTTTAGGGCTTCTTGTTGGCTTATTATGTGGACTACTTAGTGGTTTGTTGATAGCTTATGTAAAGGTACAACCGATGGTAATTACATTAGGTGGATCATTCTTATATTCTGGGTTAGCATTAGTTGTTCCTGCTTTAGCTGGTGTAGTTGCATATCAAGGTATTACAAATTTTCCAGTAGAATTTCAAACGATTGCAACAGGTAATATTTTAAACATTCCAAATCAGGTAATAATTTTTATTATTTTGTTAATAGGTTCGTATGTTTTACTTCATTTAACAAAATATGGTAGAAAAATTTTCTTGATTGGTGTAAATAGGAACACTGCAGAGTATTCAGGAATTAAAACATCAAGAATTATAATGAGTACGTACGCTTTTTCAGGAGTTGCAGCTTCTATTGCAGGAATATTGTTGACATCCTATCTAGGTACAGCTAAACCTGATTTTGGAGCAGATTTGACATTGCCAATTATTACTGCAGTAGTTCTTGGAGGAACTTCTATTTATGGAGGAAAAGGGAATGTTTTAGGAACGGCATTAGCAGCTCTTATAATTGGATTTATGAAGTTTGGTTTAACTTTAGTTGGAATAAATGCTCAATATCAAGATATTCCTGTTGGGATTTTATTGATAGTTTCATTAGTCATAAATTATATGATTCATTCTAATGTGTTTAAGAAAATATATAAAAAATAAAGGAGAAGAGAGAGATGGATACTTCATAAATCAGTATTATATTTTAGTAATGTTATTAAAAAAATACAAATTAAGGAGAATTAACATGAATTTAAGAAAGTTTTTATCATATGGGGTATTAATTGGAGCAACAACACTTATTTTAGGAGCTTGCGGAAGCGCTTCGCAAAAATCTGATACAAGTACTAGTGGAAGTACAAATAATGGTGGGAAAGTTGTATTTGTTCCTAAAGTAACAGGGAATTCATTTTTTGAATCTGGTAATTTAGGAGCTCAAGAAATGGCTAAAAAAGAAGGCTTTACAGTTGATTATAATGGGAATGCAGTTGCTTCAGTAGCAAATCAAGTAACAATTATTAACAATGCAGTTCAAACAGGTGCTGGTTCAATAGCGTTATCATCAGTTGATCCAACAGGTTTAGATAATGCATTAAAGCAAGCACAAAAATCAGGCTTAAAAGTTGTAACATGGGATTCTGATGTTTCAACAGATGCACGTTCATTAATGGTTTCTCAAGGAACTCCAACACAATTGGGAGAAATGTTAGTAAAAATGAGTGTTGATGCCTTAGAAAAAAGAGGTAAAGATCCTAAAAAAGATACTATAAAATATGCATGGCACTATTCATCTTCAACAGTTCAAGATCAAAATTCTTGGCAAAAAGTTGGTGAGGAATATATTAAGAAAAACTATCCAAATTGGGTTAATGTAAATGATTCAAACTATTATAGTAATCAAGATGCTCAACAAGCTTTAAATGTTGGACAATCAATTTTATCAGCACATAAAGATATTGATTTAGTAATTTGTAACGATTCTACAGCGTTACCTGGTCAGTTACAAGCTGTTCAAAATGCTAAACTAACTAAAAAAGATATTACTGTAACAGGATTTTCAACTCCTAATTCTATTAAGAAATATGCAAAAGATAATATCATCGAAGAATGGGGATTATGGGATGTAAAAGTCCAAGGCGCTTTAGCAGTGTATTTAGCAAATTATTTAGCTTCAGGACATCAAGTTAAAGTAGGAGATAAAGTTAACGTTCCAGGAATTGGGGAAGTAGAAGTTCAAAAAAATTCAATTTTAGATCCAAATTATAAAGATTCAGAAGATAGTGGAGTAGTATTATTACCAGAAAGAACAATCTTTACAGTTGAAAATATGGATAAATATGATTTCTAGGAGGAAGAATAATGGCAGATTTAGAGGGATTAAAAGTTTCAAAAGATTATTATATTGATCAGCCTGTTAAAACACTGGATCAATTTTATGTGAAAGGTGCTCATAATTTAGACTATGGGATGAAAAAACATTTATCAAATATTTTCAATCCAAAAAGTGGGAATACAGTGATGTTTGCATTTGATCATGGATATTTTATGGGATCAACATCAGGTTTAGAGAGATTGGATATTATTTTACCTAAAATTGCCCCTGAGGTGGATTGCCTAATGGGGACTCGTGGAGCAATTAGAACTAGCGTTGATCCAAGTTGGAGAAAATCTACGGCATTACGTGTTACTTCTGGTTCTACAATGTTAAATGATGATTTAAGCCATGAAATTTTGGCAGTTGATATAGAAGAAGCAATTAGATTAAATGCAGATTGTTTAGCGGTACAAACATTTGTTGGTGCAGATGGGCAATTATCAAGTTTAGAAAACTTATCAAAAGCAATAAATATTGGTAATAAGTATGGCATTCCAACGATGGGAGTAGTCGCTGTTGGAAAGGAAATGGAACGTACTGATAGATTTTTCAAATTAGCAACTCGTGTAGTAGCAGAGTTAGGTGCTAATTTGGTGAAATCATATTACTGTGATAATTTCGAGGAAGTAGTAGCTGCTTGTCCAGTTCCGATTGTGGTTGCTGGAGGTAAAAAATTAGCAGAACGTGATGCGTTAGAATTAGCATACAAAGCTATTCAAGGTGGTGCTAAAGGATTGGACATGGGACGTAATATTTTCCAAAGTTTACATCCAACAGAAATGGCTAGAAGTATTTCAAAAATTGTTCATGAAAAATATACAGATAAAGAGGCATATGAATTTTATTTGGATTTAATTAACAAATAAATATTAAAAATTAGGGAGGTTTAAACTTACTTCCCTAATTTAGTTTAGTAATGTATACTTAAACTATTAAGTATGAGATGAGGAAGGTAAAAGCGGATGAATTTTTCTGAAAAAGAAAAACAGTATAGAGATTCTTTGCTCTATAAAATTGCGTGGCTTTATTACATTGATGGTCTGACACAAAAGGAAATAGCAACTAGGTTGTCAGTAAGTAGGATAAAAGTTATTAAGATGTTAGAAGAGTCACGGCAAAAGAAAATAGTTCGTTTTTACTTTTCCTCAATTTATAGAGAAAAAAATGAAGTGGAACAACAATTGATAAAAAAATATAATTTAAGAGATGTATTTGTTGTCCCATGGAGTAGTAAAAATAATTTGTCAGAAAATTTAGGACAAGCAACTGCGATGTATTTAAATGATTTAATTAAGGAAGATGCTTATGTTGGTGTTGGTTATGGTGAAACTATGAGCGCCTTTTTAAGACATTTATCTGGATTAACTAAAAAAAACCTATCAGTAATTTCTATGACAGGTGGTGTAATGCCGTACATAAGTCAAATTGATAATGGTAGCATTGATATTAGACATTATTTACTGCCGGTTCCATTAGTGCTAAGTGATAAAAAATTAGCAGAAGCAATGATAAAAGAAAAATCTGTATCAGATGTTATAAATATGATAAAAAAAGTAAATGTAGTGGTCTCTAGTTTAGGAAGTATGGAAGAAAATTCTACAATTTTGAAGACAGGTTTAATAACAAAAGAGAAGTATACGCTTTTAAAGCGTAAAGGTGCTGTTGGTGATATGCTTATGCACTTTATAGATTCAAATGGTAATTTAGTCGATGATGAAATCGAGGAGAGAATTATAAGTACTAAATTAGAAACAATTAGGGAAAATGATTATGTGATTGTTGCAGCTGGTGGAGAAGATAAATTCCAAATAATTCATACTGCGATAACACATGGTCTTGTTAATGTGTTAATTACTGATGAAAATACAGCGGAGTTTCTGTTAGGAGACTAGAGAATGAAAGAAAAAAAAGAGTATTTGATTGCCCTCGATGGAGGAACAGGAAGTTTTCGAGCAATATTATTTGAAAAGAATGGGGTTCAAAAGGCTATTGAGCAAGTAGAATGGGAACATCCTACTTATGAAGAATATCCGGGTAGTGTTGGATTTGATTTTGAAAAAAATTGGGATATTATAAAGAAATGTATTAAAAATTTAATACAAAAAAACAATATTAATTCAAGAGATATTAAAGGTATTGCAACAGACTCAATGAGAGAAGGATTTGTTCTCTATGATGAAAATAAAAAAGAATTAATGGGATTTTCAAATATAGATGCTAGAGCAAAAGAAGAAGTTGTTTGGCTAAAAGAAAGTAACTCAGAAATTGAAATGGAAATTTATTATAAAACAGGGCAAACTTTTGCATTAAGTGCAGTTCCTAGACTGTTGTGGGTAAAAAAAAATAAACCTGAAGTATATTCGCGTGTAAAATATATGAATATGATTAGTGACTGGATAATATTCAAATTGACAGGGGAAATTGTCTCAGAGCCGAGTAATTCTTCGACTAGTGGTTTATTTGATTTGTCAGAGCGTAAATGGTTACCTGACGTAGCTAAGCTTTGTGGTTTGAAACAAGATATTTTTCCTCCTGTTTATGAAAGCGGAGAACCTGTTGGGAACGTAAGTGCAGAGGCTGCCTATGAGACAGGATTATCGACTTCTACGATTGTTGTTTGCGGTGGGGGAGATTCTCAACTTGGTTGTATAGGTATAGGATCAATTAAACCAAACCAAGCAGCTTTATTTGGAGGAAGTTTTTGGCAATATGAGTTTAATGTTGATAAACCTATTGTTGATAAATATGGAAGAATTAGAGTGAATTGCCATTCAGTTCCTGAAGTGTGGCAACAAGAAGCGATTGCATGGAGTTCGGGGCTTGTTATGCGATGGTTTAGAGATGCATTTTTAGATTTAGATGTTGAACTTGCAAAAAAAATGCACACATCAGTATACTCTTTGATGGATAAAAAGGCAGAAAAAATTCCAATTGGTTGTTATGGTATGATTTCGATATTCGCCGATATTATGAATTTTAAAAATTTAAAACATGCTAGCCCAACGTTTACGAATTTTGCTATTGACCCATTAAAATTTAATAAAGTTACATTTTATAAATCAATTATGGAAAATGCAGGCTTAATTACTTTAGGTCATATCTTGATGATTGAAGAAATTACGGGGAATAGACCTAGTGAAATTTTCTTTGCTGGTGGATCTGCATATAGTGAGTTGTGGAGCCAAGTAATTGCAGATATCATCGGGATTCGTGTTATTACTCCGAAAGAAAAAGAAGCTACAGCTTTAGGAGCAGCATTTCTTGCGGGGGTTGGAAGTGGTGTCTACAAAAATCTTGAAGAAGCAGTTCAATATATTCAATTTGATAAAGTTTTCGAACCTAATTTGGAAAAACATCAAAAATATTTAGCAGTTTTTGAAAAATGGAAAGAAGTTTATAAAGAAGAACTAAAAATTTCAGATAAGGGATTAACTGATTATATGTGGATTGCACCTGGTTCGGAATAAGGAAGGAGTACTATTATGTTTGTTTTAGATGAAAAAGATAGAGAGTATCGATTTGGTGATAGTGGACCAAAGTATTTGATGAAAGGACCTAACTCAAATTTTGCAGTAGTTAGATTTAATCCAGGAGAGGATTTTCCAGCTCATTATCATGAAATTATGGAGGAAAATTTTTATGTTTTGGAAGGGAAAATTGATATTTATGTAAATTCTGCAAAAGTAACTTTGTCAAAGGGACAGTTTATTCATATAGAACCTAAGGAAATTCATTATGTTAAAAATCCATATGATCAGCCGATTGTTATGGTATCAACATTGGCACCGTATCAAGAAGTTGATAAAATTGAAGTCCCAGATTTTGTTCCTAATGAATAAACATATAAGATTAAGTGTGTTAAAAGTGATTCCCCTAGAGAAAAATCATAAGAGAACTCTAGGGGATATTCTTTAATACTTAAATAATGAGTATGCTTAGAAAAAATTTAAATAAATTAAGAAAGGAATTTCCTCATGCTAAAACAAATCCCTAAAATTTTAAGTCCTGATTTAGTGGCCTATTTAATGGAAATGGGCCATGGAGATGAACTTGTCATCGCTGATGCGAATTTCCCAGCTCACCGTATTGGGCAACGTGTTATTCGCATGGATGGACATGGAGTTCCAGTAGTGCTTGAAGCTATTTTGAAATTATTACCATTAGATACTTATAGTTCTTATCAAGCAGGACTAATGCAAGTAGTGCCAGGAGATACAACAGTTCCAGTAATTTGGGATGAATATAAAAAACTATTAGAAGAAAGTCATCCAGGTGCAGCCATTAAAGAATTTGAACGTTTTGAATTTTATGACCAAGCTGAAAAAGCCTATTTAGTCATTCAAACTGGTGAGAGTGCTTTATATGGAAATATTATTTTGAAAAAAGGCGTTTTATAAATAAAATTATTGAAACAAATTTAAGGAGAGAAACATTATGTCAACATTTTATGTACCAGCAATTAACTTAATCGGAAGAGGAGTAGTAAACGAAATTGGTTCTTATGTAAAAGATTTAGGGTACAATAAAGCATTATTAGTAACGGATAAATTTATTGAATCAAGTGATATTCTTCCTAAAGTTACTAAACCTTTAGATGAAGCAGGAATCAACTATGTTGTCTATTCAGATGTAGAACCTAACCCAACTTGTAAAAATGTAACAGATGGAGTTAAAACACTACAAGATAACAACTGTGACTTCATTATTAGTTTAGGTGGTGGATCTCCGCAAGATGCTGCAAGCTGTATTTCAGTTATCGCAACAAATGGTGGAAAACCTCAAGACTATGAAGGATTACACAAATCTGCTAAAAAAGGTTTACCAGTAGTAGCTATTAATACTACAGCAGGTACTTCAGCAGAAATTACAATTAACTACGTTATTACTGACGAAGAACGTAAAGTTAAAATGGTAATGGTTGATAAAAATAGTTTAGCATTAATTTCAGTTAACGACCCAGAATTAATGGTTTCTAAACCAGCTCCATTAACTGCAGCAACAGGTATGGATGCCTTAACTCACGCTGTTGAAGCATTAGTAACACCAGGTGCTTATGGAGTAACTAAAAAATTATCAATTGGTGCAATTGAATTAATTAAAGAATACTTACCACGTGCTGTAAAAGATGGCCATGACATCGAAGCTCGTGAAGGAATGGTGAATGCTATTTTCTTAGGTGGTATGTCATTCAACAATGCAGGTTTAGGTTATGTTCACTCAATGGCTCACCAATTAGGTGCTGTTTATAAATTACCTCACGGTGTATGCTGTGCAATGTTATTACCAGTTATTGAACGTGAAAATGCAAAACGTGTTCCTGCAGCATTCCGTGATGTAGCAAAAGCTTTAGGATTAGATCCAACAGGTAAATCAGATGAAGAATGTGCAGCTTATGCAATTAAAGAAATTGAAACATTATCTGAAACTGTAGGTATTCCTAAGAAATTAACTGAATTAGGAATTGAAGAAAAAGATTTTGATTTCGAATATCTATCTAAAAATGCATTAATCGATGCTTGTGCACCTGGTAACCCATTCATGCCAACATTAGAAGAAACAATTGCTTTCTATAAAGAATTATTCTAATGAACAAAAAGATTTAAATCGTAATGTCCCTTTATAGGGGCATTTTTTAGTGTAAAGGAATATTTGAAAACGTTTGATTTTCTTCTTGTATTTTAGGCGAAACTGGACTAGTATATAAGTATAATATATAGGGAGGTAATACAATGATTGGATTAATTTTAACAGGACACGGAGAATATGCAGTTGGAGTAGGACATGCATTAGAAATGATTGCAGGGAAGCAAGAAGCATTTAAAGTAGTTCCATTTCGTGAAAGTGAACCGATGGAAACTTTAGAACAAAATATGCGAACTGCAATGGAAGAATTACAAGAAACAACAGAAGGTATTGTGGTTTATGCAGATTTATTAGGAGGAAGTCCTTTTAAAGCAGCCATGATGGCTTCAGTAGCTTTTGAAAACGTTGAAGTGGTAGTGGGAACAAACTTGCCAATGTTAATTGAAATTGCAATGTTCCGAGAATTTGCGAGTGATGCAAAAGCAGTGGTTACACAAAGTTTAAATGCAGGTAAAGAAGGTATTCAACATGTAGTGTTACCAACGAACGTTGAACAAACAATTGATGAAGATGAGGATGGGATTTAAGGATGCAAACAGTTCAAATTATTTTTGGAAGTTCAATAACATTTCTTGTTTTTATAGCAGTTATTTTAGGGATTTATTATTTCTTTTCAAGAAAAAACATGAAACATCAACAACAATATTTTGAAAAATTACATTCAGAATTAAAAGTGGGAAAACGTGTTCTCGTAGCAAATGGAATTTATGGGACAGTAAAAAAAATTGAGAATGATCAAATTGAATTGGAAATTGCGAAAGGATTAAATATTACTGTTTCTCGATATGGGATTTCAGAAATTTTATAAGCGGTGAAAAGATGAAGAAGATTTTTGGAGAATTTTATAAAGGTTCAGATAATCAAGAGTATTTTTATCTTCCGACTTTAAAATCTATGTATCATATTCCAAAAGAGGATTTAGCTCGTTTCAATGCTTTTAGGCAACGTTTAGTCATTGCTATTGCAATAGGAGCGATGATTTATAGTTTTTTCCCGGATAATATTTTATTGAGTTGTTTATCAGCAATTTTATTTTATGCGTTATCCACAATTGTTTATTTCAAAAGTGTTTTACCAAAATATCTTGTAAAAAAACAAGTTTCGATGGAGGAATTTGAAGGGAATGTTTCTGTGTCAAAGACGGTTTCGATTGAAAAATTTTTATCAATTAGTACCATTGGAATTGGAATTATTATTTGTAGTTTTTTCATTGGAAATGATTTTTTGAATCGAATGATTGTTATTTTATTTGGCATTGTTGTAACGATTAGCGGAACATATTCTTTATTCGGAAATAAAACTTAATCATAAATGAAGATAAAAAATTCAAGTTAGAAAAAAATCTGTGAAGTGACCCCAAAAAGTTAGACTTTTTTTTGAGACGACTTAAGTCGTCTCTTTTTGATTAATAAAACAAAATGTATGAATAACCCCCTAGGGGGTTCGCGCCAAAATTTTTGGCGCGTTTTTTCTTGGAAATATTATTAAACTTTCAATTAGATTTACTAG
>CAUSAK010000025.1:0-21446 GCA_963529535.1 uncultured Granulicatella sp. | reverse complement strand
CATCTCCTCACTCTCCTTTACTTGTACTATTTTTTTATTATAGCATATTTTCTACCGTTTTTTCGCTATCTCAAACTAGGAAACTAAAAAAAGACTTTTCACTGAAGAAAAGTCTTTTTACTCTCTCATAGACTAACGGTTATACAAATAGACTGCTTAAAATAAATTTTTTAATGTAGCGTACATGAGATTCGCTTTTGCGAAGCTGCTGACGTCCTTTGCTATATTACGGAAATCATCCTTGTATACATCCCTCATCAAAAAAGTAGAAAACAGAAAATGATTTTTTGATGTAGTGTTAGCAATATAAGCCACCATTTGTGGCTTATATTGCTGGGAAAATTCGAGACCTTAGGCTCGAATTTTAGGTATGAGACTTGCAAAGCAAGGCTGCTACCGTCCCTTACTACATCACAAAAATCATTCTTGTATACATCCCTCATCAAAAAAGTAGAAAACAGAAATAACTTTTCTTTGTAGCGTTAGTACTAGAAGCACATCGGGCTTCTAGTACAGGAAAAATCAAGACCTTAGGCTTGATTTTTAGCCATGAGATTCGCTTTTGCGAAGCTGCTGGCGTCCTTCGCTACAAAAGAAAAGTCATTTTCTGTTTTCATACGGCAACACTAGGTTCAAAATAACCCCTGCTAATGCACATAATGCTGTACCTGACAATGTCACAGGACCTAATTCTAAAATTGCTCCACCTAATCCTAACACTAACATCGAACTCGCAATAATCAAATTGCGCACTTCTCTAAAATCTACTTGCTTTTCAATTAACACTTTCAAACCATTACTTGCAATAACTCCATATAGTAAGATAGCCATCCCACCAAGCACTGCATTTGGAATAGTTGAAATTAACGCTGTGAATTTTCCAAGGAAACTCAACCCAATCGCAAATAACGCTGCATTACGAATAACTGAAACACTTGCAATTCTTGTCATCCCAACAACCCCAGTATTTTCACCATAGGTTGTATTTGCAGGTCCACCCATAAATGCGGAAACTGCAGTCGCAACACCATCTCCAATTAACGTACGATGTAAACCCGGTGTTTTCAAAAATTGTCTGCCACAAATTTGACTTAAAACCGTATGGTCTCCGATATGTTCTGCAATTGTTACAACAGCTACTGGTAAGATTGCCCAAGTTTCAGGACCAAAATACCAATGATATTCTTTGAAAAATCCATTTGTTGAAAATGGTAAATATAATTGCGGAATCGCAATCCAATCTGCTTCTAATACTGGAGTGAAATCAACCAATCCAAACAGTACAGCTACAATATATCCTCCAATAATTCCGAACAAGAATGGAATAATTTTTAAAAATCCTTTAGCTTTTGTATTAATAAATGCTGTAATCAAGAAAGTTACAATCGCTACTGTTATTTGTTGAACTGTACCATCTTTAATAAATCCTGCATTTGTCACGGCTGAATTTGCTAAGCCTAAACCAATTACCATAATCATCGGTCCAATGACAATCGGAGGTAATAAACGATCAATCCATTTTGTTCCAATTAATTTAACCGCTAATGCTACTACTACATAAACAAGACCTACAAGAACAACCCCTGACTGAGCGGCTGAAACATCTCCATTCATTTGTTTCATTGCAAATGCCATTGCTGAAATAAAGGCAAATGAAGAACCTAAGTACACTGGCACTTTAAATTGAGTTGCTACCATATAAATCAGAGTTCCCAAACCTGAAGCAAATAATGCTACAGAAACAGGCATGCCTAAAATTAATGGCACTAAAATCGTTGCCCCAAACATTGCAAACACATGTTGCAAGCTTAGCAATAAGCCTTTGGCTAAAGGTGGATTTTGATCCACATCAAGTAATAAGTTGACTTTTGAAGTTTGTAACTCCATCATTCCCTCTTTTCCGGGCCTTTTTGTGCATACAAAAAAGCAACCCTATCAAATTTTGTTTGCAAAAGGGCTGCTTTCATATAGGAAAATTTTTTCTATGCATAAAAAATTCTCCTAGAAATATAAACTTGAACTATGATCTCCTTTTTCACCTCACGGGATGAATTTAAAAGCCCTTGCTATGCGAAAGTATACTAGACTTTTCATGAAATAACAAGTGCATTTTTTCGTTTATTTGAAAATTTGTTAAATAGAAGTGAAAATATCCCATGTCAAAAGATACTGCGTTATAAAAAATTAAAAATCCAGATATTAAACATTTTTGTATAAAAATTAATGATTTCCTGAATTGCATTTTGTATATAAATCAATTATAATCCAAGTGTATAAGAGAGCGTTTTCTCGACAACTCCTTTATATGAGTTATATTCTGAAAACCATTCTAATCTAAGAAATAAATTATTAAATATAAAAAATAAAAATGTTCAGTTAGGGGGTAAATAGATGAAAAAGAGATTATTGACTAGCTTGATAACCGTGTTAGGAATAGCCTTATTTTCTTTTCTAAAAAATTATATGAATGTATCACTAGTAATGAGCGTAGTAATTTCCTCTATTTTTTTAATTTTAGGTGGATTCATGATAGAATTTCGATGTAACAAATAATTCTGAAAAAACATATATCTCATCCCAAAATAAGAAAGTTATACAGAGTGCTTCTCTTGGCTCTTAAATCAAGAAAGTTATCAGTAATTTTTTGCTACTTAAAGTGTGTATATAACAACAGGGACAAAATACTTGCCCCTGTTTTTTATCTTTCTATACCTTCTAATTCAAAAATTTTCTGTTGCCCATAAATACTATTATTTCCATTTACGACAAATGCGACAATACATACAATTGCTGCATATGGTATCATACTATATCCGAATACTTCCCCGATAATAAAAATAGGGGCTAGCCAAGTGTTTGTCGCACTTCCAAATACAGCTCCGTAACCTAATGCCGCTGCTACAATTGGAGAAATTCCTAACCACGAACTCATCACGATTCCTAATGAAGAACCAATTGAAAAGAGAGGCGTTACTTCCCCACCTAGAAATCCTGCACTAAGAGAGAATACTGTTAACCCCAATTTTAAAATCCAATCTTGTACATAAATCGTCTCACTATAAAAACTAGCATGAATTAAATTCGTCCCTAATCCTGCATAACGACCACTGCCAAAAGCTGCCATTAAAATACTGACAACAATGCCTAATAAAAATATTCTTAAAGTTGGACTTGGAATTTTACTACTCCAATATTTTTTCAAATACGCTAAACTTACACTAAATAGTCTTCCTGTTAATCCAAAAGCAATTCCTAGCACTACCATCTTGAACAAAGTTTCATCGAACTGAATTTCTACAGGAATGCCCACCATAAATTTCTCTAATCCTAAACTTTGAGCTACATTCATCGAAATAAAACTGGACAACAATGCATAAAATAATGCATCAATTTGTAATTGCCCGACAATCATTACTTCAATCGCAAAGAACGTCGCTGCTAGAGGAGTTCCAAATAATCCAGCAAAACCACTCGCCATCCCAATCATTAATAAAATTTGACGATTTCTCTTAGAAGAAAACCATTGTTGAAACTGATTCGCCACCGTTGCACCTAATTGCACCGCAACTCCTTCACGCCCCACACTTGCTCCAAATAAATGAGCTAGCCATGTTCCAATCATCATAAAAGGAATTAGCCATTTTGAAATGCGATTGTCCTCTCCTTGTCCAATTCGAAAAACAATATTCATTCCTTCAACCGCATTTTTCCCATATTTTAAATAAACTGTATGAAATAAAAATCCTACTACTGCTAAAAACGGAATCAAATACGCAAAATATTCCACCCGTAATTCTGATACTTTTAATAATACTTGTCCAAAAAAAGATGTTAAAACTCCGGTAATTACTCCGACAATGATACTAACGATTCCTAGTAAAACTTTTTCCTTTATGTTACATGAATTCACCAAATAACCTCCTTGAATAAAAAAGACTGGAGAAATTTCTCCAGCCTCCGATTTATGCTCAAATTTTTAATCTAAAATTGTGAACTTTTCAATAAATAATGGACTTACTGAACGGTTTTCATGAATACGTCTAATCGCTTCAGCCATTAATTGATCCACACTAACTTGTACAATTTTTCCACCTGTTTTTTCTTCAGGAACTTGAATAGAGTCAGTTACTACAACTTCTTTAATAACAGACGCATTTAAACGATCTAATGCTGGTCCTGATAATACAGGGTGTGTACAACAAGCATACACTTCAATTGCTCCAGCATCTTGTAAGGCTTGAGCTGCTAATGTAATGGTTCCAGCTGTATCAATCATATCATCGATCAATACGGCAACTTTTCCTTTAACATCTCCAATAATATTCATCACTTCTGCTACATTTGCTTTTGGACGACGTTTGTCAATAATTGCAATTGGAGCATGTAAGAATTCTGCTAATTTACGTGCACGAGTTACCCCACCATGGTCTGGTGATACAACTACGATATCTTTATCTTTAAAATTATTTTCTAAGAAATAATTGGCTAATAATGGAGCTCCTAATAAGTGGTCCACTGGAATATCAAAGAATCCTTGAATTTGAGCAGCATGTAAGTCTAATGTTAACACACGGTCTGCACCTGCTTGTGTAATCATATTTGCCACTAATTTTGCTGTGATTGGTTCACGTGATTGAGCTTTACGATCTTGACGTGCATATCCATAGTACGGTAATACAACGTTAATCGTTTTCGCACTTGCACGACGTAATGCATCAATCATAATTAATAACTCCATTAAGTTATCATTTACTGGATACGATGTTGATTGAACAATATAAACATGGTCTCCACGAATACTTTCATCAATGTTAATTTTTATCTCTCCATCACTAAAATGAGTAACGGATACTTGCCCTAATTCTACCCCGACTTGATCTGCAATTTTTTGTGCTAATGGACGATTTGAGCTTAATGCAAAAATCTTTAAATTTGGATCGGAATAATGTTCCACAATGATAACCCCCGAAGAATTTTATTTTTGTTTTTACACTACTATAATAATAAACGTTTTTCGTTCGTTTTTAAAGAACTAATTACATTTTTCTATGAATTTTTTTGAGCTGAAGGTAATTTCTCAGCATAGTTTTCTTTATTTTCTTGACGAGAACGAGCAATTGCTAGTGCACCGTTCGGAATATCTCTTGTAATTGTAGAACCTGCAGCAATAAAGACATCATCTCCTACTGTTACGGGTGCTACTAAATTCGCATTACAGCCGATAAACACACGGTCGCCTACAGTGGCTCTATGTTTATTTTTACCGTCATAGTTTACGAAAATTGTTCCACAACCAACATTGATTTCTTTTCCTAAATCAGCATCTCCTACATATGTTAAATGACCGACTTTTGTTCCTGCTCCCAAGGTTGCATTTTTCACTTCTACGAAGTTTCCAATGTGAACAGAATTTCCTAGTACAGCTTTTGGTCGAAGATGTGCAAATGGGCCAGCATTACTATGAGATTTCATCAATGATTCTTCAATATTTGAACTTGTCACTGTTACATAATCTTCTAATACAGAATCACGAATAACACTTCCTGAAGTAATATGGCAATGTTGTCCAATGACTGTATTCCCTTTTAAATAAACTCCTGGTTCAATGACTGTATCTGAACCAATCACTACTTCTGAATCAATGTACGTTTGTTCAGGGTCAATTAATGTTACACCCTGTTTCATATGTTGTTCATTAATCCGTTGACGCATTGATTTTTCTGCTTTTGATAAAGCAACTCGGTCATTAACACCCATTCCTTCGTCTACATTTGGCATTTGATAAGCAGAAATAATTTCCCCACGCTTTTTCAAAATTTCTAATACATCTGGTAAGTAGTATTCTCCTTGAGCATTATCATTTCCAACTTCGCTTAATGCGCTAAATAAGGATTGATTATCAAAACAATAAGTTCCTGTATTAATTTCTTGAATCGCTGCTTCTTCAGGAGTAGCATCTTTATGTTCTACATTTTTTAAAACTGTGCCATCTTCCTCACGAACAACATGTCCATATCCAGTCGGATCATCTACCCAAGCTGTTAAAATAGTTGCTTTTGCTTTTGTATCTTCATGAACTTTCATTAATTGTTCAAAAGTTTCAGCTGTTAACAGTGGTGTATCTCCACAAACAACTAAAGTTGTTCCTTCTTTATCTTTCAACAATTCTTCTGCTTGTAAAACGGCATGACCTGTTCCTAATTGTTCTGCTTGTAATGCATAAGAAACACGTTCTCCTAATTGTTGTTGCACCATTTCTGCACCATGTCCAACAATGGCTACAATCGTTTCGGCTCCTGCACGTTCTACTTGATCTACCACATGCTCTACCATTGGTTTTCCACAAACTGGATGCATCACTTTATAAAGTTCCGATTTCATTCGTGTGCCTTTTCCAGCTGCTAAAATAATTCCGTATTTTTGATTCATATTATCCCTCACAAGTTGTATTTTTACTTCTTTATAATAGTAAACTATGATGTTTTTTGCAAGAAAGTGTCTTGAATATTGGTGAATTTACTTTTATTTTATTTCATTCTTTTAAATATGCTATACTGTAATCGAGAAAATCATAAAGGAGCCACAACATGCAACCTATCTTTTTAAAACCAGTCCTACAAGAAAAAATTTGGGGTGGTAAAAAATTACAAACAGAATTTAACTTAACCTTGCCAAGTGACAAAGTTGGTGAATCTTGGTCAATTAGCGCTCATCCAAATGGACATTCAACAATTATTTCTCCTTCTGAATTTCAAGGAATGACATTAGCAGAACTGTATGCTGGGCATGCTGAATTATTTCATCAACAAACATTGCCAACTTTCCCTTTATTAATCAAAATTTTAGATGCCAGTGATGACTTATCAATTCAAGTACACCCAGATGATGCTTATGGGTTAGAACATGAGCACGAATTAGGGAAAAACGAATGTTGGTATGTTATTTCTGCTGAACCGGGTGCTAAAATTATTTACGGACATACCGCACAAACAAAAGAAGAATTTGTTCAATTAATTCAAGAAGAAAAATGGAACGAATTATTTACAGAAGTTCCTGTCAAAGCAGGAGATTTCTTCAATGTTCCAAGCGGAACAATTCATGCTATCGGGAAAGGCATTGTCATTTTAGAAACACAACAAAACTCTGATACTACTTACCGTGTTTATGATTATGACCGAAAAGATGATGCAGGAAATCCTCGTCCATTACATATTCCGCAAACCATTGATGTCACTATAATTCCACATCAATTACCAAGTTTTGAACAAATAATTGAAACATTAGATGATGCAACCATTACTCATTTCATTACCAATCACTATTTCTCTGTTTGGAAATGGGAAATTGATGGAACTTACTCTACTACACTAGATGACAACTACTACTTAGCAACCGTAATCGAAGGTGAAGGAACACTAGAAGTAAATGACGAAACATTTGCACTAAAAAAAGCAGATTCATTTATTTTACCAACTCCTATTCATGATGTAACTGTAAAAGGAAATCTAACACTAATCGTTTCTCGTTCAGAAGAGTAAAAAGTAAAAACAGCATTCTGGTTATGGAATGCTGTTTTTACAGATTTCAATTACTCTAAAATATTAAATCCTAAACTTGTACTGTCTCTTAAAAACATTTGAACAGTTTCTAAAGAATATTGTGTTAAATCTTTATCTTTTAACGATAATTTCTTTATCAAATCGGAAGTACATGTAATGATGTCTACTCCTAGCTCATCTGCTTGATAAATATTAAATGTTTCTCTAGGACTTGCCCATAATAATTCAGCCGACTCTTTCTTACGACAAATTTCTAAAGCTTCTTTCATAATCGGCATTGGATCTACACCTGTATCTGCAATTCTACCCGCAAAAACTGAAACAATGGATGGAGTATTATTTTTTAACACTGCTACAACTTCTTCCACTTGTTTTATTGTGAAAATTGCAGTTACATTAACTTTAATACCATCTGAAGTTAAACGGTCAATTAATGGTACAGTACTCTCTCCTTTTGAATTAGTAACAGGAATTTTCACATAGACATTTTCCGCTAACGTTGCAATTCTACGGGCCTCTTTTTCCATTTGCTCAATTTCATCTGCAAATACTTCAAAAGAAACTGGGTAAGTTTTAATCTCTTTTAAGACTTCCTTAGCAAATCCAATATAACTTGTAATACCAGCTTTTTTCATTAAACTTGGATTAGTAGTAAAACCCGTTACAATACCTGAATTTAAATCATTTAACATGTTATCTAAATTCGCTCCATCAGAAAATACTTTAACTGTTAATTCTTTAACCATATGATTCACTCCTCTTCTTCAACAATATTATTCAAAGCTTCTTTTGATTTTGTAAGAACTGAAGGTAAAACTAATACGACAGCTAAAATAGCGGCAATAATATAAATACCAATAGCTCCTGCTGATTCACCAGTACGTCCCAATAGAATACCAATTAAACCAAAATCAAAATCACCAAATGTTGTATTAGCAAATCCTAATTTTCCTAAAACTGGAAGTAATGTAGCTGGTAAAAACGCTAAGAATAATCCATTTACAAATGATCCTAAAATCGCTCCTTTTCTACCCCCTGTTGCATTACCAAAAATTCCGGCTGTAGCCCCACAGAAGAAATGCGGTACCATACCAGGAATGATTAACACTCCGCCCAATGCACCGAGTACAAACATACCTACAAGTCCACCTAAAAAACTAAATGCAAAACCAATAATTACAGCAGTTGGAGCATAAGGGAAGAATACAGCACAGTCTACCGCAGGTACTGCGTTTGGAATTAATTTGGTAGCAATACCTTGGAAAGCAGGAATTAAATCTGCTAAAATCATACGAACCCCTGCATAAACTACTGATACACCTACAGCAAATGTCAAACCGCTAATAATCGCAAAAATCAAAGGATTCTTACCATTAGCCAATTCTTCTACAGCTTGAGGATTTCTAATTAAGCAAGCTACAACACCAATAATATAGAATATTACCATTACAATTCCTGTTGAAATTGTTGTGTTTCTTAAGAAGCTCCACTTATCAGAAATTTGTAATTCTTCTGTACTTCTGCTGTCTTTACCAACCTTAGTCCCTATCCAAGCTGCTAAATAATAACCTAAACTTCCAAAGTGACCCATAGCAATTTCATCACCATCTGTTACCTTCAAAGTATATTTTTGACCAATTGCTGGTGAGATAGCTGACCATGCACCTAAGAAAAATCCTCCTAATAGAACTAATGCAACTCCTTCAAATCCAATTGCTCCTAAAACTGCTGAAAGTAAGCATGCCATGAAGAAACTATGATGTCCTGTTAAGAAAATATATTTAAAACGAGTAAATCTAGCAAACAGCAAATTTAATAACAATCCAACAATTAAAATTGACATTGTTTCTACACCTAAGATTTTTTGTGCTACACTTGTAACAGCCTCATTATTTGGAACTACTCCCGTAATACCAAATCCTTGTTCAATTAATGTTGCTAGAGGAGCTAAATTAGCTTGAATAACACCCGCCCCTGCAGCTAACATTAGATACCCTAAAATAGGACCTAATGTTCCAGTCAACACCTTATGTCCCGGTGTTTTTAAAGCAAGTAAGCCAAAAAATGCAATTAATCCCATTAAAAATGCTGGCTCACTTAAAATGTTTTGAAAAAATATTAATACCCCATTCATATTACTTCCTCCTTATTTATCAAATTAATTATTATTCATTTCTTGTAAAACTGGTGCTAATACGGGTTCAATTTTCTTTCTATTTGTATAACTTTCTACAATACAAACATTTGCTGTTCCTGGGAAAATATCTTTAAACTCTTTCACAGTTACATATAAATCAGCATTTTTCCCAACTGCTGCATTAGAATCACATGATTCTGCTTCAACTTCAATTCCTAAGTCTTTAGCTATAGCTTCTACTTTTAATCTCAATAACAAGCTACTACCAATTCCATTTCCACAAACTGTTACTACTTTAATCATCCCACTCACCTCCTTCTTCAATTACTTTCTCAATTAAACCTAAAATTTCTTCCGGCATTTCAGCTTTAATCAAATTTTCTATAACTTCATCATCATCTAAAATTAATGCCAACTGTTGTAAAGCTTTTAAATGTGCAGTTGAATCAACTGTTGCTAATACAAATATTAACTGTACATTTTTATCTTCATCATCTTCTAAACCAAAATTAACAGGTTTCTTTAATTGCAACAAACTAATTCCTAAGCGATGAACACCAGCATCTGGTGATGCGTGAGGAACTGCTACTTTTGGTGCTAACACTATATAAGGTCCAATTTCATTAACACTTGAAATAATAGCTTCAACATAACTTTCTTCAATATAACCTTGTTCTAATAATGGTTTAGATGCAATTCTGACTGCAGTTTGCCAATCGTTTACTTTATCTAATTGTTGAATCAATTCTTTTTTGACTAAATCTTTCAAGGAATCACCTCCTAACTCTACTTCTTCATTAGCAAACAAATATTTTGTTAAATCTTTTTTCAACTCCTTTTCATTTTTTATTAATACATGCTTAGCAATAATATTAAGTATTTCATCAACTGAAATAAATTCTTCTTTCTTCAAATGGAAAGTTTCAAAAACTTTTTTCTTTAATAGTATCTTTTCAGTAGAATTCATAATTGTTTTAACAATAAATAGCGGTTTATCTACCTCGATACTCATTGTAGAAAAAATCATATCAACTTGTTGAATGCCAATATTCTTTTTATAATCATTAAAAGACATTGTATAAAATTCTATCATAGGAAATATCTGTTTCAATTCAGCTCGTAAAATTAATGAAGAGCTAATTCCATTTGGACATATAACCATAGCAATAATTTTTTCAGTTATACTTTCTTTCTGAATATTTTCTAAATATCCACCAAAATGAATAGTAAAATAGGCAATTTCATCATTAGATATCTTTTTACACGTTGCTACCTCTAAAGGCTTAAGACTTCTTTTAATTAAAGCAAACAAATAATTATATTCTTCAATAATTTGACTGGTAAGAGGATTCTTTAAAGAAATATCAAAAATTTGTCTATAAAATGCAGGATATAAATGTGCATATAAATTTTTTCTAAATTGAAATGTTTCAGGAAATTCTAAACCTGTATTTACTTTTACTTGTAAAATAATTTCGTCCATTATTTTGATAATTTCAGGTTCAGGATTAATATTTAAATCTCCCTGAACACATCCAGCTAATCTTGATAAAATAAAATCTCTTTCCTTTGATAAATTTGGAAATTGTTCTTCGATATCCATTAGCAGTCTTAACAATGGTGTTTCAATTATTTTTTCAAAATTCTCCCTATTTTTGATATATGGTTCTTTCAAACTATATTCATTAAATACTGCCATCAATATGGCTACTGTATCAATTTTCTCGGCAATAAATATTAATTGATATTTATCACTAACTATCTTTAACGAATTTAAAAATATTTCTTCTTGATAGATTAAATTACATTTATTAAAAATATAACTTAAAATATTTCTTCCACACACTAAAGTAATTAAATTTCCAATTGTTATCTCAAGTAATTCTCTAATTTTATTACTATCTCCATCTATATAATATCCTTTTTCACGAGAGTAAATTAACTGAAGATCATATGGTTTCAAACTAGCTTTAACTTCTTTTAAATCTGCTAAGATTGAATTTTTACTCATTCTTAAGAAATCTTGCAAATGTAAATTAGAAATATAGTCTGAACATAAAATTATATAAAAAATCAACATGTCTATACGTTCTTCTTGAAACACAAACTCTTGTGATTCTATATCAATATCCTTCAATATAGTAGTTATTGAGATATCTGGTGTAATAATAAAATCATTTTGAACTGTAATGATAGGTAAATCTAAATTTAGTAACATTTCATTAACTTTTTGTATATCTGTCATTACTGTTCTTTTGTTACATTGAAGTACACCCTCCATTTCTTCTATAGAGGTATGATTATAATTAAGAAAAAATTGGTATTTTTTTATGAGCTCATTTGTTAACACTTTCTTCCTCCTATAACCAAATTATATAAAGCGCTGTCATTTTCATCAATAATATTTGGGCACAACTTTATGTTTGTTAACTCTACATAAATTGTGCCCAAATTTACTTTACCCTAATAAATACAAAATTACTGCGACAATCGTACTTGTCAAACCTACCAATGCTTCGTAAGGAATTAACTTCATACGATCTTCAATACTCATAAAGACTGAGCCTCCAGTAGCATGGAAGAATGATCCATGAGGAAGAGAATCTAACACTGTTGCCCCAGCATGAATCATTGCTGCAGCTGCTACTGCAGGAACCCCAGACGAAACTAAAGGAGCTGCAAACGTTTGAGAAGCAATCGTAGAACCAGCTGTTGTAGAAGCTGTAGCTGCTCCCATTAAAACACCTGATAACGGTGCTAAAACGAATGATGGCATATTCAAAGCTTCCAACACATGAATCATATCAACTTGTAGAGAAGAAGCTTTAATAATTCCTGCAATCGTTCCTGTTCCAATTAATAAAATCGATACACCGATTACTTTACTCAATCCAAATTCTGTATATTCTACGGTATGTCTTGAATGCCCTGTTACTAAAATGGTTACTAATCCACCAATTGGTAATGCAATTAAAGGATCCACGCTTACTCCGACTACTGAACGTAAAGCTAATAACGCAATGACCACAACCGGTCCAAGAATCGCTTGGAAAAATGGTACAGAATTGTGATGTTCCGCTTCTTCTTCCATATCGTCAAAAGCATGATCGACTTTTTTTGCTAAAAATCCTGCTACTAAAATACTCACAACTAATGCCACTAATGCTGGAATAATATTTTTAGCCATTAATGCTGTTAAATCTAATTGAAATGCTTCTGAAGCAGCAATCGTATTTGGATTTGGAGAAATAATATTTCCTGCTTTTCCTCCACCAATCATCGCTAATAAAATACCTGTTTTTGATAAATCGGCTTTTTTTGCAATCGCAATAGCAATCGGTGCCACTGTAATAACAGCAATATCAATAAATACTCCCACTGCACAAATAATCATTGTTGCAATCGCAATCGCTGCAATAGCTCTTTTCTCCCCTAACTTCTTCACAATTGTTTCGGCAATCGTTTCAGCAGAACCTGTTTTAATTAAAGCTCCTGCTAAAATACCTGAAGTCATAATTCTTAATACTGGAGACATCATTCCTTGTGCTCCTGTTACCATCGCACTAACGGAACCTGCTAACCCTGCTTCGCCAATTACTCCCCCTACTAAAGCTCCTAAAATTAAACTATAAGCTGGATGAACTTTTTTAATAATCAGTATAATTGCGAGAATCAATCCAACTAAAGCTCCTAATGTACTAATTTGACTAACCATTTTATTTTCCTTCTTTCACCATTTCTACTACTCTAAAAACTTGTTCTACTGTATCCACCATATTTTGATGAGCGACTTCTTTATTCATTGCTTCTTTGAGTGTTACAACTCCTCTTAAAATTGGGAAAAATGCATCAATTCCATGTTGATTACATTCTTTTGCATCTGGTGTAACAGCTCCTGCAAAAGCTAACACTTTCTTTTGATGCTTTTTAGCTAAGGCTGCTACTCCTATTGGAGCTTTTCCTAATGCCGTTTGTCCATCAAGTCTTCCCTCACCTGTTACAACAAAATCAGCAGTTATTATTAATTCTTCTAATTTCGTTTCTGTTAATACAATTTGAATACCGGATTCTAACGTGGCATTAGTGTAGGTTAAAAATGCAAATCCCATACCTCCTGCCGCCCCAGTTCCGGGATAAAATCGATCCGCATGAAAATTAATGTTCTTAGACAATTCAGCATAGTGTAATAATAATTGATCCAATTCTTGAACCATTTCAGGAGTTGCTCCTTTTTGTGGACCAAAAATAGCACTGGAACCATTTTCACCACATAATGGATTCGTTACATCACAAGCTACTTTGAAGGTACATTCCTTTAATGTTGGATGTACATTGCTCTCTTCAATACTCGCTAATTCTCTGAGTCCATTTCCTCCATAAGAGATATCCTTTCCTTCTCGTGTTACGAAATCATATCCTAATGCTTGTAACATCCCAACTCCACCATCATTTGTCGCACTTCCTCCAATTCCAACAATAAAATGTCGACATCCTCTTTCAATCGCATCTAGAATTAACTCACCAACTCCATAAGTAGTCGTATTCATTGGATTGCGACTTTCTTCAGGAACTAATGTAATTCCTGCTGCAGCCGACATTTCAATAATGGCTGTTTTACTCAAATTATCCTTTGATTCAATAATTCCGTAGACTGCTGCTACTGGAGTTCCTAATGGTCCTGTGACTTCTTTAGTAACAAAAATCCCTCCCATTCCTTCGACTAATGCTTCAACTGTTCCTTCCCCACCATCTGCTAACGGACGAACCACTACCTCTGCATTTTGATGAACACATTTTACGCCATCGGCTATCGCTTGACCAGCTTCCATAGACGATAAACTTCCTTTGAACGAATCAATGGCAACAACGACTTTCATATTTAAGCCTCCCTTTTCATAGATTAATACACCATTTTAGCAAACGTTTACAATTTTTCACAGTATTTTTTGAAATTTTGTAAACAAATAAAGGTTGAAAAATTTCAACCTTTATTTGTTTGCTAATAAGTCACGGATTTCACGTAAGTAATCTTCAGCTTTTGGTTCTGGAGCTACTTCTTTAGCAATTTCTTCTTGTCCACGTTTCGCCAAGTCTTGAACAGCGTTCATTCCTTTAACAACCATAAAAAGAACAAAACCTACAATGACAAAGTTAATAACTGCTGCTGCAAAAGCACCTACACCAAGTGTAGCTGAACCGATTTGAACAGATACTCCAGCGATTGAATCAGCTTTGAATACCATCGCAATAACTGGCTCGAAAATGTCTTTTACTAATGAATCAACGATAGCTTTGAAAGCTGCCCCGATAATTACCGCAACTGCTAAATCAACAACATTCCCACGCATTAAAAACTCTTTAAATTCTTTTAACACAATCATTCCTCCTATATTTACAAGATTGACCTTAAATAGATTATAGGAATTTTTCAGATAATGCAACAAATATGATTTCTGTTATAGTTTCTTTTGAATATATGCACCAGGATGATAAGAATCAATGTCAAATGAAGGTGTATCACCAACAGATATCTGTGCTAATAATGCTCCAATCCATACTCCTGAAGTTAAACCAGACGACCCTAAACCACTAGCGACAAATAGTGTTTCTTCACCAGGAACACTCCCAAAAAATGGTAAGAAATCAGAAGTATACGCTCTTGTTCCAATTCGACTACCAAGCCATTTAGCTTCTTTTAACGGTGGAAATACTTCACACGCTTCTTCATACATTTTTTGTTGTAGATTTTGGCTATCTCTTAAATCAAAATTTTGATCATTCTCATGTGTTGCACCTACAATTATCTTTCCATCTACAAATGGTAAAATATCAATTTCTCCATGTAACATACAAACAGGCCATTTTCCTGTTTCTTCAGTTGTCTCTAACTCTAATTCAATTAATTGTCCCTTTTGCGGGCGTACATCTACATAATAGCCTAGTGGTTCAATTAACTCTTTAACCCAAGCTCCACTTGCTAAGATAATCTTGTCGAACGATTCTAATCCATTATTGGTATTAACAACTACCTTTCCTTGCTCATCTCGTGTTAAACTTACTTTTTCTTGTTGAACATTAGCCCCATTTCGTTCGGCTAAAAACAATTGCTGTTCCACTAATAATTTTCCATCCACTCTTCCTCCACCTGAACAATGAATGGCTCCATGAGTTCCATTCCAACCTGGAACATAAGAAGAAATACTTTCTGCTTCAATTTTCGTTAATGTTCCAATTCTTGCTTCTTCTTTTCTTCTTTCAGCCGCAATTTTTTCTAACTTTTCTAATAATTCTGGAGTCTTTTTAAACACTAGCGCTCCTACTTGCTCATACGGTAATTGCGACACACCATCTTCTTGTAATTGTGCCATCAATTCTGGATAATAAGAAGCTCCTCTTGCGGTCAATCGATACCAATCTTTATTTCTTCTTTGAGATAACCACGGGCAAATAATTCCCGCTGCTGCTTTTGTAGCCTGACCAACTCCATCATCATAGACGACTAATTCTACTTCTGGATTTTTCGATAATTGATAAGCAGCTGTTGCTCCTACTATTCCTGCTCCGATAATTGCAATTTTCATCCTAACTCCTCCTTAATCTTTTCGATTCCATTGATGTTCTTGTTCAAAAATTTCTGCAATTTGTAACAATAAATCTTCACGTCCTTTTGCAGCCATCACTTGTACTCCAACTGGTAGTCCTTCTTGTGTAAAATAAACTGGGAGACTAATCGCTGGTTGTCCAGTAATGTTGGCTAATTGAGTAAATGGCGTTAACTCCAATGTTTTCTCGAACATGTTCCAAATAATTTCTTGCTGTTCTGTTACTGAATATTGTTCAATGGACTCTAGTGCTACTCTAATAGATTCCTTCATTGGATACTGATCATGTTTTGGAGCAACATCATTCACACATGGCGTTAGAATCACATCATATTCTTCATGACAATCTTGCATTTGTTTTGTCCAAGAATCCCACTGATTCAATGCTGCACTATAATCTTTGGCTAAAATACGTTGCCCCGATTGATAAATGCCCCATGTCATTAATTCCATATCCTCTTTTGTAAGTGAACGTTGTACCATTTTTTCAATCCCATCCATCATCGCAGCTGTTTCCACACTATTCATCAGATAGTAATTTTTCATGACTTCGATACCATCGACTGGCCATTGGATTTTTTCAATATGATGTCCTTTTTCTTGTAAAAATTTTATCGCTCGATTCAAAGCATTTTTTGCAGAATCTTCGACTTTATTTCCAATCGGCGAATCTTCTATAACGGCAATTTTTAGTGGACTTTCAATAGTAGCATATAGTTGCCGTTTCGATAATTTTGGCATGATAAATGGGCTTTCCATTTGTTCCACTTGCAAGACTTCTAATAATCTTCTAGTGTCACGAACGGTTTTAGTTAAGGCAAAATTTACTGATGCTCCTTGCCAACCACGAAAGCCATTTGGACCAACAGGGATTCTTCCACGACTTGGTTTTAACCCAATTAATCCTGTGAAACTAGCTGGAATACGAATCGATCCTCCACCATCACTTGCCATTGCAATTGGAACCATTCCACTCGCCACTGCACTTGCAGCGCCACCGCTCGATCCCCCTGCATTACGACTGAGGTCATATGGATTTGAAGTGACTCCCCATAAACTTGGTTCTGTCATATTTTTAAATCCGAATTCAGGTGTATTTGTTCGTCCAATAATGACAAATCCTGCTTCTTCTAATGTAGTGACTAATGTATCTTGATGTGTTTGAAGGATATTTTTGAATAAACGTGAACCTGCCGTAGAAGGTTCGCCCTTTTGATATTGCCCTAAATCTTTCAACAATAAAGGAACTCCTGCAAATGGCTTATCGTTAAAATTACGTAATGTTGCTTCTTTTAACGCTCTTTCTTCTTGCAAATGCACGACCGCATTTAAATTAGGATTCAGCTTCTTTACATTAGAAATTGCATCCTGTACTAGTTCAACAGCAGAAACTTCTCCATTTCTAACAGCTTGTGCCATCGCTGTTGCATCTTTAAACTCCTGCAAATTTATTCCTCCTTCCATTTACTCTTCTTTATTGTACACGCCTGATTTCTATTCGTAAACCTTATAATGTTGGTATTTTGAGATATCTTTTGATATTTTAAATCTCATTTTGATATAATTGAAGCAACCATAAAAGGAGTGAATTTTTATGAAAAAATCTCATTTACTATTAGGATTGGGAATCTCTATTAGCTTACTAACCTCTTGCCAAAACTCAAGTTCTGGATCTAGCTCTGCCTCAAAAGAAGCAGAAACAACTACTCAAACAACCATTGCACCAAAACCTGTGACAGATTATACATTGTATAATTCGGTTCTTAGAGATTATAAGGAAGTCGTTGAAAATGTTAGTAAACATTCCAATGATCATTCAAAAATTAAGCATAATGATAATGTAAATAGTATCGCCTACTTATTGAAAAAAGACTTTGACTCCCCTGGTATAACTTATACTTTATATGACTTTGATAAAAATGATGTGGAAGAATTAGTAATTTCTATGGGTTCTTCAAAAGAAGATCATTTTATTTTAGATATCTATACTATTTCCGATGGAAAACTCATTCGATTAACAAACAGTGAAAATAAATTAGAGATGATTGGGGAACGAATGAATATTTTTCCATTAGAAGATGGAACATTCTCATATATCGGAGCTGGAACTGCAAGAGATCATGAGTATATTCATTACAAGTTTAATGAAAAGGGAGATGCTTTTGAAGAGATAAAAAAAGGGTCAACTGAGGATGTTATTAAAAATCTCCCTCCAAAATTAGATTTAAAACAAAAAGAATGGAAACCAACACAATGGTACATCACTTCTCCTGAAAAACAAAAAGAAGTAGCTAAGAAAAAATTAGATATTCGAGCCATTCAAAATGGAGATTATTCTAGCCTTAAAGGTACTTGGGTAGACGGTACTGGTCATACATTAATTTTTGACGATAATGGTTTGGTAGATGAAAATTATGAGATGAAATTATCTTATTTCAAAGAAAATAAAGGCACATTAATTGGTGGATACGGTCCTAAAAATTTACCGGTTGGTGGTGCAGCTGTTTATATTATCCCAGGTGGAGTTCCAATGACAGATGATAGAAGTGGTACTTTCGTAGATCCTATTCAAACGGATAAAGATCGTATTTTTGCTGGACAACACTTCCCAAGATTCGATTATGAATTCCATTATCGAATTGATAATTAACTTAATTACACAAAAAAGCTAGGCTTTCGCCTAGCTTTTGTCATTTCAATGATTAGCCCCAGAATTTAACTCCTAGAACATGTCCTACAAACGCACATCCGATACCTAAAACTAATAATAGTCCGATACAGAATAATGGAGTACGTTTTTTCTTAGCTAATAGATAGTATAAGAATAAAGTAATTGCTAATGGAATTAATTTTGGTAATACACCATCTAAGATTGTTTGAATTACGATTGGTTTTTCACCATTTGCAATTTCAATACCTAATTTAGTTCCACCGTATAAGCTTGTTAATGCCCCTACAACGAATACCCCTAAAATAGAAGCTGCACGAGTGAATTCTTTCGCATTTGCTGTAAAGATTCCAATCGCATCTGTTCCTAATTCATAAGACCAGTGCATTAACCAGTAACGAATCGCAAATTGAGCTGCATTAAATACCGCAAGGAATAATAATGGTCCTGCTACACTACCTTTTAATGCAAAATCAGAAGAGATACCTGCAACAATTGGTACTAAAGTGAACCAGAATAATGCATCCCCGATACCACCTAAAGGTCCCATCGCAGCAACACGTACTGCACGAATTGTTTGAATATCTGCTTTATTTTGTTCTAGTGATAATACAATCCCCATAACAAATGTTACTAAGAATGGGTGAGTATTAAAGAATTCTAAGTTATGTGACATAGATGCTGCTAAGTCATCTTTATCAGTATGGATTTTTTCTAAACCTGGTAAAATACCAAATAACCAACCCGCTGCTTGCATACGTTCATAGTTGAATGAAGATTGTAAGAAGATTGAACGCCATGCCATTTTGTTTAATGTTGCTTTATCTAACTTAGGAGCAGGTGTTTGAACTTTATAAGAATCTGGAATATTATATGCCATCTTCTTCACCTCCGTCATAATTTACAACTGTTGCACCAGCAGATTTGAATTTTGTTTGGATTTGGAAATCCCAGTACGCAATTGCAAAACCGATGAATGCTAATAATACTAATGCAGAACCTGCTAAGCTTGCACTTGCAGACACAATGTTTGCTAATGCAAAACCTAAGAAATAGAATCCCCATAGTTCTTTAGAAACCATTACTTTAAGTAAAATTGCAAACCCTACAAAACGCATCATTCCACCAGCAGCACTTAAACCGCCCATGAACCATTCAGGAATTGATTTTGTAACTGCATCCCCTACACTTTGTCCACCAATAAAGAATAATACAACTACAAGACCAAATACAGCCCCTAAAGCTGCCATTGCTAAATAGTTTAATCGTTCAATTCCTTTTGGATTTGCTTCATGTGCATAGCCATCTGCAACAGCCATCATTGGTGACATTAATGCGAAGATTAATGTTACTCCATATTGACCTAATAATGCAAATGGTACTGCAGCTGCTACTGCAGCTGTTGGTTCTAATTTAAGACTAACTGCTAAAACAGTAGCCATAATTCCTCCGATAACAGCATTAGGTGGTTGAGCTCCACCAACTGGCATGTTACCGATTGTCATTAATTGATAAGTACCCCCAACGATCAAACCAGTTTGAAGATCGCCTAAAATAGCTCCGATAACAGGTCCCATTACAATCGGTTGATAAAGAGATTCTAAGAAGCTAAATTGGTCAATCGCAGCTACAAACGTTACTAGGAATACTAATAAAATCTGAATAAAACTTGCTTGCATTTTCATTGACTCCTTTATAATAAATTATTGGAATAATTTCGAAATATCTTCTTTGCCTTCGGTTGGAACTTTTTGAATTTCAAGTTCAACTCCCAGCTCTTGCAACTTCTTAAATGCAGCTACATCTGCATCATCCACTGCAACCACACCAGCAACTTGACGTTTACCTTCCGCCATATGCATGTTACCGATGTTCACTTTTTTAATAGGTACTCCTCCTTCCACTAATTTTAAGACGTCTTGAGGATTTTCACAAATAATGAAAATCAACTGACGATCAGCTGCTTTCCCAATGACATTAATCGTTTTTTCAATCGTGAAATAACGAGTTTGTGCACCAGATGGAGCAGCCATATCCATTAATCCTTGACGCATTGGATCTCCTGCAACTTTATCATTAGCAACTAATAATAAATTCGCCCCAATAAACGATGTCCATTGTGTTGCTACTTGCCCATGGATCATCCGATTGTCAATTCTAGTTAACAAAATGTTTGGCATCCTTTTTCTCCTTTCACTTTATTACATTGTCATTATAACTGATAACAATATTTTTTGAAAGAGTTTTCTTTATTATTTTTTAAGAAATTCTAACTTTTTTGTAAACGATATCTTATTTTTTATCATTTATCTGTTTTTTTCTGAAAAAATTATATATTTTATGTTGCAATTTGCTCAAAAATAAAAAATCCAAGCAGATGTACTGCACCCCAAAAGTTAGACATAAAAATCTAACTTTTGGGGTGTTTTTTATGAAATTAACTTATGAAGATAAAATAGAAATTTATCAACTAAGAAAAC
>CAUSAK010000024.1:0-22590 GCA_963529535.1 uncultured Granulicatella sp. | reverse complement strand
TTTGCCATAGTGACACCTCCTAATATTTTGTTTACACAATTGTATATCAAAAGTTATACAATTGCAATACAAAATAACTAAAAGTTTAAATTCAGATAGGCAAGATGGAAATGTATAAAAAATCACATAATACGAATATTTCCAGAAGAAAACATTAAATAACGGAATGCCGCCTTGATAAATACTGAGCAAAGGAGTACACTTAAGGTGCAAATAGTAACAGGCGCCGTTACCAATTGTACAAAAATATAAAGAAGGGATTTATGTGTCAACCAAAGAAAATAGTAATGGATTACAAAAAAGTTTAAAAATCGTATTTGTTTACACCGTCGCAACAGGATCAATTTTCACATTTGTCAGTTATTGGGATTCAGTTTTTTATAATTATTGTGGGCCAGGTACATTTTTAGCTTTTGCACTGATGACACTGGCCATTCTTCCAATCGCGCTTGTTTATAGTGAAATCTCGCCACTGTTCAAAACGGCGGGCGGGGAACTCATCTACAATACGGTAGGCATTAATAAGCACGCTGGATTCTTAGCCTCGTGGTTAATAATGGCCGCCTGGATATCCGTTCCACCGGCTGTTGTAATGGCCATCGCCACCTTTATTAGCCGAACATTTGGACTCGCCCTCAGCTTCAACAATATCATGATGATTGCCATCGTGATTCTATTGTTTGTATTCGTGTTGAGTTTGCAGGACGTTCAGATGCTCGTTAAAGCGCAGGCGTTCTTCTTGTTCGCCAATATTACAACAACGATTATCACGGGCATCCTCTTACTCACGTCCGGACATTGGAACATTAGTAATTTTTCAAATCTATTTCAATCAAATGTGGATAGTACCTTTATTATTCCGGGCTGGATTATCGGGATGGCGCTTCTCATCACACCGTACTTCGGTTTTGAGACCGTTCCGCAAATGGTGGAAGAAGGGGACTTCCCAATCTCGAATACGAAGAAAGCCATCTGTGGTTCCGTTTTGACTTGTGGAATCATCTATACGTTTTTCTTCTTCTGCGTGGCAGGGCTCGACACATTCGATAACCTACTAGCCAATGATGCGTCAAACGGCTTTATGTCGATTATCGCCATGGAGAAAATCTTAGGCTGGAAAGTATGGCCACTCATCTACGGTTGCATTTCGATTTTACTTGGAATGCTTGCATCCATCTTAGGATTCTGGATGTCAACAGTACGGATGTTGTACTCAATGGGTAAGAATAACTTCCTTCCACAAGCCTTTATGAAAGTCAACCGTCACCAACAACCAATTTTACCGAATATCTTCCTACTCGTGATTAGCTTAATCTTTATCTTGTTGCAAAATGCGACAACCTTCATGAATGACTTCTTCAACTTGATGTCATTTGGCTGTGCCTGCGCATATGCCTTAACCATGATTTCCGCAGTTCGCATCCGCAACAAGCATCCTGAGTGGTATGTCAATAATAAAAATACGGTTAAAGGTGGAAATGCCTTACGCATTATGGCCATGGTGATCATGCTTGCTATCGCATTCTTCTGTACGCTTGGACAAGGAATCGGTTCTTGGATTTCATTTGCCGTGTACATGGGAGTCGGTGTGTGCATCTGGTTATGGATGGTCCTCATTCGTTGGAAACATGTCAAAGTAACTATTGAAACCCCTGATGGAGAAAAAGAATATTAAAGGAGAGAAAACCATGAAAAAATTAGAAGGGAAAGTAGCACTTATCACTGGAGCAGCCGTTGGACTCGGAAAGGGAATCGCAACGGTCTATGCCAAATACGGCGCTAAGATGTGCCTGGTCGACTTATTACCAGAAGTCGAAGAAACGGCCAAAGAATTAAGAGAAACATACGGCGCAGAAATCGTGACATATGTCGGAGACGTCTCCAATAAAGACCATATGAAAGAAGCAGCCAAGAAGGCAAAAGAGGCCTTCGGGGAAGTGAATGTGGCTTGTTGCAACGCTGGGGTTTGTCGCTTGGCTCCATTTGAAGAAATGAGCGATGAAATGCGTGACTTCCATATCGATGTGAATATCAAGGGGGTATGGAATAGCTGTCAAGCGGTCATCCCGTATATGCTCGAACAAGGCGGTGGTAGCATCGTTATTGCTTCTTCTGTCACAGGGGATATCGTAGCCGATGCCGGAGAAGCAGCCTACGCTATGACAAAAGCAGCGCTCGTTGGTTTGACGAAATGCTTGGCAGTTGAATACGCAGACCGTCATATCCGCGTGAACTGCTCACAACTCGGATATGCGCGTACACCAATGGTTGAAAAGATGGCTATTGAATCAAACCCAGACAACCCAGAAAGTGCCATCCAAGACATCGCAGTAGGCGTGCCAATGAAACGCTTGGCAGACCCACTCGAAGTAGGCGAACTCTTCGCCTTCCTAGGAAGTGACGAAGCCAGCTACCTCACAGGAAGCCAAATCGTCATCGACGGCGGCAGCACCCTACCAGAAACCATGAGTATCGGGACGAATTAGGGGAGAGAAGTATCAGAAAATTATATAGAAATGAGGAACCCTTGCAGGAAACTGCAAGGGTTTTGTGTTTTCAATAAGAAACTTAGATTGGATATGTACACGTTTTCAATTTTTGGTTATAATAAACTAAAATATTTAATTATTTGGAGGGAAAATTATGAATAATTATGAATTTATTCATAGTATTACAAACGAGTTTAAAGAAATTTGTTGGGATATACGAAATACGACAAAGAAACAGGAGGATGGACAATTATATTTAGATTATTTTTCAACGCATTGGGATTTTTTTAATAATTCAAAATCAAAATCAAAAAAAATTGCTATACAATCTATTAATATAGATGGTAATAATTATTTTGTATTGTTTGAGGCTAAGAATCTAGACAATCAACTACCTGTAACACTTAATTTGAATGAGCTTAAAGGAGATAAAAATTGTAAAGATTATACAGAGATAACTTTAGAAAATAATAATTTATATTTAATTAATTATTGTTTGGGAGATAAAGATGATCAAGAACAAAAACGAGTTGAGAAAATTATACAGAATATAGTTTCTTTTAAATCTCTTGATGATTTTGAGGATGCTATGGAGGTGGAAGACTCTAATTGGAATGACTATGGTTATTACCGATTAATTTTTTTAAATATCTGGGATATATTTTTAGAGTTAAGAGTTAATCCTCGTGAAGATATGATTAGATATCTTTCAAAAACCATAGAAAAGCCAAACAATGGTTATTTATGTTCGTTGGGCTCTATTGAATATTATGAATTTTTAAAGAAGTATCTCCCTTATAATATTAGAAAAGAGTGGTTTGCTAAAATAAATGATTTAGCTTTTAATATTGAAGAATTAGATAAAATTTCAAGTTTTTATCAAAATCATGGTGATGGTGATAATGTATTTATAAAAAATAAAGTAAACAATTTTTTTAATAATTCATTTTTAAGAAATACAACAATAAAGGAAATTAAAGAAATTTTTCATCCACTTGCACTCAATGGAATAGATGAAAGTCAGCAAGTAATAACAATAATTGATTCAGTTAATGATGAAGTTCCAGATATAAGATATGTCTTCAATGAAGGGAAAATAAAAAAAGGAGAACTAATTTTACAGAAAAATAGGAATTCATTTTTACCAATGAATGTGTATGGTATTGTTGGAGGAAATGGTAGTGGTAAGACTCATAAGATATTAGAAATTATAAGAGGTCATATAGATGGAGATAATAAATTTTCGCAAATTATCCACTTTTCTCTAAGTCCTTTTGATTCAAGTATTGATGTAGAACAAAACGAAAATTATGAACGTGTTGGTTTTTCTTCTGTACAAGATCAAAAATTAAGTGAAGTTTTAGAAAAAACAGAAATGTTAGGTGAGGATGAAATAAAAGAAGAACTTTTAAATTTATATGCGGGAAAATATCTTGACGAAAATAAGAATTTTGTAGCACCTAATAACGGAGTGAAAATTGAAGATAGTTTTATTTGGTATATTGAATCCTTATTGTTAGATTTAATAGCTTCAGATAATAAATTAAAATTATGGGAAGAGAGCTTAAATTTTTTTGCATTTGATGAATGGGCTAACAAAATCAAAATGGCATTTTGTGATAAAAAGATAGAAGCGAGTGATTTTGACTTAATTAAAAATTTAAGTTCTGGGCAAGCAACGATTTTGTTATATATAACCAAATTAGTGTATTCAGTAAATAAAGGAAGCTTAATTATTTTTGATGAGCCTGAGACTTTTATGCATCCGCCAATGATGAAGTCTTTTATAAGAGCAGTATCTAATATTATACAAAAATCAAGTGCATTTTGTTTAGTTGCAACTCATTCACCTGTTGTAATCCAAGAAATTCCACATTGTAATGTGTATAAAATTGATTCTGAACATAGAATTGAACCTATTCATTATAAGACATATGGACAGAATCTAGACACTCTATATAAGAATATATATGGAGTAGCTTTGCAAATGACTGGCTATAATGGTTTATTAACTGAACGTTCCAAAGAATTATTAAATTCACTCGAAAACGAAAATGTTGTATCTTTAGATGAAATATTGTTTAAAGATGATATACAATTTCTTGGCGATGAAGCCTATTTAAAATATTTAATTGTAAAAGATATGTTAGAAACGGAAATAAAGAAAAATGAGAAGAGTAAATCGTAACATTCCAGATATTCAAGATGTAGTAGATGTGATACCATGTGATCAAAATGAAAAAAATAAATTAAAGGAATATTTAGAAAAAATTGATGAAGAGTATAAAGGAAAGATAGTTAAAAATTTATATAGTTTAGATATAGATCAGTTCCGTGAAGATGGTAGTGAACCTTTTGATGATGAAAAACTAAAAAAATGGTATAAAAATCATGTTCGAAAAAAACTATTAGATTCTTTTCCGGAAGTTAAAAATCATAATCAAATTGCGATTTGTCCATTTTGTGAGGCGGTTTTTAACACCCAAATTACCCTCGAACATATTATTCCTAAAGGGGAAAAAGGTGATTATAGGTTATGTATCTTACCTATTAATCTTATAAAATGCTGTAAAGAATGTAATACTTCTAACCATTCGAAAAAGTCAATTTGTAAAAGAGAAAGTGAAATTAATTTGTATGCGGAATCTTTTGAAATTGAAAATTTTATACAAGTTTCTTTTGATAATGAGAAAGGAGGGGGAAAACCTGAAGTTAAGATTGTAATAAATGATATTCAGTTAGGTGAAGATGAAAAGAAAAGGATAAAAAAATTTGTTGAGAACTATAAGCTTGAAATGAGTTATAGTCATCGAACACAAATTGAGTTAAAAAAATTATTACAGTTATTAAAAAATAATCTAAGTAGTTATAGAACAGATATTTTATTAAATTTTCTTAGACATCAAGAAAAAATGTATAGTGATAACGCTGATAACGAGAAAATTGATGAAAAATATTGGATAGATCAGAATTTTTTTGGCTATAAATTATGTGAAGCAATTATTCAACAACATGAAAATGGAGGAGATATTTTGACAACCATACTCCAAATGATTATAGCTGAAAAAAAATCAACAGATGAAATTGTTTTTTCAGATGAAAGTTTTATGATCAAAATGGACGCTGTAAAGGACGTAGATTCGCTTTGTAATTTTGCAACTGAGCATTTAAACGACCTTACAGCATGGTATAATTATTTAAGTGATAAAGAATTTTTAACCTTTCCAAATTTAGAAATTGATAAAGATGACTCTAAGAAAAATTTAGTAGAATCAATGGTTAGATATTATCTTGAATCAAGAAAACCTTTTAATGATTTTAAAGAAAATTTCCAATCCATAGTTTCTCCTAACTAACATTATCAATAATAACCAGTCAAATCTTAATATATTTTTTGATAATATTTATAGGTTGTAGAAATATATTGAAATAAAATGTAAGGAGCTTTTTTTGTAATGCAAGTAAATTATTCACCCAAATTTAGAACAGTTAATGTTGAAGAGTTTTCTAAATTATTATATTTTCATTATAAAGCTAGATATGATTTATATAATAATTTGAGAGAAAATGAAGAGAATGAAGTCTTAATAGATAAATGGATTTCCTTATATAATGATCATAGTTTTATTTCAGATGCTGGTATAAGTACTTTTAGTAAAAATAATTGGAAGAAAATGAAAGCCACACTTAAATCAATAAATCCGAATAAGAAGTGGCCAAAAGATTATAGACTCTTTGTAGATTTTATGAGTAGTGAAGCATGGAAAGAATTGAAAAAAAATGGGTTAAGAGACGAAAATGGAAATTGTAAATTTACATATGAGCATATGGTTCCAAAGTACGAATATATTGAAAAAGAAATTCAAGAAATGGCTTTGAATAATCAACTTGATTTAAAAAAAATAGAAGAATTGGTAAGTAAATATTACTACCTAGCATTAATATTAATAGAAGAAGATAAAAAGCTGTCAAGAAAAATGATGCCTGAAAATTGGAATAGAGAAGATTTTTATTCCAGATATGAAAAGGCAGGAATAGATCTTATTAATAATCCATTATATGAGGGGTTAGAATAAAAGTAATAGTCTACTAATTTGGAAAAAATAATCACCGGTGTTACCTGGTGGTTATTTTTTTATTTATGTCGATGTAGTTTTCATGTACAATAAAACTACAATAAGGGAGATAAGTGTATGGGACAAGAACTGTTTAATTATGACAATACAAATTTAGAAGAAGTGATTCAGTATTCTGAAAAAATCCTCAACCGAAAATTCTCAGATATTTTAAAAGAATATGACGAGGCGGAGTATAAGACATACGACGATTTTCAAAATCAAGAAGCTAATGAGTATGAGAAAAAAGAGATTAAGCCATCTTCAAAGGGACAGTATGGAAATTATATAGAACGGTATTTCTTTGGATATCAGCCTAATAGTAACACTGCAGCTGACTTTGAAGAAATTGGAGTAGAACTTAAGGTGACTCCATTCAAAGTTAATAAGAATGGGACTATTTCCGCAAAAGAAAGATTAGTCTTAACGATTATTAATTATTTTGAAGAGAATCTAGATGATTTCTATCAATCTCATTTGTGGAAAAAGTGCTCAAAAATGCTTTTATTGTTTTATAATGGTTTGATTCCGGAACAAACGCTTTATGATTATATGATTGAAAAAGTGTTCCTGTTTGAATGGTTCGAGGAAGATATGAATGTCATTTTAGATGACTATGCTCGAATCACTCAGAAAATTAAAGATGGACGAGCTCACGAATTATCAGAATCGGATGGGAACTATTTATCCACTTGTACAAAAGGAGCCGGTAAAGGGAAAGACTGGAAAAAACAACCGTTTAGTGATGTGATGGCGAAACAACGAGCGTGGGAATTAAAGTCTAGTTACATGACGTATTTAATTAATCACAAAATCTTTGCTAGTCATGAACAAGAGAGTGTCTTAGCCACTGCAAAAGGTACGAAGAAAACTTTTACTCAACTTATTGAAGAAAAGATTTTGAAGTATAAGGGATGGAAAGCAGAAGATTTATATGATGCGTTCGATGTTCCTGTTCGTTCCAAATCCAAAAATAGTTTACTCATCAGAAAAATGATTGGACTGACTGGAGACCTTGAAAATACACAAGAGTTTCAAAAAGCAAATATGAATCTGAGAGTCATTCGAGTGAATAAGGATGACCTGCCTAAAGAAGACTCTCCGTTTAAGGTTTATGATTTTATCGAGTTAGCACAAAATGATAATTGGGAAGAGTCTCATGTTTTCCAAGAGATTTGTGATAAACGTTATATGTTTGCCGTCTTTAAGGAAGAAGCGCCAGGTGAGTATGTATTAAATCAAGTGAAGTTCTGGGGATTTCCTGAACGTTTACTGGATGAAGCACAACGCGTATGGAATGAAACACGTACCATTATTTCTGACGGGGTACAGTTAACGCAGTCTGATAAGGGAGTTTCGACTAATTTCCCGCAAAGTCAAGCGAATCCATTCTTATTTACAAAGATTCATGCTTCAAATTCTTATTACGAGATTGAAAAAGATGTCTTTGTCGGAAAAGGGAAGCTCTCAGATACGAATCCATTGCCCGATGGACGAAGAATTACGAAGCATTCATTTTGGATGCCTAAGAAGTTCCTACAAGAAATTTTACGTGGTGAGTGGGATTAGCAAATCAGTTGATCAAATATTGAATTCATGATATAGTAATAGAGAAATTTTGGATGAAAATGAAAGAGGTAATCATGTCAAAACTTAAAGTATTCTCAATGTTTGATGGCGTTGGGGGATTTATCGTTGGCCTAGATGAGGCTAACAAAAAATTAAATAAAAAATTTTTCCAAGTGTCTGATACGAATCAATTTGAACCTAGTCGAAAAGCGCAAGATGCTTTTGAAGTTGGAGTATACAACTACCCAAAAATCAATCATAGTAATGAAGACATCATGCAAGTTTCATCAGAGTATTTCGATGAAATGAAGGCTAATGGTGTGAATATGATTGTTGGCGGATTTCCATGTCAAGATTACTCAGTAGCGCGCAGTAAAAAGCACGAAATGGGTATCGAAGGTAAAAAAGGGGTTCTTTTCTGGGAGATTATTCGCGCGGTGAATCATATCAAACCAGAATATCTTATTCTTGAAAATGTAGATCGACTATTGAAATCACCTTCTAAACAACGTGGACGTGATTTTGCGATTATGCTTGGAGCGTTCAATCAATTGGGGTATACCGTTGAATGGCGTGTGATTAATGCGGCAGATTATGGCGCACCTCAAAGACGTCGTCGTGTCTTCTTCTTCATTTATAAAAATGACTCAGCCTTTGCTAAGAAACATGGTATTAAAGATCTATCACCAGAATCATTCGAGTCGTATATTTATAAGAAAGGTCTTTTTGCAAAGCAGTTTCCAGTTGAAAATAGTGCGAATAAGAATCGTGTCTATACGGAAAAGCTTAGTGAACTAGATGCGCATTCTGAAGAGTACATTGTGGATATTTCGAATAACTTTACTGGGAAAGTATGGAACACAGGCTTGATGAAGGATGGTATTTATTACACCATCGATACTACTCCTGTATTCGAAAAAGCAATGACTTTAGGAGAAGTAGTTCAAAAAGCTAAAGAGTATTATGTCGAAGAGCATGGTGAAGAAGCTTATCAAGAATATATTCAGAAGTATGTGATTCAGGACGAAGATAAAATTAAGAAATTCCAATATTTGCGTGGTCCAAAGAAAATTGAACGTACGACAGAAGAAGGATTTACTTATATCTTTTCTGAAGGTGGTATGAGCGAAACGGATGACCTCTCGTTACCAGGACGTACAATGCTTACAAGCGAGGGTAGTGTGAACCGTTCAACACACTTCTTAAAAGAAGGTAATCAGTTCCGACTATTAACTCCAAACGAAGCAGAGTTATTACAATGTTTCCCTTGTGATTGGACAAAATACAAGAAACAATCCGATGGGACAGTTAGCGAAGTCAACGACCGTATGCGTTATTTCTTTATGGGGAATGCGCTAGTAACGTCCATTGTGGAACGTATCGGTATCGGAATGGCAAAAATGATTTAATCCCAAACAATTATTTAGACTTACGAAGGAAGAGTAGTCCTTTGTAAGTCTCTTTTTTATAGCAAAATAGTACTACAAAAAAGCAAAATGTAACATATAAGTTACGTAACTTATATGTTACATTTAGGTCATAGGAGGTAATAGGTATGGGTAAAAAATTTAGGGTTGATAAAAAGAAAGTGGATCGTTTAGAGACGCTCGAATACAGCGAGATGATTAAATTGGCAGCAGTCTATAAAATCTTAGAAGATGAAGGCGTGACGCCAGAATTGCTCGAAAAATGGGGATGCTATTATAAAGGGAAACATTGTTTGAAAATACCTGTATCAAGGACTAAAGAAGGGGTGGATGGTAGTGACTTCTTATTTAACACGAAAGTTCATGAAGTTCTCATCGATTTACCCTAATTTCGAAGAAGACTTACTTAGAGAAGTTTCTCTTCTAAAAGTAGCTCTGAGAACGATTCAATTACGGGTAAATCATCAATTGACACAGGAAGAATTTGCTGAGAAGTTAGATGTAAAGAGAGCCTATTTAGCAAGATTAGAAGCAGGACATCATAATCCAACTATTATGACGCTTGTGGAATTAGCTCGACAAAACGGATATGAAATTGAGATCAAGCTGAAAGAGAAGACATTTTAGGATTCTTATGGATTGTATTGTGATAAATACGATAAAAGTTAGAAGTTCAAATTGAAAACTGCTTTAATTCGTATTATGATTAATTTACTACGAAAAAAGGAGCCTTGAGGGTGGAAAGAATCGCGAATCCTGTTATTTACGAATTAAAGTATGAGAATAAAATGGAACCTCATTATGAGGGAGTTCAAGAAAAACATGAAAAACTAATTTTTAATTATCCGACTGTTTATATTGTTCATCATCCAGAAAAAGAGAAGGTTTGTGTCTATATTGGTGAAACGACAGACATCAGACGCCGTACAGACCAACATCTTAAGCAAGATCCTAAAGAACGAGAAGATTGGGATAGATTATCTAAAAGAGATGATATCAATATGTTTGTGATTGGTCATGAATTATTTAATAAATCTTTGACGCTCGATATTGAAAATAAATTGATGCATTACTTAAGTAGTGTGGATGCTATTGAACAGGTCTATAATCGTCGTACGAATGACCAAAATGAATATTATACGTCTGATCAGATGGAACCTATTTTCTCAAAAATATGGGGAGAGTTACACCGAAAGAATAATACTATTTTTCCAACACGTAGACGGATAGAGGATGCAGCTGTTTTTAAAGCTTCTCCATTTCATAAATTGACTCAAGAGCAATTACAAACAAAAGATAGAATTATGCTCAAGATTTTTGAAAATGTAGCTAATACTCGAAAAGATATTCCGCACCAATTGATTATGGTGAATGGCGAGGCAGGTTCTGGAAAAACAGTTCTAATGAGTAATCTCTTTTATGATTTGTTCCGAGAAAGTAAAAAAGAGCAGGGTGAATCTGTTTTTAGTGGAATTTCAACATATCTACTAGTCAATCATGAACAACAGTTGACAGTTTACAAAGAAATTGCAAAAAAACTAGGTATCAAAGAGCAGTATGTTCAGAAACCAACTAGTTTTATTAATAACCATTCTTCAGAAAATCCAGTTGATGTTGTTATTGTAGATGAAGCTCATTTATTATGGACACAAGGTAAACAATCTTATAGAGGGAAAAATCAATTAGATGACCTTATGGAAAAAGCAAAAGTAGTTGTGATTGTTTTTGACGAAAATCAAATACTTTCGACTGAACAAATTTGGGAAGATGAACTCTTAGACAAATATAAGGGAATGTGTCAAAACGAAAATAATTATATTGAATTGAAGAATCAAATGCGAATTCATTCAAGTAAAGAGACTGTGCAGTGGATTCGAAATATTATTGATTTACAAGAAGTTGGACCAATTCCTCACGATGAGTTAGGGTATGACTTACGTATTTTTGAATCACCTCAAGAACTAGAAACAGCAATTGTAGAAAAAAACAAAAATGAAGATATTGGATTATCTAGAATAGTTGCTACTTTTGACTGGGAATATAGTGGTAACAAGAAAGAGGAAGGTACTTGGGATGTTACTATCGATGATTGGTCGATGCCATGGAATTTACAGTTGAAGAAAGAGAATAAAAAATCCATCAATTATAAATCCTTAGCATGGGCAGAACAGCCACAAACAATAGGTGAAGTAGGTTCGACTTTTACAATTCAGGGATTTGATTTAAACTATGTAGGCGTGATAATTGGACCATCTGTAGTTTTTAGAGATGGAAAAATTCAGTTTGTTCCGGAAAATAGTAAGAATGAAAAAGCAGTCAGAAATAGAACTTTATCGGATGGAAGAAAAGAGAAATTCGGGAAACGACTGTTAAAAAATGAATTGAATGTACTATTGACTCGTGGAGTGAAGGGACTTTATATTTATGCAGTAGATCCAGCACTTCAAGAAGAATTAATGCGTAGACAAGGAGAAAAAAATAATGGCAAATGAAAATAACCCTAGTATGAAATTGATTAATCGGTTTCACGATGATCATCAATGGAGACAATTCCATAATGCGAAAGATTTGGCTCTTTCAGTTTCAATTGAAGCTGCTGAATTACTTGAAATCTTCCAATGGACAGATCCAGAATCGGCTGTGGAGAAAAGACGTGAAGACATCGAAGAAGAATTAGCAGATGTTCTAATCTATTGTTATACACTTGCTGAAAAGTTAGATATGGATATTGATGAGATCATTGCAAAAAAATTAGTGAAGAATCTTAAGAAGTATCCAGTATAAGTATAGATATTTTATTTTCAAAAGTTATAAAAAAGGAAGGATAAAGAAACAAATCTATTTTCTTCCTTTTGTACACTATTATTTTTTGTGTTGATTCTATAATAAAAATTTTTAAAACAAATTGTGTACACCAATTATTTTTAGCAAAAAGTAAAACTATTTTATTTTAAATGTTTAGTAATTTTAATAATTAAATAAATGCATCTTGTTTGAGGAAAAATATGAAGAAGGTTTCTAATGCGCTTTTATAAAACCGTTTTCAAAAACGTCGCTAATAATATAGACTATCTAGTAATCGGGAATTTTTGTAAATTATATCAAAATTGAAGCAGAATATTTTAGTGTATTTAAAATAAAATGAATTACATAGATTACTTTGAATTGGGAGGATGATTAATTGGCTTCGATATTTATTTTAGGAAAATATGGTTTATCAACAAAAGTTTTGAATTCAGTCTATTCGGCAGGGTTTAGTTTACTTGATTTTTTAATTTTAGATAATAGGAAAATTTATTCAGAAAAAATAAGTAATTTAAAACGAGAAAAAGTATTTGTTTCATTAAGAAAATGGCTGTCTTCAGATAATTTCAATGTTAACATTTTTGATGACTTAGTAATGTTAAATGTAGTTGGAAGAACTGTTCCAACAAAAGTTTTTAGATTAAGTAGTTCTATTTCAGAATTAAAAGATATTATGAATGGTATAGATAGAAATGGTATAAGTATAACTGACTCTAGAATAATTCAAACTATAGAACAGTATGAAAATTTAATTCGGAACTCAGAAGAAAAATTATTTTGGGATACTTTTATCTATTTTCTTCAAAACACAAAGGTATCAGCGGAAAAGCTTAATGAGATTCCATTAGATTTACAAATAATTCAAGAGTTAAAAAATCTAAATGTGATTTTTGAGTCTAATGATGAAATATATTTAAACATTGATAATTTATTTTATAAGGAAGCAATTATAAAAAAGTTTGGGTTGGATACCACAATTATTCCTGTCCAAGAGAGTGCTTCAAAAAAACTTAATCTTGAAGATTATTTAAAAATGGAATTTAAAGATAAAGATATATTTGTTTTACGTATTAAAGGATTTACTTTACAAAAAATTGCGGATGAAAAGGGGGATAACAAGAGAGCGAGTTAGGCAACGGTTGGAAAAAGTAAAAAATGCAATTCCAAAAATAGTGGAAGCCGATAAATTTGGGAAGTTATTTAAAGACTTTGACATTAGTAAGGATATTTTTATTAATGTTTTTAATGTAGATGAGAAGGTTTATCATTTTTTGTCATTTTTATTCCGAAAAGGGGACAAAAATTTTATTAATGAAATCCTCCACGGAGATTATCCCGAGAGTGCAAAAGAATATGTGCTTCAAGTTTCTCGAAAAGTTAAATTTGGAGAAGATGTAAAAATTGCTACAAAACAAAATGCTTTAGATGAAATTCTAAAAGAAAATAGAACGTTACAAGAGTATATAAATAAAGATGAATTATTTTATTTATATAACGAGTACGTTAAAGATTATCCGAAACTAAAAAGTGAGAATCAAAGAAGCTTATTAAATATTGCGGATAGATCCTTAAATATCATAAAATCTTCTTCCAAAGGATATCGTTTTTATGATATGAATCTTTCAGAGGATACAAAAGCTATTCTGAAAGAAATTATAACTAATTGTGCTCCAGGTGCTTATAATATGGATTTTATTTATAAAAGAAATATTGAATTTATGAATCAAATTAATATTATAAACGGTTCGGAGCTACATAATCTTTACTTTAAGTTAAATCTAGATATACCTAATATGGTATTAGGTAGAAATCCAGAATTTATTTTAAAGATTACTTCAAAAAAGGATTTCCTTTTTAACGAAATGAAACATTATGATGGACAGCATTTGGAGAAGTTTGTTGATTACATAAATAGTAAGTTTGGAATACTGAAGCAATCATTACGATCATATTTGTCCATGGAATTTGAAAAGTATATAAATAATCAAATTATTAATATTGATAAAGTAATTAATTCGGATATTCATAGGTTTTTGAAACATAAATTAATAGGTAAAATTTATTTACGAGATGATTTTGAGGAAATTATAAAAAATAACTCTAACGTAGAGGAAATTAGTAACCTTTTAATTCATCAATTAGGATTTAGAAGTAGAGGGATATTTATCGTATCTAATAAGTATTCGAGTGTAAGAGACGCAATGATTTCAATAATTTTATCCGAAAAAATTATTAATATTCAAGAAGATAAAATATATAAAACACAGGATTTTATGTCAGTGAAAAATTTCTTGGAAAAGGAATATAAAATTATTAAAATTGGAGAAAATAAGTATATTAATACTCAATTTTTAGAAAAAAGAGGATTCGATTTAAGCAAATTTAAATCGTTTGTAAGAAGTGTCGAAAGGTTAGTCCCTTCTAATTCTTACTTTACCCTAAAAAGTTTGTTAAACGATGGGTTAAATCATGAATTAATTAATGATGGTTTCGAGTTAATAACACTGGATAGAATTTTATTTACTTCGAACCTTTTTAACTCAGTTACTATTAGTTTCCCAACATTATATTATAAAGGAGAAAAGAGAACAGTTACCGATTTCCTTCTAGATTTATTACTAGAGTATGATAGTGTAAATCTAGAAGATTTTATAGATGATATTAACGAAAAATATGGATTGAATTTTGAAGAAGAAAAAGTAAAATATAAATTAATTCAAGAAGGTATTTTTTATTCAAAGGATTTGAACAAAGTTTATATTTATAAAGAAGATTATTTAGATGAGGTGTATGGAAAATGAATTTATTAGAAGAATTGAAGTTGACAACTGGGGATAATGTGCAGCGAAAAAAAATCTCTATAAGAGGAGAAAATAAAATATTTACTGTATATAAAATTCCATTAGAATATTTGAAATACAATAAGAAAAATGGACGAATCGCTACTTATATATCACAATTTATTGATGAGGGGCATGAATTTCCAAATGATACTGAGAAATTTAATAATATTATTGAAAAATTCATTGAAGATAGTAACCCAGATGCACTGAAAAAAACAAAACAAAATATTAAGGCTATGTCACAAAGAGAACCTGCTGTTGTATTGTCTAATGGAATAATAATAGATGGGAATAGACGATTTACATCTTTACGACAGTTATCTAAAGAAGGTGCTGGAGCAGAATTTAACTATTTAGAAGCTGCTATTTTAGATGCTGAAAAGTACTCTGATAAAGAAATAAAGAGATTAGAGTTAAATCTTCAACATGCAGTTGAATCACGAGTAGATTATAATCCGATAGACCGATTAGTAGATATATACAGAGATTTAATTGAAAATGATGATGCTTTTACAATTGAGGAATATGCAACAGAAACACAAAATCAAATTAGTAAAGTTAAAGAGGACTTAGAGATTGCTAAGTTGTTAGTAGATTATTTGGAGTTTATTAATAAACCGAAAAAATTTTATATTGCTAGATATCAAAAAGTTGATGGTCCACTTCGTGAGATTTATAAAATTTTGAAAAGTAATAAAATTGATGAAAGTGATAAAGATGATATAAAAGAATTTTTATTTACTAATATTATGGCTCTTGATGGAGATGTAACACGACGAATTAGAGAATTAAAAAATGTTTTTGAAGATCCCAAACTATCGGAAGAAGTTTTATTAGAATTAGACGATGATGAATTGCTAGATGATGTAACTGATTATTTTAATAATAATGAAAGTACAGATAAAGTTGAACTTAGTAATGAGCTTACAGATAAAGTAAGAGATATTACTGAAAACTTTGTGGAGCGAAAGAAGTACAAAAATGCTAGAAATCAACCGATGGAGATGTTAAAAAAAGCTGCTATATCTTTAAAAGATGTTGATAGAGATTCACTAAAAAGATTGGATGAGAAATCGAAAAAGAAATTTACAGAACTTCTTGATGATGTAAAAAAACAAATCAATGAATTGAGTGATATTTAATGTTGTTAGATTTGAAATTTAAAATGTTTTATTCTACAGCAAGCGACAATATTCCTGAATCTTTCTATAATTTAGTGTTAAGTGAATCTAAATATTATGATAGAGTTAGCGGATATTTTAGTGGTGCTTCGCTAGCGTATTATACCAAAGGGATAGCAAATTTAATTAAAAATGAAGGCAAATTCAGACTGATTATTTCACACGAGATTTCAGAAAAAGATTATGAAGATATTTGTGAGGGGTATAAAAGAAGAAAAATAATCATAGAAAATATGATTGATAGGATAAACTATTCGAATCTTAGTGATAATCAGAAGGTCAATTTAGCGAATTTAGGATATTTAATTGAAATGGGATTAGTAGATATAAAAATTGGATTCACAAAATCAGGACTCTTTCATGCTAAATATGGTTTGTTTAGAGATGAAAATAATAATATCGTCTATTTTTCTGGATCTTTGAATGAAACGGAAGCCGCCTTTAAAAAAAATTATGAGGAGATAACAGTATTAACAAGTTGGAAACAGGATTCGATAGAAATTAAATCCAAGCTAAATGATTTTGAAAGATTGTGGAATAATACGATAAGTGATGGGAGAATATTTGTGAAAGATATCGATGAGATTGTCAAATCGGAGTTAATTAAATTTAGCTATGGGAAATTAATTGTTGACAATAATATGGTAAAAGAGCATTCACTTATTATTTATTATAATGATGGATTGAAACTACAAAATAATTTAGAAAATACTGTAATCGACTCTAACCAAAGATCTATCAAAAAATTAATAGATAACAAATTGTTTAATCCTGAATTAGTTGAATTTCCGGACAAATTGAATCATAGACAAGTAGAAGAGATAATTAATGCCTTTCAGAAATACGGAAAAAGAAATAATTTGCCTGTGATTATTTCAGAAACAGTATATAGTTTTATTGAGGATAGTAGATTTGAAATTGACAAAGTTGCCAAAAGAGGGTTAGCTTTAAAGAATCAAGATAAATTGTTTGAAGAGAACTTTGAAAAATTTAAAACTATTGTTAACAGTGAAGTGTATCGTCCACTTTTTGAAATCCAAAATAGAGTTAGTTTTTATCAAGCAATGATGAAACGGTCTGCTAATTTCTCTGTTCCAGGGGCTGGAAAAACGACAATGGTTTATGGAACATTCGCGTACTTTTCAAGTAAGGAAATAAATGAAGTTTCAAAAATTGTGATGATAGGCCCTAAAAATTCATTTTTGTCATGGAAACAAGAGTTTAATAATGTTTTTGGAAATAAAAGAAAATTAAAAGTATTGGATATACATGCAAAAGATTTCTCTTCCGAAATGATGTATAAAAATATTTCTCAATATAATTTAATTCTTATAAATTATGAAGCTTTGCCAAGTTATAAAGATGCATTAAGGCATATAATAGACAAATCAACTTTACTGGTTTTTGATGAAGTTCATAAAATTAAAAGAATAGATTCTGAACGTTCAAAAATTGCTATTGAATTATCAAAAAATACACCATATAGAATTGTTCTGACAGGGACTCCTATTCCAAATAATTATCAAGATATATGGAATTTCCTACATATTCTGTATGGAATTGAGTATGATCAATACTTTGGATTCAGGTTGACGAAGTTAAATAACCTTGTAGGAATGGATATTGAAGATATTAACAATAAGCTTAGTCCTTTCTTTTGGAGAGTAACCAAAAATCAATTAAATGTACCAGAGGTGAATCCAGATACAATTATTTCTTTAGCAGCAGATAGTTTAGAACAAAAAGTTATTGATTTACTTTGGAGAAAATTTGGACATAACCCTTTTAGTTTATATATTAGGTTAATACAATTTTCATCAAATCCTATTTTATTAAAAGATAGTATTACGGATAATTTGTATGGTGATTTTGGGTTTGATGAATTTGAGTGCTTAGATGGGTATTCAGAATCACAACCAGTATATACTAATGATGAGTTACAGCTTCTAGACTCATTACAAAATAATTCTAAGTTTGAAAAGTGTATTAATCTCTCTAATAGCTTAGTTAGAGATAATAAAAAGCATGTTATATGGTGTATTTTTATTGATACTATATTGAGGATTAGTGATGAACTAAGAAAAGAAGGGGTTAGAGTAGCAACAATTTATGGAGGGATTCCTTCTGATGAAAGAGAAAAAATTATACTTGATTTTCAAAATAATAAGTATGATATTCTAGTGACCAATCCACATACGCTTGCTGAATCAATATCATTGCATATGGTTGCTCATGATGCTATATATTATGAGTATTCTTTTAATCTTACTCATATGTTACAGTCTAGAGATAGGATTCACCGTTTAGGTTTGCCTGAGGGACAAGAAACTAACTATTATTATTTGATGTTAGAAGGTCAACAAAATAGACGAAGTACTATCGATAGAAAGATATATAATCGACTTGAAGAAAAGAAAAATATAATGATAGATGCAATAGAATCTGAGAATATTAGTCCTGAATATTCGTTAGACGAGAGAAGAGAAATATTAGAAATGATGGAAGAAGAAATACAAAAATTTAAATTATCGTAAATTATTATTAAAATTTTAAATCTAAGTAAATAATTTTAATTGACTTCATTTTATTATATTTTATAGACAACGCTTTAACTATAGCGCGTTGTCTTCTTTTTTTGCGCTAAAAGTGGTAGAATGGGTGAAAACCCTTGAAGGAGGAATTTTATGACAAAGAATTTTAAAGGGTACTCTTTAGTTGAAAAAAGAGACTTACCAGATATTCGTTCTGTCGGTTATTTGTACAAACATGATAAGACTGGCGCAGAGGTCTTATACCTTGAAAACGAAGACGATAATAAGGCGTTCAATATTGCGTTCCGTACGCCACCGTATAATGATAACGGGATTGCGCATATTATCGAGCACTCTGTGTTAAATGGTTCGAAGAAATATCCATCCAAAGAGCCATTCGTAGAGTTATTAAAAGGTTCACTGAATACATTCTTAAATGCGATGACTTACTCTGATAAGACGGTTTATCCGGTATCGTCTCGTAACCAAAAAGACTTCAACAACTTGATGTCTGTGTACTTAGATGCGGTATTCTATCCAAACTTCAAGCAAGATCCACAAATCTTAATGCAAGAAGGATGGCACTATCACTTAGAAAACGCCGATGATGAGTTGATTTATAAAGGCGTGGTGTATAACGAAATGCGTGGGGCGTTCTCACAAGCGGACTCTGAATTATACCGTCTGTTTGAACCAACGTTATTCCCAGATACCGTCTATAAACATATCTCTGGTGGGATGCCTTCATCGATTCCTTCGTTAACGCAAGAAGAGTTCGTGGCGTTCCATGACAAGTACTATCACCCAAGCAATGCGCGTGTGACACTTTACGGGAACTTAGACTTAGACACAGCGTTCGCGCAATTAACCGAGTACTTCGATGCGTTTGAAGCGAAAAACTACACATTCGAGTCTGTCGAACAAGCACCATTCGAAGCCCGTCATGAATTAGAAGCGAAATTCTCGATTTCTAAAGACGAGCCAACAGAAAACAAATCGCTCTTAGCGTACATTTGGGCTGCAGGTAAGGGAACCAACTCTGAAGAACTCATCGCGCTTGGCGTATTAGATGAACTCCTTCTTGGGTCTAACACGGCTCCGATTAAGAAAGCTCTCTTGAAATCAGGCCTTGGTTCAGATGTGTCTGGTGGATTTGGGGCAGCAACCTACTCACCAATCTTTGAAATCGTCTTAAAAGATACAAATCCAGAAGCCAAAGACCAATTTGTATCGATTATCGAAAACGAGTTGAAACGTTTAGTCGCTGAAGGCATTCCGCAAAAAGCGATTCAAGCAGCTCTTAATAAAGCAGCGTTCCGTTATAAAGAATTAACAGCGCTGGAAGGGGCCACTCCTAAAGGAATCTTGTATTCATTGAACTCACTCACAAGCTGGTTATACGGCGGGGATGTATTCGCAACGTTTGAATACCAACGCGTGTTAGATAAGATGCAAGAAGAAATGGCAAACGGCTATTTCGAACGTTTAATCCAAACAACATTACTTGACAATACGCATGCAGCTGTCATTACTTTAGCTCCAGAACCTGGACTAGGCGACCGCAAAGATGAAGCGTTGAAAGAAGAGTTAGCAGCGTCTAAAGCGTCATTGTCTGACGAAGAAGTGGCAGCTCTTGTGGAACAAACGCAACAACTCCTAGAACGTCAAACGACTCCAGATAAGGAAGAGGATTTGGCGAAATTACCAAAACTCTCGATTGAAGATATCGACCGTGAAGTGAAGCCACTCCCATTAACCGTGGAAAGAGAAGAGGGCAAACCAACCTTCTTACACTATGAAGACTTCACAGCCGGCATTTCTTACGTGAAGTATTATTTCGATTTATCAGGTGTGAAGACAGAAGATATTCCAGTCGTGGCGTTCTTAACAGAAGTACTAGGAGAAGTCGGAACCGAAAACTTCACAGACGAAGCCCTCAGTACAGAAATCGACTTCTACACTGGAGGCATCGGCACAAACGCGACAGTGATTACGGAATCAGTAGCGGACAACATCTACTATCCTAAATTCACAGTCAGCGGTAAGGCCTTGTCTGAATACCAACCACAACTCCTAAGCTTAATTGAAGAAGTGGTTCACCGTTCAAACTTAGACGATGTGGAAAAAATCAAAGAGCTTTTACTCAATGTGAAAGCAGACTTAGAAATGAACTTCAACTATGGGTCACACGTGGCAGCACTTCGTCGTCTAGAATCTTACTACTACGAAGGCGCGAAATACTTACAATCGCTTGAAGGAATCGACTACTACGACTTCATTTGCGATGTGGTGGCTGGTTTTGATGCCAACCCTCAAGCCTTTATCGACCGCTTGAAAGCTGTGTTAGAAACAATTTTAACAACAGACCAATTAGTGGCAACCTTTGTCGGAAGCAAAGTTGACTTCGACCACTTCAAACAAGTGTCAGAGGACTTCTTCAAGCATCTTGGGACTCACAAAGTTGAAAAACAAGCCTTCACGAATCCAGTGGAAGTATTAAACGAAGGATTCAAGACAGCGCAAGAAATCAACTATGTCGCAAAAGGATATAACCAAACGCTTCTTGGTGTTCCGGTCAACGGCATGAACTTATTCTTGAAATCCGTTCTAGGACTCGATTACTTATGGAATACGGTTCGTGTTCAAGGTGGGGCATACGGCGGTATGAGTGTCATCACGGATAAAGGGGATGTCGCAGGTCTTTCTTACCGCGACCCGAATATTGTTGAAACGCTCGAACGATATGATGGACAAGTAGAGTACTTAGAAAACTTCAACTTATCTCAGGCTGAGTTTGAAAAGAACTTGATTGGGACATTCAGCACGATTGACCGTCCACTATCAGCCGCTCAAAAAGGGGCAGTCGCCTTCACGCGTTACTTCACGCATTTAACGCAAGAGAAAGTGCAACAGTTCCGCGATGAAATCTTAGCGGCAACGCCTGAAAAGGTACGCGCATACGCTCCAACGATGAAAGCCATCATGGATCAAAACGCGTTTGTCGTTATCGGAAATGATACGAAGATTGAAAACCATAAAGACATCTTCAAAAACATCCGTAACTTAACAAAATAAGAGCACACAAAAAATCCCAAGGTTCACATCCGTGAATCTTGGGATTTGTTTTTTGAATTTATTTATGTGGCATGACGTTTTCTTCTTGTTTCATCCACATTGGAATACTTGTCATCACTAGTAAGAATAGAAATGCACTTTGTACCCAAAGGATGGCCACGTCGAAGATACCGTGAACGAAGAGTACAACGATAAACGAAACGTAGAGTCCAACGATTGGACGTTTCTTAGGATCGCGACTCATTTCTAAAAGCATGCGTACAGGTTTAAGGGTAGAAATCGCAAGAAGCAATGTTCCGATAATCCCGTAGCTTGAAATGGTATCGATATATAAACTGTGTGCATGTTCGTGATAGCGAGCGCCGATTCTTGCGAAACTATGCAAGTAGGTCAGAGGCCCTTCACCGAACCATGGATTTTGTTTAAAGAGAACCATACCGGCATTCCAAATCGAAACGCGTTCTTCCATCGAAGAGTCGAGGGTTCCCATCCGAACGCCGATGTCATTTGAGAAGAGGAACATGAGTCCCACTGCAAATGCGGCGATGCTGAGCC
>CAUSAK010000023.1:0-22697 GCA_963529535.1 uncultured Granulicatella sp. | reverse complement strand
GGCGAGAAGCGGGATGCTTCTGCTTGTTTTCTCAACTTCTGTAGTTTACAGTAATTCTTTACTTCTGTCAACAGTTTTTTTTTAATTCTGAAAAAATTAAAATTTTCTTTATTCGCATCGCTTTCTGCTTCTATTTGTACTATTATAAGAACATACAGGAGGTATTTTATGAAAAGAAATCATTTTCTTTTACTTGCCAGCTTATTCATATTAACTGCTTGTAAAAGTCATTCTACAATATCCACAGAAACAACGACTGGTTCTGTAACTACAACTACTAGTACTACTACAAAAGAACGAATAACAACGAAAGAACAAACGACTGTTGCTAAGACTGCACCAGAAACAAAATCAGAAAACACTACCCAGGAAACTAAACAAGTTACCATTCAAAATAATGCAACTGTCGCTTCTACTTCTATGAATATCGAAGAAATTAAAAACAATAATTTATCTAGTATTAAAGGGATGTGGCGAAATGGATATGGACAAACATTAACCTTCCATGAAAATGGAACGGTATCCGTTCAAGAATCTACTTATAAAGTTCAAATAACAAATCCTCAATATCAAGAAGGTTTGTTAAATTGGATTTTTGCTCCATTAGAAAATCAACCAACTGTTGGAAGTGCCATTATGACATTTGTTCCAAGAAATCAAGTTGTAACTTATGGACTGATTGAAGGGCATAAAGATACTTCTGATACGACAAAGGACCGTTTATTCGGTACTCAAGCAGCTCTAACTTCAGATGCGCTAAAAAAAGCAATGTATTATAGAGTTTCAGAATAATAATAAATGGCTCAACCTTTTTTGAGGTGGAGCCATTTTTCCATTTAATTTCCTAAAAATTTCTCAAGAAACATGCTTGCGATAGTGAAATATACAAATACACTCGTTAAGTCACTCACAGTAGTAATGAATAAACCACTCGCAAATGAAGCATCAAATCCCATGGAATCAATTAATAATGGAATTAAACTTCCCGCAATCGTTGCTACTGTAATCGCAAAGAACATTGACACTCCAATAATGCCACCTAGAATCCAGTTTGCTTGCCACAAACCTACTACGACAAAAATAATTAACCCTGTTGCAATTCCACTTAAAATCCCTGTTGCAAATTCAGATAATAAAGTCTTAACAAATACTGGCTCATCTTCGTTTAAGCCAATTTTACGAACTGCGACGGCTAATGATTGTGTTCCTGCATTCCCTGCAGTACCTGTAATTAATGTAATAAAAATCGATAGCACACTAGCTTGTCCAATAACTCCTTCATAACGACTTAATAAGGCTGCTGTTGTTAATCCTAAGAATAACAAACTAATTAACCATGGTAAACGTTTTGAAGCTGCAATAAATGGATTCACAGATTGTTCATCTACGTCTACCCCTGCTAAACCAGAATAGTCACTTGTTGCTTCTTCATCAATAACGTCAATCGCATCATCGACTGTAATAATCCCTATTAACTTTTCTTCTTCATCAATAACTGGAATCGCCAAGAAGTCATAATCTCGAATCATTTTTGCTACCGCATCTTGTGCTTCTTGTACTTCTACAGAAACGACACGATCGACCATGATTTCACTAATTTTCACATCTTCTTTATGAACGATTAAATCTTTCAGAGTTAAGACACCTTTTAATCGATTTTCTTCATCTACGACATACACATAATAAATTGTCTCTGCTTCTTCTGCCATTTTTTTAACAGTCGTCATCGCACTTCCAACTGTTTGACTTTCATGAATCGCAATAATTTCCGTAGTCATCATCGCTCCTGCTGTATCATCTTCATAATTTAATAATACACGGATTTCATTAGAAGTTTTATGTGGCATCATTCGCAAATATTTTCTAACCTCATCTTCTTGTACTTGTTGTAAAATATCTACCGCATTATCGGCGTACATTTCTGCTAACATTCTTGCAGCATAACGCTCATCCATTTCTCGAAGATATTCTTCTACATCTTCCACATCTTCTTCAATGATTTCAAATACAGGAGCCATGTCTTCCGGCAACAAATATTGATAAACTAATTGACGCTGTTCCACACTAAGTGACAAATAAATTTGTGCTTGGTCATAAGTATGGTTTTCTAAAAATATTTCTTTAAATTGCTGCTTATCATCTGTTTTTAACGTATGATAGATTTGTTCTAAAATTTCATCAAATTCATAAGACATATCAGGCATCAAATCACCTCTACTAATCATTATTTTTCCACTTGAAATGATTATACCTTTTATTTTATCAGAAAAACAGTACGAACCTTCTATTTAATGAATTTTATTTTCTGCTTCTAAACATTAATGTTCTTAGAAGTGCTACTTTCTAATAATTCAAAAAAGCTATTAGTAATTTCTTACTAACAGCTTTTTAATGAATGAACTTTTAAAGATTTTGTATATCTTCATTTTCTTTCTTCACTGGAACAATTAATCCTAGACCTGTAAGAATTGAAACTGCTGCAGCAGAGAAGATTCCCATACCTTTTGCCGTACCAGTATTCGGTAAGATATTTTGAGACTCTTTTTGTTTAGGTACATTTTTATCTATTTTGGCTGTTTCTTCATTTGAAGTAACTCTCTCAGATTCATCTTCAATTGGTAGCTCTGAGGCTGGTTGGGTTGTATCTTCTTCAAGTGCATCTCCATGATTTGGAATACTAATTTCTGGCGCTACTGATGTTGCTTGTTTCACTGGATCGATTGCTGTTCCTGTTGGCGCTGCTGGTTTTGCTTGCTTCACTGGATCATTTGCTTTTCCTGGGGCACTTTCGTCACTGTTGCCTTTTGTTGCGACTGCTTTGACTGCTGTTCCGTCTTCAGCTACTGTGTGATCTAGTGTTATCACTCCGCTAGTTGAATCTACGCTTACTCCTGGTGTATTTGATTTCTCTTTCCATACTCCATTTTCTTTTACAATTTCAATAGTTTTCTCTGTTGTTCCACCTGTTGGTGTGTATGTTACTTTGACTTTATCGACATCTCCTATTGGTTGGATACTTACTGTAGCTGTTTCTTCATTCGCTGTTACTTTTGGCGCATCTGGTCGCGTTACAGCAATCACATTCACATTTACATCAATTTCATCTACAGATTTATCAGGATAAGTAACTAAGATTTTCGCTGGTTTTAAACCTACTGTACTTGTATCAGGTTTTTCTTTCCATGTAATTCCAGTACGTTCTGGTAATTTATTTGGCTCGCCTGATGTCGGTGTATTCTTTATAAAATCTTCCGCATTTGGCGTACTTCCCTTTTCTACATCCGGTAATGGATCTTTTAATTTTGGTTCATAAATTTCACTATTTTTAGGCTGATTCAATTTTTCTAACACTTTATTAGGATCGATAGCTTTATCATATATACTTAAACTATAGATTTTCCCTCCAGTTGTAGCTTCAGAGCGAGTTACTATATCATCGAAGAAAAATCCAAGTAGTGTTTTACCATCTTTTTTATATGGTATTGAATCAGACAATGTGGTAGCAGCATTTGAAGAAAACTCTTTTGTGACACTGCCATCATCTTTAACAATATAAGCTGAAAATTCCGTCTTCGATCTAACAATGATAAAATTGACGACTTCTCCACTACTTATTACTTTTGTACTTGTTAATGAATCTGGATAAAATCTTAAGTGACCATCATTATAAAAATAAAAACCGTTATCCGATATTGAATTCTCATAGTCTATTATTTTCCTCCAACTGCCCGATGTAGTATCAAAAGAAAATTTAACACCAATCGTGTATTCATCATTTAATTCCTTATCAATTTCTAGTTTAAATCCACCACCTCTAGCTTTAGTTGACTTCCATTCCATGTATTTACCATGAGAATCTTCTCCATAGGTTATAGAGGCATTATTTCTATTATTATCTCCATCTTTATCGAAAAGTTTAAGCATAGAGTGAACCTTATTATCCTTTAGATTGTCACTTCCTGAAAATACAAAAGAATTATAAGGCTCTTCAGTTGCTTGCACTTGTGATATTTGACTAATTGTCACAAACACAAACCCTAGTAAGACTGATGCTACCCCTAATGAAAATTTTCTAATAGAAAATCGTTGACGCTCATTTAATTTAAACGGTCTCATAATTTTCCCCTTTCTATCTTATTCTATGCAATTTAGTTTTTCAGCAAAAATAAAATACTTTCTGTCATCTAATACAAAAATCCAATTTTTACTAACAACTAATTTTATCAGTTTGTTAAACTATTATCAACCCACCTAAACATCTTTATGTACACCCTGTTAAACACATGTAAAAATGTCCCAAATAATCTTGCAATAAATTTATACTAATATTATAGAAAATTATCTAAACATGAATGAATTTTTAAAATATGATCTTATTAGTCAAATTGTAAAGAAAAAATATTCGTAATAATCTTTTTCAACTAAAGAAGCAAGAGATTTTTACTTCTATCATCTGCATATCGTTATTTAATTTTACATTTTAGGTTTTATTCCTTTCCAATTCTTCTATAGCTATTACTATTATTTTAAAACTTTTAGATAAATTTTAATATTCCTAAATTGTGGATGATTCAATAAAAAAATAGATTTTATTTTTTGATTTTGCTACACTGGTAACAAATAAACGATTAGGAGATGCATGATGAAAAAGAAAATTTTCTTATCTACTTTACTTATCGGAACTTGTCTATGTGCTTCCAATACAATTTTTGCTCAAGAAAATACTACTCAAAAGCAAGATGTAACTACCAAAACAGAAGTTCCTACTTCTGCAATCAAAAATCAATGGAAACAAATAGACAATCACTGGTATTACTATAACGAAAAAGGAGAAATGGTAAAAGATACATTCTGGAATTCTTACTATTTCCACAAAGATGGTAAAATGTCCAGTCAAGAATGGATCCATAAAAATGGTCAGTGGTATTATGCCAAACCTTCTGGGACAATATCTCACAATGAATGGATGCAAATAAACCAACGTTGGTATTACTTCAACAATCAAGGAATTCTATTAACGAACCAATGGAAAGATGCTTACTATTTAAAACCTTCTGGTGCAATGGCTGAGAGCGAATGGTTTTATGATTCTTATTATCAATCTTGGTTCTATCTAACTTCCAATGGTCGCTATGCCAAAAACACCTGGCAAGGAGATTATTATTTAAAATCAAGTGGTTACATGGCGATAAACGAATGGATTTATGATTCTTCTTATCAAGCATGGTTCTATCTTAATGGAAAAGGTACTTATGTCACAGGTTACCATTTAATTAATGGAGCTCTTCATAACTTTAATGAAAATGGTGCATGGATTCGAGAAATAAGAGAAGAAACATCTTCAAGCGAATTACCATTTGCCACAAACAACTATCAAAAAGTCATTTTCCTAGATCCAGGGCATGGTGGTAAAGATCCTGGTGCACAATATTTAGGATTAAAAGAGAAAGACTTAAACCTTCAAGTTTCTCAGCAATTGAAAACAAAACTAGAATCACTGGGTTACAAAGTCATTATGAGCCGTTCAACAGACGTTTTTGTTGATTTCGTGACTGAACGTTCTAAAATGTCGAATGAAACAAATGCAGATATGTTTATTAGTATTCATTTTAATGCAACAGGTCATGGACTTGATAGTGGTGAAGATGGAATTCAAACCTATATGTATCAACCAACAGGTAATATTCCTTCTGTCATTAATAAAAAATGGCATGATAATCCGACTCGCTTGAAATATAGTTATAAACTTGGTTCTTATATTCATCAATCAGTTTTAGCAACAACTCAAGCAAAAGATGCTGGATTATTAGCGAAGAGTTTTGCCGTATTACGTGAAACAAACAAGCCTGCTGTTTTATTAGAATTAGGCTATATGGACGATTCAAAAGAATCACAAAAAATTCGTACAAAAGAATACCAACAAAAATTAGTAGACGGAATCATCCAAGGAATCCAACAATATTATAATAACTAAAAGAAACACCCGAGAAAGCTCGATGCTTTTTCGGGTGTTATTGTTGTTAGAAAACTTTCCCATAGTACGATAAGACAGTAAAGCTAGCTCCTGACGTTCAGATACTATAGGAAATGCCATTCTTGTACGTACTTTCCTCTCTTTCCCTACGAAGATACAAATAAACTTTCCCATAGTACGAGTAATAAAAGCCTCTCAGGCTTTTATTACAGGGAATTTTGAGACCTTAGGCTCAAATTTTAGCCAAGAGACAGCTCAAGCTGGCTACTGGCGTCCTAGTACTATAGGAAAGTTTATTTGTATCTATCTCGATTTATCCACTCCACCATGTCCGTCGGCATCGGAGCCTTAATAGACATCTTCTTTCCCGTCATCGGATGAACAAAATCCAACTGACTACAATGAAGCGCCTGCCTCACCAGTGGCTCAATCTTCCCGCCACCATATAAATCGTCCCCTAATAACGGACATCCTAACCAACTAAAATGCACACGAATCTGATGCGTACGGCCCGTATGTAAATGAATCTTCACCAATTGACTATGCTGATACGTCTCCTCTAACCAATACTCCGTTAAAGACGGCTTCCCATCTGGTCTCACACAACGATTAATAATCGAATCATCTGTTCTTCCAATCGGTGCATCAATCAAATCATGCTCCTTTAAAACATCCTGTTTTGTCACAATCGCATGATACGTCTTCTGAATCGTTTTATTTCGAAGGGCTTGATCCATCCACGCATGAACTACACGATGTTTGGCAAACATCATTACTCCCGTTGTATCACGGTCTAATCTCGTCACAACATGAGTGACACAATCTTGGGTTCTTGTCGTTTGTAAATAACCTTTTACACGATTCGCCATTGATTGATCAGGATGTAATTGTGATGGTATCGAAGCTGTCCCTTGTGGCTTGTTCACAATTAATAAGAAATCATCTTCAAATAAAATCTCCAATGGAATATGACTTGGCACAACCGTTTCATGCTCTCCTTCAGGTGGAATCACCATTGTGAGTACATCCCCAGGCACTAGAGTCTTTAAAACAATTTCTTCTCGACCATTGACGAGTAATTTCCCATTTCGTTTGACATGAGCTAAAAATGTTTTTGTAATTCCTTTTTCTTGTAAAAAACTACGCATCATCATCGGTGATGAATACGGATAAGTCCATGTTAAATTCAATGATTTCCCTCATTATCTTTCTTCTAAATCTATTTCTCTTGCTCCAATAAAAGAGTTTTCCACTCTATCCCAAAAATGAGTATGACGATAGCGTACAAAAGAAACACGTTTTTTACTAATATGTAAATGTGCTTTAACAATATCATTAGCATCATATGTTAAATGATCCATTGACAACACCATCCCATTTTCACTATGAGGTAATAGGGTAAGTACTTCTTCGGGAGAAAAAATCATTGGAGAACTTAATGTACGGTAAACACGATTATTAATCGAAGCCATTTCTGTCATTTGCATCACTTCTGCTCTTGGATGAACAATGGCTCCCCCTAATGACTTATTCACTCCAGTTGAACCCGTTGGAGTTGCAACACAAACACCGTCTCCTCTAAAATTCTCAAATAATTCTCCATTAATTAATACTTCGCAGACAAGTGTGCCATTTACTTTTCTTAAAGTTGCTTCATTCAAAGCAATATGGTAATCAATAGTACCATCAGCTTTTTCTAAAGTAACATCCAATAAAGGATAACTCACACTTTCCCCTTGATCATGCTTCAAACTTTCGATGAGTTCTCCCGCTTGGAAGTCCCTCCAATCTGTATAAAAACCTAAATGTCCTGTATGGATAGCCGCAAAACGAATATGATCTAGTTGTGATTTATAATGGTGGACAGCACCAAGTAACGTCCCATCTCCTCCAATAGTAATCACTACATCTGGATTTTCATCATCTCGTTCAAATTCCTTATGGCAACATAAATCCAAAAATTCATCTGCTACCTTTTGGTTTTTTACGGACTGATTATAAAACAACCCTACCTTCATCGATTCCCCCACCTTCTCTTTTTCGAACTTTTACCCTTAAGATTTTCTCTTGCGTTGATTTTCCTTATTCGTTGAGAAAATATATTGAGCTTCTTGAATTTCTTCACGAATTTGCGACATTTCTTCATCTAATAAGAAAGCTGCTTCAGCCGCTCTTTCTAATCGTTCGTGAATAATTTCTGGAAATTCTCCTTTATATTTATAATTTAAAGAATGTTCAATCGTTGCCCAGAAATTCATCGCCAATGTACGAATTTGAATTTCAACTAAAATTTTCTCTTCCCCTTCAATTCTTTGAACAGGATATTCTAATACCACATGGTACGAACGGTAGCCACTGGCTTTCTTTTGGTGAATATAATCTCGTTCAATAATAATTGTAAAGTCATTTCGTTGACGAAGTAATCGCACTACTTCAAAAATATCATCTACGAATTGGCACATAATACGCAAACCTGCAATATCTTGTACGCCTTCTAAAAAATCTTCTGTTAAAATTTTACGAACCTGCATTTTCTCGCGAATACTTTCAGGAGTTTTCACACGTCCTGTAATAAATTCAATCGGTGCATGTTTTCCCTTTTGACGATATTGAAGTCGAATGCCTTTTAATTTAATCTTCAACTCTTCGATTGCTTGACTATAAGGAGCTAAAAAAGCATCCCAATCTTCCACAACGGGTAAATATTTTTCTTCCATTTACTCACCTACTTTATTCTCTTCGTTTCTATCATAGCACATTTTTTACTAACGCTAAAAGAATTTTAATAAACTTTAAAATTCCTCAATGGATATTAGTTGTAATTCCAATCAATTTAAGATAAAGTAAAAAAAGCTTTGGAAGAAAGAGGTGGAAACATGGCTCATTTAGAAAAAGAATATAAAAATATTTTAACAAAAGAACAATATGAAACTTTAAAAGAAGCCTATCATTCTATTTTTACCAAAAATATTACTCAAACGAATCAATATTATGATGATAACCAACAATTAGAAAACAATCGCTGTGCGTTACGCATTCGTATCATTGAAGGAAATGAAACCGGAGAAGTCACTCTAAAAATCCCTCAATCAGAATACGAAATAGTCGAAATAACAGAGAAATTTCCAACAACACAATTACAAGAATGGGTCGAAGAAAAAACTTTTCCATTACCAACAAGTATTCAAACTGTCTTAGAAGAAAAAAATATTTCACTATCACAAGTTACAGCAACGGCTACATTAACAACGCATCGATTAGAAGGACTATTGCAACCTGGAATATTCCTTGTTTTAGATGAAAATCATTATGCAAATCAAACTGATTATGAAATCGAAATGGAAGTCGACGACTTAGTAGAAGGCAAAAAAATCTTTTTAGAAATATTACATATTCATAATATTTCACCACAGAAAACAATGAGTAAAATCAGACGTGCCCTTCAAGCATACAAAAAAATTAGTTAATTCAAGGCATATTATTCAGAATTTTTTTAAATTTCTGATACAATAAAGACATCAACTATGGAAAGGAGATTTAGTTAGAAGTGAAGAATAGTGAGCTGAGTCATATTCATCCCACTCCATTAACAACGGAAAGAATTTTTGACTGTTACTTATTTATTAATCCAATCGGCAAACAATGCTACCAATGCGAACAAGAAGTGATGAATTTTATTGAACGAACTCCTTATAAAGTTCATGTTCATTTTGTAGCATTTCATAATTTTAAATCTGTAACACAATATATGAAGAATAATCATTTAAATGATAAGAATATTGACTTACGAAACGAAATCTATACAAAAATCTACGATGCTTCGCTATCCTACAAGGCTGCCCTTCTGCAAGGAAAAAAATTAGGCAGATCCTTTTTAATGGAATTGCAAACACAACTACATCTTCTTCATAAAGAATACACTCCTGAATTATTGCAGGAAATCATTCAAAATATTGGACTTGACGAAAAAATGTTTTACGAAGATAAAGCTAGTAAACTGGTTCATCAAGAATATGAAAAAGATCAACAAATTGCACAAGAAATGATGGTGGAATCAAATCCTTCTCTTGTCATTTTTGATAATTTAAATCAACAATTTGGTGTGATTTTACATCATAATATTACCGCAGATATGATTGAACAGATTTGCGAAAATCTACATCACGAAATGGATAACGGTACAAAAAAAACTCATCGTCATCAATCACGTTGTATCATCCAAATGGTACATTAATTTATAAAAGAGACTGAACTTCAGTCTCTTTTTATTCATCGGAGGTTCATTATGACAACATCAGTCTTATTATTAGATGCTCAAATGATTCAACAATTAGGAGAAATTTACAAAGATTCTATTCATCAAATCCCCCCTCATGCACATTATCAACTAAAGCTTCCCTCACTTAGTGTGACAGCATATCATTCTGGCAAAGTTGTTTTACAAGGAAATGCTGTGGATGCTTTTATTCAAAAACATCATTTAACAGCTGCTACAAGTACACTCTCATCAAACAATACCACAAAAGGATTACCCGAGGGCTTTTCGACCTGGAGTGTCATTGGAAGTGATGAAGTTGGAACAGGAAGTTATTTTGGTCCATTAACTATTGCTTGTGCTTTTGTACCAAAAGATAAAATCAACGAACTTCAAAAACTCGGAGTAAAAGATTCTAAAAATTTAATAGATACACAAATTCAAACAATCGTTCCAAAAATTAAGGAGTTAATTCCTTATAAACTACTTACTCTATGGCCAGAAAAATATAACGAAGTCCAACAAACCAAAAATTTAAACGAAATGAAAGCTCTTCTTCATAATCAAGCCATTAAATTACTGTACCAACAATTAAATCCTGAAACGGTTCAAGCTATATTAATCGATGAGTTTTGTTCGCAAAAAAATTATTATCGTTATTTAAAAGATCAAACTACACCCCTTAAATCGATTACGTATTTTAAAACGAAAGGAGAAAGTCACCATATCGCAGTTGCTGCAGCTTCTATGATTGCTAGAGATGCCTTTCTAACAGGAATTCAAACTTTGTCAAAAAAATATGGATATAAACTACTATCTGGTGCTCACAAAGATGTAGACGAGTTAGCTAGCCAAATTTTAGAATACGATGGTATGGAAGTATTAAGTAAAGTTGCCAAATTACACTTTGCCAACACTCAAAAAGCTATTGACTTAACAAAATAATTCCGTAAACAAATATAGGCGTACAATCAAGTTTAAACACCTGATTACACGCCTTTTTTATGTTCTCTAATATTTCTCGTTATTATAGTAGAAATGGAGTTTTTGAATATAGTAGTACGAGCAAGAGACCGAAGGGCTTCTGGCGTCCTAGTGCTACTATACGGAAAACTCTATTTAAACACGTTCTCTCATAATATCCAGTAAAAATACAAAAGACTTTCCATAGCAGTATGAGCAATAGAATCTGTAAGACAGATTCTATTGCAGGGAAATTTGAGACCTTAGGCTCAAATTTTAGCTATGATACAGCAAAGCTGTCTGCTAGCGTCCTAATACTGCTATATCAGGAAAGTCAATTCGTATTTCTGTTACTCTTCGTTCATCAACGCTTCTAATTGTTCTAGTCGTTGTTCGAATACATTCATTGCATCATATAGATATTGAGTTTGCGTCATATCTACCCCTGCTTTTTTCATAACCTCAATTGGTTTGTCACTACGTCCAGCACGTAAGTAGTTCAAGTAAGCCTCTAAATCCTCAGGAGTACCATGTAAAATCTTATCTGCTAAAGCAGTTGCAGCTGCCATACCAGTTGCATATTGATATACATAGTAATTCATATAGAAATGAGGAATACGAGCCCATTCATAAGCAATTTGCTCATCTTGAATGACATTCGCATAATATTTTTGATTAATGTTTGCATAAATCTCAGAAATAGCAGCTTGAGTTAATGGCTCACCATTTTGATCTGCCACATGAATTTGATGCTCAAATTCAGCAAATTGAGTTTGACGGAAAATAGTCGATTTAAAACGATTTAAATAATTATTTAAAATATATTTTTGACTCTCTTTATCCGTATGTTTCTTCAATAAGTAATCTGTTAATAAGTTTTCATTCGTTGTAGAAGCAATTTCCGCTAAGAAAATTGAATAATCCCCATATTGGAATGGTTGATTATGACGAGTGAAGTAACTATGAGCACTATGTCCTAATTCATGCACTAATGTAAAGAAGTTACTTAAATCATCGTGCCAGTTTAATAAAATATAAGGAGCAGTTGCATAACCACCTGATGAATAACCACCACTACGTTTACCAACATTTTCAGCAACGTCAATCCAACGTTGATCATAGGCTTGTTTAAGAATATCTTGATATTCTTCCCCTAATGGTTTTAATGCTTCAAAAGTAGCTTTAGAAGCTTCTTCATAATTGTAAGTAATTGGAGCTTCACCAGTAATTGGAACATGCATATCATACATATGTAATTCATCTAAACCTAAAGCTTTTTGTTGTAAAGCAATATAACGATGTAATAATGGTAATTTTTCATTGACTACTTTCACTAATGCATCAAACACTTCTTCAGGAACTTGATTAGAAGCTAATGCAGCTTGACGACTTGATTCATAGTTATGAGCCAAAGCTTCAAAGTTATGAGCTTTCACTTCAGAACCTAATATACTAGCAAATGTATTTTTTAAGTCAATATATGGTTTATATTTTGTTTCAAACGCATTTTTACGAACTTCAGCATTTGTTGATTCTAAGAATGTTGTATAGTTTCCATGAGTTAATTCCACTTCTTCCCCTTTTTCATTCTTAACTGTTCCAAATTTAATGTCCGCATTATTTAAGAAGTTAAATGTTTTTCCTGGTCCTGAGAAAACTTCATTTGCTTTTGATAATAAAGCTTCTTCACGATCGGATAATACGTGACCTTTACGAATACGAGCCGCTTCTAATGCAACACGGAATTCTTCTAAGCGTGGTTCTTCTTTAAAAAGGTTTTCAAATTCTTCATCTGATTTTTCTAAGATAGCTGGTTCAAACCATGATGAAGCACCTGATAATTCAACATATACTGAGAAAGCACGTTGATTTAACACTTGATTTTCATCATTTGTTGTATCTTGGTCAGCTTTTAAATGTGAATACACATAAGCTGTTTCAATTTTTTCATCTACTTGATTGTTTAATAATAAGTAGTTATATAAATTTTCTCCGGATTGTAAAGCTGTTTCTTTACTCTCAGCAATCACTGGAATTTTTTCTGATACAAAAGCTAAATCTGCTTCGAAACCAGAATTATCTGGATAGATTAATGTTAAGTCCCATGTTAATTCAACAGGAACTTCTGAACGAGTTAATGGTTTTTTATCACTCATTGTTCTCCCACCTTTACTTTAAGATATGAATCTATTCTACTATGAAATTTTAAATTTATAAAGTAAAATCCTTAAAAATAAAGAGTTTCTTATCTTTTCATATTCTCAATTAGCTAATTGAGAATGATTTTCACTATCATCTAGTTTAGAACTATTCTAATCTAGAAAAAATTATGTTATGATTTATTCACAAATAAAACATGAGGTGAAAAAATGATGAACATTTTAGAACAAAAACAAATCCGCTATACAATTGCCTGCGGTACACTTATTATTTTAGGATTATTCTCTACTTTCCATGGATATAATCTAACTTCCGTAATTTGCTACTTACTAGCATTTTTAATTGGAGGACATCAATCAGCCATTGAAGGAATCCAAGAAACAATCCAAGAACAACATTTGAATGTTGACTTATTAATGGTATTAGCAGCTATCGGTGCTTCTATTATTGGTTACTGGTTAGAAGGAGCTTTATTAATTTTTATTTTCTCATTAAGTGGCGCTCTTGAAGAATACGCTATGGCAAAAAGCGAAAAATCAATGACACAATTATTAAACTTACAACCAAAAACAGCTACACGTATTCGTGATGGTCACTATGAAACAGTAGATGTTGAAGACTTAGCAATCAATGATGTGATTTTCATTAAAAAAGGTGAAGCTATTCCAATGGACGCTATCCTAACAGAAGGCGAAAGTTTATTCGATGAAAGTATGATCAATGGTGAGCCACTTCCAGCAAATAAAAAAGTAGGCGATGAAATTTTTGCAGGAAGTATTAACTTACATCAATCTTGTACAGCTACTGTTCACAAAAATGCAGATGAAACAATTATGGCTTCTATTATTCGTTTAGTAGAAGAAGCTCAAGAACAAGAAACAAAAACAACTAGCTTCTTAAACAAAATCGAAGATCAATATGTAAAATTTGTATTAGTATTCGTACCATTAGCAATTGCACTATTCTACTTTGGATTCCAATGGACTTGGCAAGAATCTTTCTATAGAGGAATGATTTTATTAACAGTAATGTCTCCATGTGCCTTAGTTGCTTCCGCTAGCCCTGCGATTTTAGCAAGTTTATCAAATGCAGCCAAACAAGGAATCTTATTAAAAGGTGGAGAAGCTTTAGAACAATTATCTTCGATTGAATCAATCGTTTTAGATAAAACTGGTACATTAACAAAAGGAACTCCTACCGTTCAAAATGCGGTGATTTTAACTGAAAACGAAGAAGAAGTTCATGCTATGATGTATGAAATGGAAATTCGTTCTACTCACCCATTAGGAAAATCTATTACAGCTTATACTCATGCTTATAAAAATTCTGATGCAATTTCATTTGACAGCTTTGAAGAAGTCATTGGAAATGGATTAGTAGCAACAGCTCAAGGTGTAACTTGGAAAATTGGTAAATTAGCTTGGATTGATGCAGAATGGAAACAACACACAGTGTTAGCTTCTGAGATTGAAAACCACTTAGAACAAGGTGAAATTGTTTTAGCAATCGAGAAAAATGGACAATTAATTGGTTTCTATGCCATTACAGATGAAATTAAAGAAAGTAGCCAATCTGTACTAAATTACTTTAACAAAGAAAATATTCAAACCATTATGATGACTGGTGATTCAGAATCAACTGCCGAAGCTGTAGCAAAACACTTAGAAATCTCTGATTATCAAGCAAACTGTTTACCTGAAGATAAAGCAACTTATGTTAAGAACTTATCTGATAAAGGTGTTTCTGTAGCAATGGTTGGGGATGGTATTAATGACGCTCCTGCTCTTGCAAATGCAACCGTTGGGATTGCGATTGGTGAAGGAACTGCTTTAGCAATTGAAGCAAGTGATATTGTCTTATTAAAAAATAATTTATCATTAATTAAATATGGTCACGAATTATCTAAAAAAATGAAACGCATTATTTTACAAAATATTGTGTTCTCATTATCAGTCATTACGATTTTAATTTTAGCAAATGTTTTCCAATTCATTAACTTACCTTTAGGCGTTATCGGACACGAAGGAAGCACCATCTTAGTAATCTTAAACGGATTACGTTTACTTAAGAAATTATAAAAAAATAATATGCACAAAATAAAAAATGACTTTTTAAAATAGTAGCTAGGACGCAAGCAGCCTCGCTAAAGCGAGTCTCATTGCTACTATTAGAAGTCATTTTTATTTTTCATCTTTCGATAAATTTTACTCAAAATGCTTTTTAACAATAAAATCCCTTCCACTAAAACAACACATTGGAAAATTCTTACGATTAACACGATATCCGTCCATAAATAGATCCATATCGACCATAGAAATAGAGCAAATAGTATTTTACCTTTTGTATCTAATTTCCGAATTAAGAACCATTCAAGAAAAGTTTCATTCTTTCCTTTTGAACAATAAAAGTCACTTTGTATTGGTTTAATAAAATTCATTTGCTCTCACCATTCTTCCCATTTAAAATCGTCATTTTCTATTTTCTTTTGTCTATAAAATAGTATAAATTCAGTTAGAAGTCAATCATCATATAAAAAAACTTTCCAATGTAACGTGACACCGCAGGTCTGCTACCGTCCTTCGCTACATTAGAAAGTTACCTTGTATTTATTTTATTTAATTACTAGTTATCTACTACTTCGTATTCTACTTCTTCACCAAAGAATTCGTCATATAATGCTTGAATCGCACGTTTTTCGTACTCTTCTCTAATACCAAACATCATAGAAACTTCGGATACCCCTTGGTTGTATAATTCAATATTGATTTGTTCACGGGCTAATGTGCTAGCAACACGAGCAGTTGTACCGACCATGCTAACCATTCCTTCCCCTACTAACATGATTAAGCATAATCCACGTTCATAGTATGCTTCATCCGCATTTAATTCTACTTTCAAACGTTGTACAATACGATCTAATGTTTCATCAGTGGCATCTTCTCCACGAATAATAATGGTTGCATCATCAATCCCTGTTGGAATATGTTCTACACTGACCCCTTCATCTTCGAATAGTTGTAATGTTTTTCTTAAAAATCCAATTTCGTGATTCATTAAAAATTTTTGAATATAAATACTTACGAAACCGGACGAACTAGCAATCCCAGAAATAATCGAAGGAGAATTTACTTTTCCTTTCATAATATAAGTTCCTTTTGCAGAAGGATTATTCGTATTACACACATGAACTGGAATACCTTTTTTAATGGCTGGTAATAACGCATCTGTATGGAACACTGAAAATCCTGCATAAGATAACTCACGCATTTCTGTATAAGATAACACATCAATTCCAAGAGGTTTATGAACTAGTTTTGGACTGGCTACAAAGATTGCATCCACATCTGTAAAGTTTTCATACTCTTCAGCTGAAACTGCATTCGCTAAAATAGATCCTGTAATATCTGATCCACCGCGAGAGAATGTCACCACTTTTCCATCTTTTGTTACTCCAAAGAATCCTGGGAATACAATAATCTCTTTTTCTAATTGTAAGTATTCTAATTCCTTATACGCTTCTTCTAATACTTGAGCATTTCCTGGTGTATCACTCACAAATAAATTCGCTTCTTTAGGGCTAATATATTTTGCTGATAAACCTTCTTTTGTAAAATAGTCTGCAATTAATTTTGCATTATTATCTTCTCCGCTTGCTTTATAAGCATCGATTAAATAATCAGGTTCTAATTCACTCTCTTTTAATTTTGCAAAATGTTGACGAATGTTATCCATTACATCTGAGTTTAATTGTAATTCATCATAAATTTCTTGATAACGTTCTAAAATCACTTCTAAAACTGCTTCATTATATTGTCCTTCAATATGAGAAATTGCTAATTGAATTAATAAATCCGTTACTTTTTCATCGCCTGAATGACGTTTCCCTGGAGCAGATACAACGACAATTCTTCTATCACTATCTGCTTGAACAATTTGAAGTACTTTTTTGATTTGTTGACTATTGGCTAATGAACTTCCACCAAATTTAATTACTTTCACTTTGACACCTCTTTAGATTCACTCGACTTTTCTTTTGATAATGGTAACAGGATAGCAAATTCTTTTTTGAACTGCAATTATTTTCACTCGGTTTTCATCAAAAAGTGTATTTATTTTATAAACAAGTGTTTACATTTTGAGTAACACTTCCTTTCGTCCTAAGTTGTATATTTCTTGCATTAAAATCTATAATCCGTTATGCTAATAAGACAAAAACACTAAAAGGAGAAAATACTATGTCAAAAATGTTACACACTTGTGTTCGTGTTAAAAACTTAGAAGAGAGTTTAGCTTTCTACCAAGAAGCATTTGGATTTAAAGAAACTCATCGTAAAGATTTCCCAGAGCACAAATTTACAATCGTTTATTTAGCATTTGAAGGAGACGATTACGAATTAGAATTAACATATAACTATGGACATCCAGGATACGAAATCGGAGATGGTTACGGTCATATTGCGATTAGTAGTGATGATTTAGAAGCTTGGCATGCTGAACACGTAGCAAAAGGCTATGATGTTACAGAATTAAAAGGACTTCCTGGAAATCCTGCAAATTATTATTTTGTAAAAGATCCTGATGGATACAAAATCGAAATTATTCGTCAAAAATAATCCCAATTAAGGAGTCCTTTTATGAAACCTGAAGAATTATATGTACATGCAAAAAACGCATTGGAACATTCATATTGTCCCTACTCTAATTTTCCAGTAGGCTGTGCTATTTTGTATAAAGATGGAACAGTGATTACTGGAGTAAACGTAGAAAATGTTTCTTTTGGAGCAACAAACTGTGCAGAGCGTACAGCTTTATTTACTGGGGTAACAAAAGGCTATCAAAAAGAAGATGTGGAAATGTTAGTAGTAGCTGGTAAAACGGACTACTTCCTACCTCCATGCTGCTTATGCCGTCAAGTATTAGTAGAACTATGCCCTGCCGATACTCCAATTTACCTTTCTAATAATAAAGGGGAATTAAAAGAAACCATTTTACGTGACTTAGTTCCACTAGCATTTACTGAAATGTAATCAACTTAGCACCTTTTGGGGTGCTTTTTATATTGAAAAATTTTGGATTTTTAGTGTTTTTACGTGACAGCTACTCTCTTGTCTGCTATAATACTATCTATGCGATGAGGCGACAAGCAGACAAAGAAGTCTGCTAAGTCAAGTGGAACAGATGTGCTTGCACACTACCGGATGTAGCTGTTTGTTCATGTGTGATGTGAACACCATGACACATATATTAGTATATGCCACTATAAAAGGATTAGAGATTTCTAGTCCTTTTTCTTTTGTCCAATTGCATTCTATGATACAATACAACAGAGAAAATCAATTATGAATTAAAAAGGAGAATTTACGTGAAACAATGCCCTTTCTGCCACGAGTTAATTGAAGAAAAGGAATCCTTATGTCCTTTCTGTGGCACTATTCAAGAAGAATCAGTAGATAAAGATTCAAACTCGATTCAAACATCATTATTTGATGATGAAAATACAACTACTCAACAAACTACTACCGAAAATCGTAGCGAGCAAGAATATCGTATTAAAAATAACCAGGCAATTTATGCTAATTTTTGGAAAAAAATCATTCGATTCTTTAGTTTTTTTGTTGGAAAACTCATTCATCCAACAAATAATTTTTCAAGGAAACGTCAAAATAGTCGTTTGTTTGGATATGTTATAATTATCGTTTCAACTTTATTATCAGCGTATATCACAACTCATGGGATTCGTGCTATTTTATCACAATATCAATTATTGGCAGATATTTCTATTTTACCTAGCTTAACTGTTACGCCAAATTATATTTTATTATTTATTAAATTACTATTATTTTACACTGTATTTTATTTTGGCTTTCCAGCTATTGCTTTTGGAGTGAAACATATTTTCTTAAAACGCCAACATGTTTTTTATTATTGGCTAACGCAATATGAAGCCATGAATGCATTAGCGATTATTTTATTAATGATTACAGCATTTATGACATTTGTATCTCCAATCGCTTTATTGGTCGTCATTTTATTCTTCTTTACATTGCATTTGTTTACATTTATCGTAACGTTTGTCATTTCCATTGCTCAGGAACAAAATGATACTCGTTTAGATACTCCATATGTAGCTTTAATTGGTTTATCTATTCAATTAATTATTGTTCTAAGTTTCTTATTTATTTTATTTTAGACAGTAAAAAGTCCGCAGATTTACTCTACGGACTTTTTTGTACTTATTTTGAACTAAAAATAGCATTGAATATTTCTTTAAAGAATGTCACAATTTTATCCAACCATCCTTCACGATTGGCTTGATCGACTAATTGACCAATTTTTCCTTTTACAGTATTGGACAACGAATTTAATTGTTCTAATACTTGTTTAGAATCAATGGCACTTGTTTGTTGATAATTTAAAGTAAACTGAATGATATGATTTACTTGAGTCGGACTTATCACTTTATCTAAACCATATTTTTTCAATACTTCATTTACAATTCTCTCAACATCTTCTTTAGTCGCAACTTGCCCTTGTTTTTCTTTGATTTCATCAAGAGATTTCTTAATATCAATCATAGCTTGATCTAATTTTGCAGCATCAAAGCCTTTTTCTTTTGACTGTTCTTGAGCAATTTGATTCGTTAATTCTAATTCTTGTTGTGCAACTGCTGTACGTTTGCTATCTAAAACAACACCATTGGCTTCAAATGCTTTATAAACTCCTGTTAAAGCTGATTCCCCCGTCACTTTCGACACAGCTGCAACTTCAATTTCTGCATCCGCTACCCCTGCTGTAATCGCTGCATTGGCATATTGTTCAGAAGTAACAAGTGTAATATTTTTCGGAGTAGCAATATGAACCTTTACTCCTTCCCCTTTGTTTCTCTTTTGAACCATGACAGATGAAATCATAACAGAAGTATTCGCTTCACCGACTCCTAAGTATTTCACTAAACCTTCTCCTGTAGCTTTAGCTGTTGTGACTGTATTTTCATCCTTAATTCCTAATCATTTAGATGTTTCTTTCATTTGTGGCTCATTTAAGCCTCCTCCATAAACAACAGTTGGTTTTCCCCATTTCTCATTAATCGCTGTTGTATCTATGGCATATACTTGCTGAGAAACAAGTCCTAATAGCATTGTAGCAACCACTATAGGGCGAAAAAATTTTTTCATGTCATTAACCTCCTTTGACTCTATTATCTTACTCTATTTTTTTGAAAAAATATGGAGATTTTTATTAAGATTTCACTAAAAATGCCACTACGCTTTTTACGTAGTGACACTTTTCTAATGTTTTATTTTCATATATTTTTCTTGCAATTGTTCTTTCATTGTAATGAGATAAACCGCTATTAATATAAGTGCGATTCCCACAATATCAATTCCTTGGAATACTTCTCCTAATAATATAATTGAAAAGAATACGGAGGAAATCGGCTCAGCTGAAGCTAACAAACTTCCTTGAACAGGTCCAATGAGTGAAACTCCTTCTAAAAACAATGTATATGCGAAAATTGTTCCAATGCCAATAATTCCGATAAAAGCAATGAGTGTATAATGGTTCCATTGAATCGTATATTGCCAACTAGCACTACCGATATAAAATAAAATTCCACCGGACAATAATCCTAATCCAGTTACAATTAAACTTCCCCATTGCTGAATTAATTTTCCAGGTAATAAGGTATATAATGCATAGGCAAATGCGGAAATAATTCCCCAAAACAAACCCGAAGGACTTAGGGACAAGTTAAATGGATTCGCATGAGTCGCAATCACAAACGTACCTACTAAAGCAAAAACTATCGCAACAAATTCCATTACTGTTGGTACTGTCTTCTCTTTTAAACTCACATAAATGACAATTAAAATCGGACAAGTATATTGCAGTACAGTCGCTGTTCCAGCATTAGACGAATGAATCGCAAATAAATACGTTAATTGACATAACATCAATCCAAAAATTCCAAAAAATAATATTCTTCCCATTATTTTTGGAGACTTCACTACTTCACGAAATTGCTTTGGTTGCTTCAAAAATGCAAAAAGAGTTAAAACTAATCCTGCAATCATCATTCGAAGTGCTGTTAAATAGATTGGAGAAACTGCTGAATCATTCATCAAATATTGACCACAGGCTCCAGATAATCCCCATGAGATTGCACCGATTAATGTATAAATTCTACCTTTTACTAATTTATCCAAAACAATTCCTCCTATTTTTCAGAAATGAAGAATGCTCCTAGTGAAGTAGTAGAGAATAATAAAATCATTGGATAAATCTCTAAACGTCCAGCAATCATTCCAAGAGATAGCAAAATCGTATTAAAATCAGAATACATAGAGAAATTACTTGTTGGCCCTACTTCTCCTAATCCAGGTCCAATATTATTAAACGTCGCTGCGACACTTGAAAATGCTGTTAAAAAGTCAGGTGCTTCAAATGAAGCAGAAATTAACAACACTAAAAATACAGCTACATAGACTAATAAATAGTTCGCAATTCCACTCGACATTTTATCATCGACTACTTTGCCATTAAACTTCGGCATAATCACTCGACGAGGTTGTCCCATTTTCTTAATTTCAGCAATGGCATTTTTAACATAAATCACTACACGAGAAACTTTGATTCCCCCGGCTGTTGAACCCGCACATCCTCCTATAAACATTAATAATAATAAGACTACTTGTGGAAATACTCCCCACAGACCAAAATCGGCTGTTGAATATCCTGTTGTTGTAATAATCGATGATACCGTGAAAAATACACTTCTAAACGGAACATCTAACTGAGATTGTACGATGCTTAATGAAACAAAAATAGCCACTGATGCAAACGCGATAATCCCAAGATATGAACGACCTTCCTCATCCGTTAACACTTCTCGAATCGACCCTAATAATAGGAAATAATATAAGTTAAAGTTCACTCCAAAGAGCATCATTCCAACACCAATAATCCATTCTACCATTTCAGGATGAGGATAAATTGCAAATCCAGCATTGTTAATAGAGAATCCACCTGTTCCAGCAGTCCCAAATGATAATAATAAGGCATCAAATAACGGAACTTTAACAAGCATTAAAATAATGACCAATATCGCTGTCATCACTAAATATATCGCATATAAAATACGCGCAGTTTTTGCTAGTTTAGAAACTAATTTCCCAAAAACAGGCCCAGGAACTTCCGCACGCATTAACTGAACAGAATCAGAACCCGTGCTTGGTAAAATAGCTAACGCAAATACTAATACTCCCATTCCTCCAACTAAGTGGGTAAAGCTACGCCAAAATAATGAGGAATATCCTAAAATAGATAAATCACTTAAAATACTTG
>CAUSAK010000022.1:0-25628 GCA_963529535.1 uncultured Granulicatella sp. | reverse complement strand
GTAGCGCATGACTGTTAATCATGATGTCGTAGGTTCGAGTCCTACTTGCGGAGTTCTTTTTTTTTGCACAAAATTATATTATTTGCTGCTTTAGCTCAGTCGGTAGAGCGTCACCTTGGTAAGGTGGAGGTCGCCGGTTCAATCCCGGCAAGTAGCTTTACTTAAATGAAAAAGGGAATGGAGACTGGTTTATTCCAGTCTTTTTTTATTTTTAACAAATGGTTATTCATTACAAACTTTTTCGATAGATTGTTGTATGGTATAATTATTTCATGTTTATAGAGGAGTTGTAGAATTTTATGAAGAAAACTTATTTTATTATAGGAGATGTTCATGGAGAAGACCAAATGCTCGATGAAATGTTGAAAAATTGGGAAGAAGGTAGTCAACAATTAGTTTTTCTTGGAGACTTAATTGATAGAGGTCCAAATAATAAAAAAAGTGTTTTAACAGCTATGAACTATGTAAAAGAAAAAAATGCCTGGTATGTAATGGGAAATCATGAAGTCATGTTTTTAGCTTGGATTGATAATCCTGAAGAACGCTTTGATCATTATATGAGAAATAATGGAAATACAACTATTAATCATTTGTTGAATCGTCCTGTAGATACAGAAATTGATTCATTAAAAGATTGCGAATTAGTAAAAGAACAATATTCTGAGTTAATCGAATTTTTAAGAGAACGTCCTTTATATATTGATGAAGGAGGTATTTTATTTGTTCATGCTGGAGTCGATTTAAGGTTAGATCATTGGTTAGACACTGTTCCAAAAGATTTTTATTGGATTCGTGAACCTTTCCATACTGGAAAAAATACAACAGGTAAAACGATTATTTTTGGACATACTCCATTAGAAGGATTAAATGAAGATGGAGATTATATGAAATTATGGCAACATGATGGAAAAATCGGAATGGACGGTGGCGCTGTTTTCGGTGGAGCTTTACATGGTGTTGTATGGTATGATGGTAAAATTCAAAAAATTTATAGTTTAGAACATAAAGATTTCCATTAATGGAGGTAAAGAATGAAGAAAAAAGCAGTATTATTATGGTTTGTTTATTTTTCTAATTTAATGATTGTTCCTCGGTTTTTTTTAACACAGGCTGAAGATGGTACATTACATGTGGACAGAAAAGTTTATATTTTAGTTCAATTAATTACAGCTATGTATGCAGTCTGGTCTTATCGTGAAGTGATTCAAAGAGGATTTGAAAATTTAGTAAAACGAAGATTTGTTCGCGATATTGCGATTGGTTATGTAGTTCGAGTTGTACTTACTATGCTTTTGGCTCTTGTTGTTCCATTACAGCAAACAGATAATCAAGCTAATATTGAATCGTTATTAAATTCTACTTCTATTATATTGATGCTGATTTTAACTTGTGTGGTTGCACCGATTGTGGAAGAATTAGTATTTAGGGAAGCGATTATTGGAGCTTTTAAAGATAAAGTAAATCTTTGGATTTTAACGGGAATTTCTATATTCCTATTTGTTTTACTGCATTCGATTTCGAATAGTGGTGGAATTGATTGGAATGCTGCTTTAATGTATATTCCGTTAACAATTCCTTTAGTCGGAATGTATCGTTATTATGAGGATAATGTTGCAGCATCCATGTTAATGCATTTTGTGAGCAATAGTGTTGCAATGATTTTTTTAGTAGCTAGAGGGTTCTTATTATGAAAATGATTCAAGAAAATCAACTAAAATTTTTAATCCGTTATGGTTTATTAGTAACTGCTCTTGTAGAATGGGCATTATATCATCCAGTGAATGCTTATCATTTGTTACTATTTCTTGTTATTGTTGTTGTAGCTCAATTAGATTACTATTCAATTCAATATCCTTGGGCAATTTTAGCACAAGGTATGGCAGTTTTAGGATTTTGTTATTTTACAGGAAATATTTTTATTAGTTTAATGCTTTTATTATGTTTTGAGATTAGTTTTCGATTTTCATTTATGCATGCAATTATTCTTCAAGTGATGATTAGTTTAGTAGTTATTGTGTTAGGGATAAAGCAACAACAATGGTGGTCAATTCCAGTAATGATTTTTGGGAATGTATTATTTTATTATGGTGCACAGCTTGTTTTAAAATTAAGTTACCAAGAAAATTTATTGAAAGAGCAAGAAAATCAATTATTTGAGCAGAAAAAGGAATTGCAACATGCACAATATACAATGGGAACGATGAAGGAATTATATACTTTACAAGAGAGAAATCGTATATCAAGAGAAATTCATGATTCAGTTGGACATAGTCTTTCAACGATTATTATTCAACTAGGAGCGATTAGTAAATTAAGTGAAAAATTTAGTCCTCAAGTTTCTCAAATGAGTGCACAATTAAGAGAATTTGCAGTTAAAGGGTTACAAGAAGTGCGTACGGTAGTTCATGATTTAAAACCAGAACAACTAACGAAACAACAACTAAATGTAGCTTTAGAAGAATTTATTTATGAAACAAAGCAAAATAGTGGAGTAGAGTTTGTATTTCGACGAAATAATCCAACGATTAAGCTTTCTAAGGAGCAAGAATTGACGATTTTTAGAGGAGTGCAGGAAGCAACGACAAATGCTATTCGTCATGGAAAAGCAACTAAAATTACGCTATTAATGATCTATTCTACAAATGAACTTATTGTAACGATTATGGATAACGGAGAGGGATCTTCAGCTATTTCACTAGAAGGTGGATTAAAAGCATTAGAAGAGCGACTACATGAACAACAGGCGCAATTAGAAATTAAAAATACTGAACAAGGATTTATAGTACAAATGAAATTGAAAGGAGAATCCAATGTCTGAAAAAATTAAAGTGATGTTAGTAGATGATGAACAATTAATTCGATCTGGTTTAAAAATTATGCTAGAAACTTATCCAGATATTGAAGTGATTCATCAAGCTGGAAATGGACGAGAAGCATTTGAATGTTGTAAAAAAGAAGTTCCAGATGTTGTATTAATGGATATTAGAATGCCAGTAAGTACAGGAATTGAAGGAACTAAACTTATTAAAGAAGCTTATCCGGAAGTGAAGATTGTAATGGTGACAACCTTTCAAGATACGGAATATATTGTTGAAGCGATGCAATATGGGGCTTCAGGTTATTTATTAAAGGATAGCAGTTATGAAGCGATTTATGATGGGATTAAAGTTGCTTTATCTGGAAAAGTAGTGATGGATGCGACAGTTTCTGAAAAATTAGTCATGCAACCAAAAGCACCGGAAAATACAGAAAAAAAAGCGGATATTTCTTCATTAGGCTTAACCGAAAGAGAAATTGAATTGATTCGACTCGTCTCTCAAGGATTGAATAATAAAGAAATATCAGAATCACTATTTTTATCTGAAGGTACGGTTAAAAATAATATTAGTACGATTTTATCAAAATTAGCTTTGAGAGATCGTACGCAATTAGTAATTTTTGCTTATGATCATCATATTCGATCATAAAAATTGAATGGATAACTTTTTTTCTTACAGGAAACATGTTATACTGAACTCAATTCAATAGAGAAGCATTTGGGGTGCCAAAAGGCTGAGATTATACCCATTGAACCTGTTCTGGATAATGCCAGCGAAGGAAAATGACGATTAAGTATAGAAGAAGGGTAACTTACAGTTTTTAAACTAGTATTTTATTCCAATCTATGATTATGCGATGACTCCCCTTTTGTTTGTAATAACAAGAGGGGCTTTTTATATATTTTTAACGTATTGTTTCTGTTAACAGGAAACATGTGCTTTCGTATTGAAGTAAAACACCATTTTGTTGCCATCATTTTGGTGTGTTTTCCCTTTCACTCCACTATCAGAGTTGTGCCTGATAGTGGAGTTTCTCTTTATTATGGACTTTTAGTTGCTTTTTATTGTAGATTAGGTAAAATAATAATAGAAATAAAGGAGGAACTTTATGAAAAAAAAGGCAATTATTTCAACATTAGCAGCGCTTGTGTTAACAAGTTTTACATTGGTGGCTGCTGAAGAAACCAACAAACAGGGATGGATTAAAGAAAATGGTTTTTGGTATTTTTACCAAAATCAACAACCTGTAACTAAACAATGGCAAGGTAATTATTATTTAAAAAAAGATGGAAGAATGGCTTCTAATGAATGGATTTATGATATTGACTATCAATCTTGGTATTATTTAAAATCGGATGGTTCTTATGCTTCTGCTATATGGCAAGGTTCTTATTATCTAAAAACAAATGGTAAAATGGCGATTTCGGAATGGATTTATGACAATTATTATCAATCTTGGTATTATTTGAAAAGTAATGGCGTTTATGCACGTTCTGAATGGCAAGGAGATTATTATTTAAAATCGAATGGTAAAATGGCAGCTAATGAATGGGTAGAAGATGTTACGGTCAATGGTTGGTATTATTTAAAAGGTGATGGATCTTATGCACGTTCTGAATGGCAAGGTTCTTATTATCTAAAAACAAATGGTAAAATGGCTATTGATGAATGGATTTTTGATAAAAATTATGATGCTTGGTATTATTTAAAATCAGATGGCTCATACGCTCATGATGAACAAAAAGATGGTAGATATTTAGAGTCAGATGGAAAAATGAGAGAGACGGATGATGAAAAAGCGAAACGTCAATTTGGTAATGCTGTTCAAACGCAAGAAAAGAAATGGTTAGAGCAAGCAATTCAATGGATGGAATCAGAAGATGGGATTGTAATCAATGATGCTTATACAAGATATTTAATGGAGTATGGAACTTCAGATAGAGGAAAAACTCAAGAAAATATCACGAGACTAATTTCTCTAAGTCAAGAATTACAAAAGGAAAATCAAAAAGAAATAGGGTCTATCTCTAATACTTTATTGGAAAAATATAATCTTCAAACGATGCCAGAAGATATGAAACAATCGTTAAGTTTATATGCAGCTTCATTAATTAATTCTGTTCGACGTCAAATGAAATTACCATCTGTCAAAGTAACAGATAGCATGATTACGATTGCTGAAAAAATTGCAAAAGAGTACATTAATGATGGTCGTTTTGTTTCTGATGGAAAAGGTCATGATGCACATGCAATTAATAAAGTAGTAGCTGAATACGGACTCATTACGTCTCAAGATAATTCTAAGGAAAATGGATTTCAATATTATGAAAATGCGACTAGTGTGGATTTCCAAGATAAAGATTATTTTACAATTCGTAAAGAATTAAGAAATACAATTTTGAGTTTCTTATTGAATAATCATGAATTTGATCATGCGCAAAGTGTTGCAGGAGTGAATTTTGGAAAATCTTATAGAGACGAATATTTTGGTGTAGGCTTAGGAGCCTCAGGGCATTTTATTTTTGTGGATGATACTTGTATTGTGAACTCTGGATCTATCCCATTTAAAACCACAGAAATTTCTCAAAAAGTTCGTACAGATTATGAACAAAAAGTTATCGAACGCTTGAAAGAACATTTAGCAACTTTACAATAATATGGAAAAAGTGGACAATGCTGTTGTCCACTTTTTTATGCAGATTAATTTTCAGTGTAATTTCTTGCTTATTCGTACTAAAATATGCTATCCTAACAAGCGTACATAAAAAAGAATTACTACGATTTAGAAAAGGAAGGAGTTAGTATGAGTTACGTTTCAGTTGAGAATTTATCATTTTCGTATGATAATGAGCCCGTTTTAGAAAACATTAGTTTTACCGTTGAATCGGGAGAGTTTGTCATATTAACAGGCGAAAATGGTGCAGCAAAATCCACTTTATTAAAAAATATTTTAGGATTATTAACTCCAAAGCACGGAAAAGCAACAATCGCAACCGTTAATACACAAGGAGAAACTTTATCGATTGGGTATGCCCCACAACAAATTTCTTCTTTTAATGTGGGATTTCCTTCAACCGTGTATGAATTAGTTGCTTCAGGTCGTTACCAACAAGGTCGTTGGTTTCAACGATTAGATAAAGAAGATCATGAACATATTGAAAGAGCCTTAAAATCTGTTGGCATGTGGGATGAACGCCATAAACGAATTGGTGAGTTATCGGGTGGTCAAAAGCAAAGAATCTGTTTAGCTCGTATTTTTGCGACAGATCCTGATTTATTTGTGTTAGATGAACCAACAGCAGGAATGGATAAAGCTAGTCGAGAGCGTTTCTATCATTTGTTACATCATAGTTGTGCTCATCATGGAAAAGCAATTTTAATGGTGACGCATGAGGAAGAAGATTTGGAACATTATGTGGATAAACATATTCATTTGATGAGAAAGGAGGATTCTCCATGGAGATGTTTTTCTATGGTTTCATGCAAAGAGCATTCATCACAGGATTAGCAATGGCGATGATTACGCCAATTTTGGGCTTGTTTTTAATTTTAAGAAGACAGTCATTATTGGCAGATACCTTATCACATGTTTCCTTAGTGGGTGTTTCTCTAGGCTTATTATTAGGCTATAATCCTACCTTTATGACATTAGTAGTGGTAGTTTTAGCAGCCATTGTGTTGGAAGTGATTGGAAAATATTTTAAAGGTTATTCAGAAGTGACCGTTGCGATATTAATGTCCGGCGGGATGGCGATTGCCTTAATTTTAATGAATTTCCAAAAAGGTCGTTCAACGATTAGTGTGGATCAATTTTTATTTGGTTCTATCGTAACGATTACACAACAACAAATGGGATTGATGATTGCTTTAGCGGTTATTGTGGTCGTGTTATATTTAATTTTTAGGCGACCATTATATGTTTTATCATTTGATGAAGATACTGCTTATACGGCAGGATTACCTGTTCGTTTGATGACACAAGTTTTCACCATTATTACGGGTGTAGTCATTTCAGTGATGATGCCAATTGCTGGAGCTTTATTAGTATCAGCGGTTATTGTGTTACCAGCTTCGATTGCGATTCGTTTAACGAGAAGTTTTACAGGTGTGATTGTGTCAGGTGTGTTAATTAGTATTTTTGGTATTTTTAGTGGATTAAGTATGTCTTATGAATTTGATACACCGCCAGGTGCCACCATTACTTGTGTATTCTTAATGATTTTAGTCATTAGTTTATTTGGAACAATGATTAAAAATCAATTCAAGAAATAAAGTTGAAGTCTCGGAAAGTTTGTTTAACAGATTTTTCGAGATTTTTTATATTTCATGGAATGTTGACAGGTAGAGGAAAAGCAGAGTATAGTGACTGTACTAAGTAATTGGAGGATTAAAATGTTAGGTCAAATCTTTTCAAGTATGGCAACAATTGTCATCATGATTAGTTTAGGATATGTATTACAAATAAAGGGATGGTTTGATAAAAATTTTTCAGCAAGTATTGCTTCCCTTATTATTAAAATTGCTTTACCAGCTTCGATTATCATTTCTGTTTTAAGATTTATTTCAAAGGAAACAATGATTGAATTTGTTGGAAGTCTAGGAATTCCACTGTTGAGTGTTATTATTGGATATTTTGTTGCTTGGATCATTGTTCAAGTATTTCGTATTCCTAATGAACGTAAGGCGACGGTGATGAATACGATTGTCAATGCGAATACGATTTTTATGGGAATGCCATTGAATGTATCTTTATTTGGTGAAGAGGCTATGCCTTATTTTTTAGTATATTATGTAGTGAATACTTTATCGACATTTACAGTGGGGACGTATTTATTTGCTTATTATAATCAGAAACATGTTGGAAAAGGAATTCAATGGAGTCGGATTTTCTCACCACCCTTAATCGCTTTTTTAGGCAGTATGATTGCAGTATGGTTTGGATGGACACTTCCTGAATTTTTGAATGATTCTTTGATTTATATTGGTAGTTTGGTAACTCCATTATCGTTAATGTATATTGGAATTCATTTGGCACAAGTGGGGCTTCGTTCATTGACGTTCGATCGAGATATGAATTTATCGATTTTGGGGCGTTTTGTATTGTTTCCGGCAATTCTGTTAACTGTTCAAGTGGGAATGATGCAGTTCTTTTCGATTGAATTACCAATGAAATTACAAGAAACATTCTTTCTTCAATCAACGATTCCGACATTGGTCATTATGCCATTATTAGCAACGGAGGAAAATGCTGATGTTGATTTTGCGACATCCGCTGTTACAATTACGACTTTATTCTATATCGTGATTTTACCCGTATGGATGATGTTGTTTTCGATGGTGTTCCAGTAGAACGTGAAATTTAATAACGTAAAACAAAAATAACAGAAAAACTTTCCTTGAATAGCAAGGTCGCCAGCAGCCTCGCTTTGCGAATCTCATGGCTAAAATTTGAGCCTTGATCTCGAATTTTACCTGTAAAATAAGCCACTTCCGTGGCTCATTTTACTGTTGCTATTCAAAGGGAGTTTTTCTTTTTATTTTTGCTAGATAAAAACGTTTCATTAAATTTTGTGATATTCCATAAAGTAGAAGAAACTAAAGAAAATCAAGAAACAACAAAAGAAGTAGTTTCTCTCAATAAATTTGAAAAAATGAATGGCTCTTATGCTCGAAATCAATGGATTCAATCAAATGGTAAGATGGCAAAAAATACTATCATTGATGGATATCAATTAAATGAGAATGGTGAATGGGTTTAATCCATTTAACTAGGTAAAGAAAAATAACAGAAAAAACTTTTCTTAATAGCAATAGTAAAATGAGCCACTTCGGTGGCTTATTTTACAGGGAGAATTCGAGACTGTGGCTCGAATTTTAGCCATGAGACAGCATTTGCTGGCTGCTGGCGACCTTGCTATTCAAGGAAAGTTTTTTTCTGTTATTTTGTGTTAATGGGTTAATTTTTAATTGTTAACTAGCGTCCTTCTTCTAAAAATATATGTGTATCAAAGAAGTTGCCGAGCTCGGCTTTGATATGTTGGTTTTCGGTATTGATTTCAGTGATACGAATAATCGAAGAATAATCATGTAATTGATGTCCCGAAATTCCTGATTCACAGAAGACTACTGCTCCTACTGCATGAGAATCGAATTCTTTGATAAGACTTCGCATCCCATTAATGGTACCGCCGGCTTTTAGAAAATCATCAACAATCAATACATTTGATCCACTTGGTAACGTACGTTTGGATAATTCCATTTTTTCAACACGAGAAGATGAACCGGACACGTAATTAATACTTACAGTGGCTCCTTCGGTGATTTTTGAATCACGTCGAACGATAACGAATGGAACATTTAAGTAATTGGCAACAGTTTGTGCAATCGGAACTCCTTTAGTGGCTACTGTCATAATAACATCAACTTTTTTATCTACATAAGCCGAAGCAATCATTTTTCCTAAGTGATGAAGAACATCCGGTTTTCCTAGTAAATCAGATAAGTAAATATATCCACCAGGAAGTAGACGAGTAGAGTCATTCATCTGATTACAAATGTTTTGTGCAGCTTCTAATGCTTGTTCTTTCTTGATTTTTGGTGTGAAAATAACGCCTCCTGCAGCTCCAGGAAGTGTATGAACAACACCAATTCCTTGAATTTCAAAGGTGCGTTTAATAATAGCAATATCTTCACTGATGGAAGATTTTGCAGATTGGTATAAATCTGTAAAACTTGTTAATGAAATCAATGTGTGAGGATTATCGAGTAATCGTTGAGTCATATCGATTAATCGTTCGCTTCTCTTTAATTTCATCGGTTAGCCTCCTTTAATTTGACTCAAAGCTTAAAAGCCAGCTCTGGCTGAAGATTTCTTCAGTAAAACTATTATACAGAAAATTACGAAAATTACAACTAAAAATTCACCGAATATTCGTTAAAAATCGATTTCTTTTTCAAATTTTATCGTTAATAATCGTGTTTTGTGAAGAGTTATTTTATGTTACTGTGTAAATAAAAACCAAAGGAGTGTAAAATTTCCTTTGGTTTTTCGTTTTACTGTTTTTCTTCTTTGAATTAGTTTTCCAAGTTTAATACGTGAGTTTCTACAGCCACTGCAACGCCATCTTCATCATTTGTTGTTGTAATGAAGTTTGCGAGTTCTTTAATTTTATCAATCGCATTTCCCATTGCAACGCCCATGCCTGCATATTCAATCATATCTCTATCGTTTTCTTGGTCTCCGATACACATGACTTCGCTAGCATCTAGTCCTAATAGTTCTGCTAGTTTAGCGACAGCGTGTCCTTTACTTGCTTGTGGGTGTAGGACTTCTAAGTAAACAGTCATACTACGAACGATATTATGGTTTTCTTTAAATTCATCACTTAATTTTGGAATTAGATTTTCTAAAATTTCTGGTTCATCTACGAACATCATTTTTGAAAAAGTAGCATTTGGGTCAAATTGATCTAGTGGTTGTTGCACAATCGGCATACCAACAAGGTCACGTTCCATATAAGTGTATTTTCCAATTTCTGGAGTTGTAACATAAATATTTTTTTCATCGATGATGTGATAATGAACACCATATTTTTGATAGTAATCATCCATTTGTTTTAAATCATCCATTGTCATTCCAAAGCGTACTAAACTTTCTCCTGTTCCGGTTTTTTGAACAAGTGAACCATTATAAGTAATGACAAAATCACGATTATTGATTAAGTTTAGTTCTTTTAAATATCCTTGAACTCCTGGAAGAGGTCGTCCTGTACAAAGAACAACATAGACACCTTGTTCTTTGGCTTTTGTTAATGCAGCATGAACACGAGGAGTAATTTCGTGTTTTGAGTTAATCAAAGTTCCATCGATATCAATGGCAATTAATTTAATCATAGTTAGTCTCCTTTAATTTATATCAATGTCATTATAACATATTCTAATGCTGAATGAAAAAGACAAAAAGACTTTCCTGTTCCGTCTCATCGATAATACAACCGTAGAGTTCTGGTGTCAGAAAAGTCTTTCATGTGAGTATTTTATTATTTCATTTGATTTGAGTAGACATCAAGTTTTGAAGCTAATGCTTGAAATTCTTGATAATCTTCGCTAAATAATTCTGCTGTTCCTTCTGCAAACATCTCTCTGGGGAAGTATAAGCGTTCATCTCCACGTACTCTTCCTGAAATAGCAGATACAATCGAGCTGACAAGAGATAATTCGACCATATTTCCATTGTTTTCAAATAGTTCAATTTGTGTTCTTGGTTTAACAGAATTTGGGCGGTAAAAATCATACGGCAAATCATAGCTGTTATTAATGGCAGTGTAGTAGTCGATATTAAATCCAACATTTTGAACGAGTTCTTTCATTCGTTCAATGGTAGCTGCATCGTTATTGTATTTGAATGGAACAGATTTAAAAGGTCTACGATTAATAAATCTGTCTGCTAAATCACTTAAAATAGCATCGTCTTCAATTTGCCAATGCGCAAAATAAGTATTTAAAACACTGTCATCTAAACGAAGATAATCCTCCAATGTCCAATTTTTTTCAAAAAATGGTTTTAAGAAAGAGGCTGTATATTTTAAGGATTGTGTCTTGGAATGATAACATTCCGTTGCACGTTTAAGTAAGTGATTTAAAATGACTTCCATTCCTCTTGAAACTGGATGGAAATAAACTTGCATATACATTTGATAACGGCTAACAACATAATCTTCTACAGCATGCATTCCTGAAAAGTTAAAGGCAATCCCACCTTTATAAGGACGAATCACACGTAAAATGCGAGTTAAGTCAAAGGTTCCATAGTTTACTCCTGTAAAATAAGCATCTCGTAGTAAGTAATCCATTCGGTCAGCATCAATTTGACTAGAAATTAATTGAACAACTTGAGGATTGGGATGTTTCTTTTGGATGACGCTGGCTACTTCTTCAGGAAAAGTAGGAGAAACAGTTTTTAAAATTTTATTCACTTCTGTGTCTGGGGATAAAATAATATCAATCGTAATTTGTTCATGGTTTGTATCGAAAATTTTCTCAAAAGCATGAGAATAAGGGCCATGTCCGATATCGTGTAAAAGAGCGGCACATAGGACAACAAGGCGGTTAGAGTCATCCCATAAACCATCATCTGGTTTTGTAGAAGGATAGTTTCGAACAAATTTATCGCAAATTCTTCTAGCAATTTCATAGACGCCTAATGAATGAGAAAAGCGAGAATGTTCAGCCGTATGGAAGGTGAACATAGAAGCACCAGTTTGTTTAATGCGACGTAATCGTTGCATTTCTCGGCTATTAATTAAGTCTAAAATAACACGGTGTTGAATGTGAATGTAATCATGAACAGGGTCACGAAATACTTTTTCACGGGATAGTTCTTCGATATGCATGAATAATTTCCTCCTTATGTCGTCTGGAGTATTTATACCTTCCTAAGGTTTAAACGGTCCATGGCTTTTTGATAACTTTTTTCTGTTGCAAAATGTATTTCTGACTCTAACAATTCACATTGACCATCTAATAGAGCGGTTAAAATGCGTTCTTTGACTTCTTGAACCGTTAGAGTTAAGTCTAATAATTGAGATAAATTTGCCATACTATTTGTATGGATAGTTGGATAATGCCAACGAGTTTCTTCTCCCTTAATACTTTCTTCATAAAAATCATGGATTAAGTTTCCACGTTCTTCTTGATTTCCATTAATGCTAAGATAAATAGAAACACAAATCGAATTTTTGAAACGTCTTTGTGCAATTCCAGCGAATTTCTTTCCTTGGATACTTAAATCATAGTCTCCTGGGCAATAGGAATCACTCACTTCAAAGGCTTGAATTTTTTTTTCTCTAATGGCTTCTGGAAAGGCATGTGTAATGAGTTCTTGCATCCATTCATAGACTTGAGTAATCGTTGCATTTTGTCTAGAAAATAATAAACTAATATTTAAAACGCCTGAGTTACTAACAACCGCTAAGCCTCCAGCATGACGAACAACTGGTGTGTAGTTTCGTTGTTTTAATAAAGCAACTCCCTCTTCTAAATAGGGTGTTTTAGTGTCTGTCATTCCTAAAATCACTGTATCTTCCATTTCCCAAAAATGTAGAAAAGTTTCCGATGGGAATTGCACCAGATGATGTAAGATGGATTCATCCACTGCAAATGGAACAAAATAGTCTTGAATGTGTTCTGATGAAGAGACAATCGTTTCTAGTAATTGAACTTGTTGATTTGTAATAGGTGTTTGTATCATAAAAAATCCTTTCCAATAAATTAGGAATACACTTACATTATAGCAAAAAAACGTGTATTCAGGCATATAGAAGCGATTTTTTTGCCAAATTATTAAAGAATTTTCAAGATTTTAATGAAATGGTGGAGTTTTTCTTAGAGATTGAGTAGGATAAAGTTGAAAATAATACGAAAAGAGGGATTTTTATGAAAATTTTAGTCGTAGATGATGATCGTGAGATTGTAGAATTATTGACTATTTATTTACGAAATGAAAAATTTGAAATTGTAAAAGCATATGATGGAAAACAAGCATTAGAAAAAATTCAAGCTTATCCAGATATTGATATGGTGATTTTAGATATTATGATGCCACGATTAGATGGGATTTCTGTTGTGCATGAAATTCGCAAAACGAATGATACTTTACCGATTTTATTATTAAGTGCCAAATCAACCGATATTGATAAAATTCAAGGATTGACAAATGGGGCAGATGATTATGTGACGAAGCCATTTAATCCATTAGAAGTCATTGCACGTGTAAAATCATTATTACGTCGAACTTCTGCTTTAACAAAAGAAAGTGAAAGTACCGAAGAAATTACGATTGGCCCGTTATTAATTAATAAAGGTTCTCATCAAGTAATAACATTGGATGGTTTAGAAATTCAATTAACGGTTTTAGAGTTTGGAATTCTATTCCTACTAGCAAGTCACCCTAATAAAGTGTTTAGTGCAGATGAAATTTTTGAAACAGTATGGCAACAAGAAAGCATTGTCTCTACCAAAACTGTAATGGTTCACGTAAGCCATTTACGTGACAAGATTGCTGAAGCAACAGGTGGAGATAAGGTTATTGAAACCGTATGGGGAGTTGGCTATAAAATTGAAAGTAAATAGCAAATTTTTTCAAAAAAAGGCGGATAGAGAGGAAAAACCTGCTGCCCTTTTAAAATTAACAGCCCGGGAAATTAGTGAATTATTTTTAGAAGGCGTTATTACACTCTGTATCGTCTTTGTCTTATATTTAGGAGCTTTAGTATTGTTGAATCAATTTTTAGATGCGCCTGGATACTTTGTAGACGGCAGTCGTTCGATTCGTCAAGCTTGGAATGTTGAACCAAGTGAAATTCAATTATATAAAAACATTTTTTCCATTAGTTCGATTATTTTTGCGATTGGATTTACTTACTGGCGTTTAATTCGCCGTTATCATCAAATGCAATTGTCTCATGTTTTAGAGGAATTACATTTAATTGCGCAAGGAGATTATGATCGAAGAATTCCTTTCCAATTAGCAGGAGATATGGGAAAAGTAGTGACGAGTATTAACCGTTTAGTAGATTCAACCGTAAGCGCCATGGAAGATGAACGGATGATTGAAAAATCAAAAGATGAATTGATTACAAATGTTTCTCATGATATTCGTACCCCTTTAACATCTATTATTGGGTATTTAGGATTAGTCATTAATGGAAAGCCTAAAACACCCGAAGAAACAAAGCGTTATGCAGAAATTGCGTATCATAAAGCGCAACAAATGAAGGCATTAGTAGATGATTTATTCGAATATACAACAACAAGTCCAAATGGAGCACCATTGCGATTGAATGATATTCCGGTAGCGAATTTCTTAGAACAAGTAGCAGCAGATTTTGAATTAGAAGCGCAAAAACGTCAAATGACAATTGAAGTGATTCCGCCAAAGAAAAAAATGGTGCTAGAAATGGATGCCGAAAAGATGGTACGAGTGATTCACAACTTACTGTCGAATGCTATTAAATATGGTCGTGAAAATACGAAAATTACGATAGAAGTGCTGGAACAAAAAGACATTGTAACGATTGCTGTTCGTAATATTGGAGAACCGATTTCTAAAGAAGTGTTGGAGCATTTATTTAGTCGTTTTTATCGTGCAGAAGGCTCTCGTTCGAAAGAAACAGGTGGAACAGGCTTAGGGTTAGCCATTGCGGATAATATTGTTCGAAGTCATGGCGGAAGAATGTTAGCTGAATCCGTCGGAGAAGTGATTAGTTTTTATATTTGCTTGCCGAATGATGCGGATATTTAGAGAAAAAGTATTTCTGAAATACCGACCCCAAAAGTTAGACTAAAAATCTAACCATCGGAGGTCGGTATCTTTTTGCTAGTCATCATTTTATAAAATTGTTATGATAGAACAAAATGAACGTGGAGGAAGAATTATGAAATTAACAACATGGAATGTGAATGGGATTCGTTCTGTTTTAAATAAAGGAGCTTTACAAGAATATGTATTAGAAGCTCAACCAGATATTTTATGTTTACAAGAAACAAAGGCACAGCCTGAACAAGTGGATTTAGGAATGGAATTTGCTGGTTATCATGCCTATTGGAATTCAGCGGTGAAAAAAGGATATTCTGGAACAGCCATTTTTACAAAGGAAGAACCGATTTCTGTTCAATATGGATTAGGGATTGAAGAACATGATCAAGAAGGACGTGTCATTACAGCAGAATATGCGGATTATTATTTAGTGACAGTGTATACGCCAAATGCGAAACGTGATTTAACTCGTTTAAGTTATCGTCAAGTGTGGGAAGATGATTTCTTAGCTTTTATTAAAAAATTAGAAGAAACAAAACCTGTTATTTTTTGTGGAGACTTAAATGTAGCACATAAGGAAATCGATTTGGCAAATCCAAAAACAAATACAAAAAATGCAGGATTTACAAAAGAAGAGCGTGAAAAATTTGATCAAATTGTAGAGAATGGTTTAGTAGATGCGTTCCGTTATCGTTATCCGGATACAGTAGGAGCTTATACTTGGTGGAGCTATATGGGTGGCGCTCGTGCAAGAAATATTGGATGGAGAATTGACTATTTTGTTGTATCAGAAGTGTTAACTTCTCGCATTCAAGAAGTGAAAATTCGTGCGGATGTAACTGGAAGCGACCACTGTCCAGTGGAGATGGAAATGATCTAAGAGTATAGAAAAAGTCTGAATTTTGATAGTGAGGGACTATGAAGATTCAGACTTTTTTATTGAGTAGGAATCTGCTCATAATCTGCTCACATTCTGCTCAAAATTTGCTCATTTATGATATACTGATACAAACAGAAAAGAAGGGAGCGCATATTGATGGTACCCCATTACCGTATTACAGAGAAAATACTAAATTTGGTACAAGAAATATCTGAAAAATCAGCGCAATTATCATTTGAAAAAAGAGAATTGCATTTACGAAAAGAAAATCGGATTCGTTCTATTCAATCTTCATTAGCGATTGAAAATAATTCATTAACGCTAGAACAAGTTACCGATATTATTGAAGGGAAGAGAGTATTAGGCCCACAAAAAGATATTCATGAAGTTCAAAATGCTTATGAAGCTTATGAACAGGTATTTAAAATGGATCCATATGAAATCAATGATTTTTTATTAGCGCATCACTTACTCATGCAGGGGTTAGTCAAACTTCCGGGTAAATTTCGACTGGGAGATGTAGGAATTTATGATTCGAATGGTAGAGTCGTGCATATAGGCGCTAGAGCGCAGTTTGTTGGATCATTGATTCAAGAGTTGTTTGATTGGGGAAAGAATAGTACGATTTCTCCCATTGTTAAGTCATGTGTGATTCATTTTGAATTAGAAATTATTCATCCGTTTGAAGATGGAAATGGTAGAATGGGACGGTTATGGCAAAGTTTAATTTTAAGTAAGTGGAATTCCTTATTTGAATGGCTACCAATAGAATCTGTTATTTATAATCATCAACAAGGTTACTATGATGCTTTAAGCAAAAGTAATCGAGAAAATGATGCCACGTATTTTATTGAATTTATGTTGCAAGCTATTCTTCAAACATTAGAGTCTTATGGAGAAACTGCTTCTGTAGTAGAAGATTTCGTGATTCATTTAACTGTAAAGGAAAAAGAATATTATCGAGTATTAGAAACTTATTTAAAAGCGCATCAATCTGTTAGTGCTTATCAAGCTCAGGAATTATTAGGAATGAGTGGATCTAGTGTGAGAAGATATTTGAAAAAATATGTAGAAATAGGATTACTAAAGAAAACAGGAACTACAAAAAATCGATTGTACTATCTTGTATAATCGAACAAGAACGTTTGTTCGTAAAATAAAAGAAACTATGCTATACTAAGATGAATGCCTAAGGGCAGAGTTTTTGATTTTAAAATAGAAATAGAGGAAGATGGAATGGCGAAAGATCAGATTATCGTTCGAGGAGCACGCTCCCATAATTTAAAAAATATTGATGTAACGATTCCAAGAGATCAATTAGTGGTAATTACAGGATTATCCGGTTCAGGGAAGAGTTCACTAGCTTTTGATACATTATATGCGGAAGGGCAAAGAAGATATGTAGAGAGTTTATCAGCTTATGCACGACAATTTTTAGGGCAAATGGATAAACCAGATGTTGATAGTATTGACGGATTAAGTCCAGCAATTGCGATTGACCAAAAAACAACTTCTCGTAATCCTCGTTCAACTGTCGGAACAGTAACGGAAATTAATGATTACTTGAGATTACTATATGCACGAGTAGGAAAACCGTATTGTCCAAATGACGGCACGTTAATTGAAAGTCAGTCGATTGAACAAATGGTGAATCGTGTAATGGAATTACCAGAAAGAACAAAAATTCAAATTTTAGCTCCGATTGTAAAGGGGAAAAAAGGAGAACATAAAAAAGTTTTCGAATCGATTCAAAAAGACGGCTATATTCGTATTCGAGTAGATGGCGAAATGATGGAGACAACGGATGAAATTTCATTAGAAAAAAACAAAAAACATTCCATTGAAATTGTTGTCGACCGTATTATTGTATCGGATAAGAGCCGTTCAAGATTATTCGATTCATTAGAAGCAGCACTTCGTTTAGCAGAAGGGTATGCGATTGTCGATGTCATTGGACAAGAAGAAATCTTATTTAGTGAGCACTATGCTTGTCCTCATTGTGGATTTACGATTGGAGAATTAGAACCACGTCTGTTTTCATTCAATGCACCTTTTGGAGCTTGTCCGGAATGTGATGGATTAGGAATGAAATTAGAAGTGGATATCGATTTAGTCATTCCAGATAAAGAAAAAACATTAAATGAAGGAGCATTAGTGCCTTGGAATCCGATTAGTTCGAACTATTATCCAGAGATGCTACGTCAATTTTGTGAGCAGTTTAAAGTTCCAATGGATCTACCTTTTGAAAAATTAACACAGTCTCAGAAAAACCTAGTGTTATATGGTTCTGGAGATGCCACTTTCCATTTCCATTATGAAAATGAATTTGGTGGCGTTCGAGATGTGGATGTACCTTTTGAAGGAGTTATTGTCAATGTGAAACGCCGTTACCATGAGACAAACAGCGATTATACAAGAGAACAAATGCGTCAATATATGACGGAATTATCGTGTAAAGCTTGTCATGGACATCGTTTAAATGAACAGGCATTAGCAGTCAAAGTAAATCATAAACATATTAGTGAAGTATTGGAATTGTCTGTTGATGAAGAAATTGAATTTTTCAAAGAATTAACGTTATCTCCACAAGATGAACAAATTGCCGCTCCTATTTTAAAAGAAGTGCAATCTCGTTTAACATTCTTGAAAAATGTTGGGTTGCAATATTTGAACCTTAGTCGTGCAGCAGGAACTTTATCAGGGGGAGAAGCGCAACGGATTCGTTTAGCGACACAAATTGGATCGAATTTATCAGGAGTTTTATATATTTTAGATGAACCATCGATTGGATTGCATCAAAGAGACAATGATCGATTAATTCAATCGTTACAAAATATGCGTGATTTAGGAAATACATTAATTGTAGTGGAACATGATGAAGACACGATGAGAGCAGCAGATTACTTAATTGATATTGGACCAGGAGCAGGAGAATTTGGTGGGCAAATTATTGCTGCTGGAACGCCAGAAGAAGTGGAAAAAAATCCAAATTCACTAACGGGTCAATATTTATCAGGGAAAAAATCAATTGCTGTTCCAATTGAACGTAGAATAGAAGATAAAGGGTGGATTCGCCTAAAAGGAGCAAGTGAAAATAACTTAAAATCTGTTAACGTCGATATTCCTTTAGGAAGATTAGTAGTAGTTACAGGAGTTTCAGGTTCTGGAAAGAGTTCTCTTGTCAATGGAGTATTGAAAAAAGCTCTAGCAAGAGAAATTTCAAAATCAAAAGAAAAACCAGGAACCTTTAAATCGATTGAAGGATATGAAGGATTAGATAAAATTATTGATATCGACCAAAGTCCAATTGGTCGTACTCCAAGAAGTAATCCAGCAACTTACACGAGTGTATTCGATGATATTCGTGACTTATTTGCAACTACAAATGAAGCAAAATTACGTGGCTATAAAAAAGGACGTTTTAGTTTCAATGTCAAAGGTGGACGATGCGAAGCGTGTAAGGGGGACGGTATTTTAAAAATTGAAATGCATTTCCTACCAGATGTATATGTTCCGTGCGAAATTTGCCATGGTAGTCGTTATAATTCAGAAACATTGGAAGTCAAATACAAAGGAAACAGTATTGCTGAAGTATTAGAAATGACGGTAGATGATGCAGTAGAATTTTTCCAAGCTGTTCCAAAAATTAAACGAAAACTTCAAACGATTAAAGATGTTGGTTTAGGCTATGTGACTTTAGGACAATCCGCTACAACTTTATCGGGTGGAGAAGCACAACGGATGAAATTAGCGAGTGAACTGCAACGAGTGTCTACAGGAAATACCTTTTATGTATTAGATGAGCCAACGACAGGGCTTCATACAGATGATATTGCTCGATTATTAGAAGTATTGAATCGTTTAGTAGAATCAGGAAATACAGTTTTAGTGATTGAACATAATTTAGATGTGATTAAAACAGCTGACTACATTATTGATATGGGACCAGAAGGGGGAAGTGGCGGAGGACTAGTTGTCGCTACTGGAACGCCTGAAGAAGTGGCTCAAGTCGAAGGTAGTTTTACGGGGCATTATTTGAAGAAAGCATTGCATTTGTGATATCATTATAAAAGATTATATTGAAAGGTAAAAAAAGGATGAAAAAATATATATTTTTATTAATGGGACTTATGTTTATTAATGCGAATGTAGTTTTGGCAGACGAAGTGAAACCTACAGAAAATAAGGCTGAAGTTACAACAACTGTAGAAAAAAAGGATCATCAATCCGAAATCACTACAAATGGAGTTGAAAAACCAAAATCTTTAACAGAAAAGCAAAACGAAACAACAAAAAAATCTGAAGTAAAAAAAGAGAGCACCCTACAAGGATGGGTGAGAGATCAAAAAGGAACATGGTATTTTTATAAAGAAGATCATACAATGGCAATATCTACTTGGGAAGGAGACTATTACTTGGAGTCAGATGGGAAAATGGCTACAAGTAAATGGGTAGATGGAGCTAGATATTATGTAGATTCCACAGGAAAATGGAATCCGGATAGAGTAAAAGACAGTGGATGGAAAAAACAAAATAATGGCTGGTATTTTTATGATGAACAAGAAAAACTTGTCACGAATCAATGGGTCCAAACTTACTATTATGTAGGAAATGATGGAAGAATGATCACTTCTAGTTGGATAGATGGGGATAAATACTATGTATCTGAAACAGGTGAATGGATTCCGGGAGTTGTAAAAGGAAAAGATGGCTGGGATCAAGAAAAAAATGGTACATGGCATTATTATAGAAATGGAATTCCTGTTTTAAATCAATGGGTTGGAGACTATTACCTATTGAATAATGGGAAAATGGCAACAAATACATGGGTCGACAATGCTAGATATTATGTAGGAAATGATGGAACTTATATTGAAACTCCATCTTGGTCAGAAGATCAAAAACATCTTGTGTTAGAATTAGCAAGAGTCTATATTGGTACAGAACAATATGATTCTTGGCAAGAAAGACTAGTCCACGTTTATAATACAGGAATGAGAAGTTATAGTGGTTATTATATCCATACATGGGATGATTGGTGTGATGTATTTGTTTCCTCTATCTTCCAAATGGCTGGGGTAATAGACTTAATTCAAAAAGAAGCCTATGTTCCTTTCCATATTCATTTATTTAAAAATCAAGGAATTTGGATTGGAAAATCTACACCGCAAGCGGGAGATATTGTAACATTTGATTGGAATGGGGATGGCGTAGCAGACCATATTGCCATTGTAGAAAAAGTTCTTAGTGATAGAATTGTGACGCTTGAAGGGAATACAGATGTTAAAGGTGGAGATGGTTCTAAAGTTATGAGAAAAACACATGAAATTGACTCTAGTGATATTTTTGGATATGCTCGCCCACAATATCAATAAACAAATTAAGCAGAATAATTGTCATGTAAAAAAAAGTATGGTACTCTTTGTTTATAAAATAACATTTTCGGGGCAAGGTGTAATTCCTTACCGGCGGTATAGTCCGCGAGCCAAATAGGCATGATCTGGTGTAATTCCAGAACCGATAGTGATAGTCTAGATGAGAGAAAATGGTTATATTTCACGTTCGAAGATACCAATTTATTTGATATATAAGAATGCAGCGATGAAATGTAGACCATTTTGTTGCTGCATTTTTTGGTGCAGTTATACAAATAAAATGGAACAAGAACGTGAGAAACCATCCGATCCTTCACCCGGTTAAGGAGGAGATGTACGATGAGTACAAATGCAAAAACAGTGTCACGTTATGCGACAAAAAAAATCATTTTAGTAGGACTATTCGGTGCGTTAAGTACGATTCTAATGTTATTAGAATTTAGTCTTCCATTTATTCCACCATTTGTTAAAATGGATTTTTCTGAATTACCTGTTATTTTAGGAGGTTATTTATTAGGACCATTATATGGTGCGTATATTGCGATTGTAAAAGTTGCATTGAATTTTGTTTTAAATGGAACAACAACATTTGGGATTGGCGAAACAGTTAACTTAATTGGAAGTTTAAGTTTCATGTTGCCAGCGGTATTTTATTATAAATATCACCGCACATTTAAAGGAGCGATTACAAGTTTAGTGATTGGTACAACTACTGCAACAGTAGTCTTATTAACAGCAAATTATTTTGTCATTTTCTCATTATATGCAACAGCGATGCATTTCCCAATTGAAAAAATTGTTGCCCTTGCAGCAACTACAAACCCATTTGTCACAAATTTATGGACATTGATGCTATTTGCTTTATTACCATTTAATGTATTAAAATTTGGCTTAAGCAGTGTACTATCGTTAATGCTTTATAAAAAAGTTGAAAAAGTATTAAAATTAGAAAAACAATAAATTTAATAACTCAAGAAACCCATTACCCAGAACTTGTTAGAAATAACTGCCATTTCTAACAAGTTTTTTTGTGGAGAAAAGTAGAGTTATTATGAGAATATATGATATAAAAAGGATGTTGTTGTTTAAAAATGGATAGAGGTATTACGGTATTATACTGTTTAAATATGAGAGGATATGGTAGAATGGTCATGCAATCTAAATATGATAATATGATAAATAGACGATTGGAAAGAAATCATCTTTAAAATAAAAGGGGTATATTTAGTATGAATTATTTTGAGGGAAATGAATTTTTCCTTTTTTTGTTAGTAGTTTTGGTGATTGGTTTTATAATAAATTATTTTGAGAAAAATAAAGAATATTTTATAATAGCTGTTTCACTGTTTTTAGCAGGAAATATTTATGGTAGAAGTATTAGTATGCTACTATATTTGATAGTATTCCTTATTTTTCAATATTGTTTAATCGTTGTGGCTCAAAGAACAACTAAATCTTGGAAGAATTTATTAGTTGGATTGTCCATAATGCCATTAGTTTTAAATAAATTGTTTGCTATGACATCATTTCATTTTTTGGCATTTATAGGAATTTCTTATATGTCTTTTAAAACGATACAAATGATGTTAGAAATATCGGATGGGTTAATTAAGGAAAGAGTATGTATAAAAGATTATTTGCAATTTTTATTATTTTTCCCAACAGTTAGTGCAGGTCCAATTGACAGAAGTAGTAGATTTTTAGCAGAATTAAAGAATAGTATGACTAGGCAAGAATATTTAGAACTAGCAGGTACAGGCGTTTTCAGATTGGTACTAGGAGTTTTTTATAAAATTGTCTTATCCACTTATGTGTATCAAGTCTTGTTTTCGTTATCGAATACTGGAACAATTGTTTATTCAATAAAGTATATGTATTTGTATACAATGTATTTGTTTTTTGATTTTGCAGGTTATAGTTTGATGGCGGTTGGAAGTAGTAATGTATTAGGTATTCAGACTCCAATGAATTTTAATGCACCTTTTTTAAGTGTGGATATAAAAGATTTTTGGAATAGATGGCATATTACTTTATCGACATGGCTAAGAGATTTTGTGTTTTCAAGAGTTTTGATGAAAGCTATTAAAAAACAATTGTTTAAGAAAAGGTTGCATAATGCCGTATATGCTTATATGGTAAATATGTTAGTGATGGGATTCTGGCATGGGATTAGCGTTAGTTATATTTTGTATGGTTTTTACCATGGAATTTTAATGGCTAGTTTTGAAGTTTATCAGAAGAAAAGTTCATTTTATAAAAAGAACAAAAATAAGAATTGGTATCAATTATTCAGCTGGTTCGTAACGATGAATTTAGTAGTAGTTGGTTTCTTTATCTTCTCTGGAGAACCATATAAATTGTTGAACATGATATTAAAAAAATAATGCTAAGTAGCTATTAGTAGATATTTAAAGGATAGGATATAAAAAGATGATTAAATTGAGAGCATTTTTACTATCAATAGTATTAGTGATTTTGACACTTTTCTTTATAAATCAGACATATGTTAAGAATATTGAAGATTATTATAAAGTAAGTGATAATAGTATTCGTTATGGTACTTCGTATGAAAAGTATAAAAGTAGAGATATTTTGGCAAGTAATATTACTCCTAATACACTTGTTTTATTAGGATCCTCTGAATTAGTCGCTACGAAAGATGAGGCATATCATCCTAATAGAATTTTTAATTATAAAGATTTTAATATTATGCAGATTGGAACAAGTTATTCCCAAAATATTGTGCAAGCTTCTACGTTAGGTTCGATAGAATCCGCAATGACTAAAAGAAAAGTAGCTATTATTGAATCAGTGCAATGGTATGAAAAAGATGGAATCCATCCAGATGCATTTTTAAATAAAGCATCTCAAGAGCATATTTTTAATACCTTAGCGAATGAAAAACTAAGTAAAGAAACTAAGGAAAAATTAATTAATAGAATAATTGAAATTACTAATGGGAATAAACAGCAGAATGAAATTTATAGAAAATATAAAGATGTTCTTGTAGAAAATAAAGGAAATATCATTGAAAAGAAATTGTTAGAGTTGGATACTAAACTATACGCATTCAAATTAAAACAAAATTTTTATAAAAATCAAGGGAAAGCAGATTATCCATTAAGTGGTGAAATCATGCCAACATATGATTGGGAACAAATGACAAAAAAATTTGTAGAAGATGTAGAGAAAAAAACAGATAATAATGATTATGCAGTAGATAATCATTATTATAATACTTATTTAAAAAAACGTTATGAGTCTTTAAAAGATTCTAATAAAGATTTAAGTTATTTAGAGTCCCCTGAGTATTCAGATTTTGAAATTTTTTTAACAGTGGCTAAAGAACTAGGAATAGAAGTTGAAGTAATTATTTTCCCAGTTAATGGGAAATGGAATGATTATACGGGTGTGTCTAAAGCTATGAGAGAACAAACGTATAAGAAGATTGAAGGAATAGCTAATCAATATGGAGCAAAAGTTTTAAATTATGGTAATAGAGAGTATGAAAAGTATTTTCTTTTCGATGTAATGCATGTTGGAGTGAAAGGATGGATGGAAGTTGAAAAAGAGCTTTACACATTTGGTAAATAAAATGACAGATAAGCATCGCTTTATTTTATGGACTTTATTTTTTTATAGCGTTATCTTGAGTGTGATTATTTATTGTTTTGTAACGGATTTTTCAAATGTACAAGAATTTATTTATAGTGAATTTTAAGAAATCATAAGCAATATTAGAGGAGTCTTTAATATGAAAGAGGGAAATATTTCTAGATTTATGAAGGATGGAAAAATTACGGTTCTTCCTAAAAAACAGAAAAATAAAATAGAAATCTTTGAATTTATTTATGCGCATTTAAAGAGTCATTCAGAGACATACACCGAAAAAGAATTGAATGAAAAAATTAAGGAACTATATGATGATTTTGCTACAATGCGCCGTTATTTAGTAGACTATAAATTTGTTATTAGGGATGATTATGGTCAACATTATCAACTGAATCCAGAGATTGTATTAGAAGATTAAATATAAAAACAGGAAACGGTAGAGGAAAAGTCTCTATCGTTTTTTGATGTTCTAAAGACAATTTCGACTATAATCGATAGAAGTGGATAAAACTAGTTCACTTTCGACTATAGTCGATTAAAGGGAGAAAAATCAATTCAGTTTCGATTATAATCGAAATGATAGCTTTACTAGTATTTTGGAGAAAAATACGGTAGGATGGATAGCG
>CAUSAK010000021.1:0-26708 GCA_963529535.1 uncultured Granulicatella sp. | reverse complement strand
CGTTCTAATCCCATCAGCTTTAAATTTATCTCCGAGTTTAAGTTCTTTAAGTTTGTCTGAATCATAGAACATATCTTCCATATCCGTTACTTCTCTTGTGTCAAAATTCGTCACATCTAAATTAGTTAAGTTAGACATTTCACTGAACATTTCTGTCATATCCGTTACTTTACTTGTGTCAAAATGCGTCACATCTAAGTTAGTTAAGTTAGACATACCACTGAACATATTTGCCATATTCGTTACTTTACTTGTGTTAAAATGCGTCACATCTAAATTAGTTATCTTAGACATACCATTGAACATACCAGCCATACTCTCTACTTCTCTTGTGTCAAAATGCGTCACATCTAAATTAGTTATCTTAGACATACCATTGAACATTCTTGTCATATTCGTTACTTTATTTGTGACAAAATTCGTCACATCTAAATTAGTTAAGTTAAACATTTCACTGAACATATTTGCCATATTCGTTACTTTACTTGTGTCAAAATTCGTCACATCTAAATTAGTTAAGTTAAACATTTCACTGAACATATTTGCCATATTCGTTACTTTACTTGTGTCAAAATTCGTCACATCTAAGTTAGTTAAGTTAGGCATTCTGAAGAACATTTCTGACATATTCGTTACTTTACTTGTGTCAAAATGCGTCACATCTAAATTAGTTAAATCATACATTGCACGGAACATAACTGACATATCCGTTACTTTACTTGTGTCAAAATGCGTCACATCTAAATTAGTTAACCTATTCATATAACTGAACATCCCACTCATATTCGTTACTTTACTTGTGTCAAAATGCGTCACATCTAAATTAGTTAACTTATTCATACCACTGAACATATTCCGCATATTCGTTACTTTACTTGTATCAAAATGCATAGTATCAAAATTTAACGGACTAAAGCCTCTATTAGTTTCAGCACCATCTCTTTCAGAAAATAGCCACTCACTATTTTCAGGTGCATAAACCTTATCCGCAAAACCAACATGCTTAATTTGTTCACCATAATTAACTTTCCAAGTAGATTCACCAGAATTATTCGTCAACGTATCCTTACCAACTTCTGGCTTAAACAATAGATACCCGTTTTCATATAATTCCCAAGGCACACCGTCTTCACCACGAGCAATCACGTTACCTTCTGGTTGAGGTACTTCCGGTGAACGAACTTCTCTCTTTCTACGTCTAGAATGTGTTACAGAAGTAGACTCTCTAAAAGAACTAGGCGGCGCTTCATCGGTTTCAACTTTTGGCTGACTAGTTGCATCTTCAACATCGGCTGATATTCCAGTAGGTGTTGAAGGTGTTGATCCATGCGCTGCTTCGCCTATTCTGAAACCAGTCCCTTTTACCATCTTTTTACCATTACGGCTGTCTTGGTTTTTCTTTGGTTTTACAGTTTCTTCTGCTTTCATTGATTTTAAGATAAAAGTTAGTGATTTAATTTCTTTAACTTTTGCGTCTACTTCTTTTTGAGTAGCTGTTTTTGAAGCTTGTAAGTCATTTGCTTCCTCGATTAATTTTTCAGCTTGTTCAATTTGTGATTTATGTTTTTCATTTGCACGAATACGATTCACTTCTGATTGTAACGCACTCACTTTTTCTTGTAATCCAGTCGTTTGTACTTTTGATTCTACTGGAGATTCTACATTCGCTTTCTTTTCAGCAACTAGAGCTTCTGGAGCTTTTGGAGTTTCAACAACTTCAGTTTTAGATATTGAAATAACTTCAGTTTTTGGAGTTGCTGTTGTTCCATTATTTGTTGTAGGTACAACTTCTGGTTGCACTGTAGTATCGGTGACTTCCGATATTTTTTTCTCCTTCTCTTCAGTTCCATTTTCTTGAGTTGTTACAACTGTTGTACCACTTACTACTTCACTTGCTTCAACATGATGTCCCAAAAAGAAGCCTGCTCCGATTAGCACACTTGCTGCTCCAACTTTTAACTTCTTTACGGAATACTTTTCGAATTTATGTCCAGTTTTTTGCTGGTTTACATATTCATTATTTTTTCCTACCATTTTTCACCTCAAAATAAAATAATTTAAACAAACCTAATTCTACCCCCCCCGAGAATTTCTGTCAATTATTTTCACTCGGAATCATTTACGTTGTGACCTTTTTTAGAGGAAATAGCGATATCATGAATTTTGAAAATGAAAATCTGTTTCAGAAACCAAAAAATTATCTCATAAAGTAAATTTCCTTTTCATTTTCAGGTGTAATGATTCAATAACAGCCTTAGTTTCTAAAAAAGGGCAGACTATTCGCCTTTAAATTTTCGCAATTTTTTAAAAAAGTTATACAACTAATAAGAATGCACAATTTCGGGAATTTAAAAATGTACAAAATTGATTCACCAACAGGATTTGTCGATGAGCCAAAATAAAGAGCCCTCCGAATCATTCGGAAAGCTCTTTTCGCATTTCAATTTATAGATAAGTTTCTTTTTCAATGACTTCCACTAAAAAGTCACTTCACCTTACGACAACTCTCGCTTAAGAGGTTGACTTTCAAAATTCTTCACGTATGGTGCAATATTTTGGACATATTCTAACACGCCCATATACTCTCCTTGAGCATTTCGTACGGCCTGATACGTGATATGAATCATTTTATCTTCTTTTTTAAACCACATTTCTTCTTTTTCTTTTTGACCAGATCGTAATTGTTCAAATAATTGTGTCACAATGGCGTGGCTTTTTGGTGGATGACAATTAATAACATCTCGACCAATCGCACTCTTTGTGCGTTGGAAGATTTTTTCTTCTCCGTTGCCTTCATTGTAATATTTGACAATATTATCCTTATCCACAAATGACAATTCCATTGGAAGTAGGTTTAGTAATAAGTCTAATTGTTCTAAGGATAAGGAACCAGTCGATAATGGGATATTTCCTGTTTCTTGAATTTCTTCTTTAGACTGAATGGAAGATGGTTTCTTTTCAACTTTCCATTCTGCTTCAGGAGTGACAATGCAATAGCCGTATTGTGGGGTATCTTGTGCCATCTTCTCCCAATCATCCACATGAAAAGCTTGCGCAACCATTGGAATTAAAATATTTTCCTCTTTAAAAATCATTTCTAGCAATTCTTCTTTAACTACTAGAAACTGTTCCATGACATCATCCGTTTGGTTATGAAAAGCTTGTTTGAAATTTTTATAAATTTCTCTAATTTCATCATGAACTCCCCACATCACTTTAGGAGGAGCTGTAATTCCTTTTGATTCCATAATCGGAAATAGGGCATATTCTTTTCTTAAATAATGATTTTCAAACTGATCAAGTAAGCTGATTTGACGTTTTAGTCCTTTTAATAGTTCTTCATCTTTTGAAGATATATAAGCCTGTAACAATCGTTCAATACGGTCAATGGCTCCTCTGAGTGCTAAATTTTCCTTTTTCAAAACCATTACTGGATGCCCTTCTTTTTCAAAATCAGGCATTCCTTCTCCAGCTTCTACTTTTGCACTCATTAATGAAGCATGAATCTTACAAAGACGCATAATTTCTTCATAAGTAATTCCTTCTTGCATCAAGTTTCGTTCCATCACTTGAATTTCATACGGGGAAACGGAATCAAAATGTTTGTTAAATTCTTCCTGAATAATTTCTTCTTTTTCCCCTTGATGTAATCGGAGCATTAATTCTTTTAATTTTTCTTGACGTTCTAATGGTGACATTGCATCATTACTCATTGCTCTCCCTGCTTTCTTTTACAATATATCCATTCAATTCTAATTGACGAATAATTGTATCCAGTGGAATTTTAGCAATTTTAGAACCTTTTTTTAAGCTTGTAATTCTTCCAACTGTTTGAACCATCTGTGGCTGAGATAAAGGCGTGAATCCTAACTCAATGAGTAACTCTTTTACCTCCGGATGATGTTGTAAAGTTGTGTATACTGAATCTTCTAAATAAATCGTGTTCATCAAAATCTCTCCCATTTTATAATCGTTGTAACCCTAATAATCCAACTAATAAACAAATTACAATATAAATCCATACAACCATTGTTGTAAACACAACAGGATACGTTCCTTTAGGAGTTCTGTTCGCTTTGATATATGAACTGATTTCTTTACGGTAAAGGAATAAGAAAATCACCGATACACAACTAGTAATGATTAACAGCATATTCGTTACAGTATCTGCTAATTCTGCTCCTAAAAGTGCAGGCAAACCACTTTCTACTAATAAACTAAATCCAAAATTATTTAGTATATGGAAAAATACAGCCCATAAAAAACTATATTCCAGAGCAATATACGCAAACAATATTCCAACAAAGAAAGCAAAAACTCCTTGAATTAAATTCATATGGAATAACCCAAAAGCCATTGCGGAAATAAGAATACTAAAAATTTTTCCATAATGTTTTAAACGATAAACAACTCCACCACGAATCAATAATTCTTCAACAAATGGACCCACAAACGCTGCATAAATCACTAACATAAAGGAATCATCAGCACTTGTGGCTGATTCAATCGCACCTTTAGTACTTAAACCAATTTGATTTAAGAAAAATTCGAATAAATTAGCACTTTGAGTAAAAATAAACTGACATCCAAATAGTATAATCGCAAACACTGCAAAATATTCCAATGTCATCTTCTTTTGACGATAAAAAATTGTATCTTTCATATTGATTTGTTGTTTCTTATAAAAAATACTAATGCCAACAATCACTGCAACAATATAACCAAAGTCAGATAAATTCTGCAGATAAGTCTCTGTTACCATTGGTAAAAAGTCTGGTCTCACAGTTTTCACCATTTTAATTAGTTCACTACTAAGGACAAAAAGAGAAAGAATTCCCATAAAAATAGCTGTATACACTAATAAATGTTTAAATAGTTGTTTCATTAACTGTTTTAAAGGTGACTCCAATTTTTTCACTACAATTTCTTCCTGAACTTCGACTACTTCTATTGATTTATTTTCCATGTACTAATCCCCTTTTATCATATTTTTTTTGGACACTTCTTAATCGCAACATTAATAAGAAACAGTTTGACATTAACCCTGCAATTAATGCAATCCAATAAGCATACGGTCCTAAATCGGTCAACCAATCTAAAATAATACCAACCGGAAGACCAATGATCCAAAATCCTAATAAGCATAAAATAAATGGCATTTTTGCATCTTTATAACCACGTAATATCCCTTGAATCGGAGCTGCAACGGCATCAAACATTTGGAATAATAAACTATAGGATAAAAATACCATTGTTAATTGAATAAAACTTTCTGAACTTCCATATAAACCAGCAATCATTGGGCGGTTAAAATATAACCACACTAATGTTAGAAAGGCAATAATAACAGAAGTAGAAATCCCTAATCGAATATATTCTTTTACGGACTTTTGATTTTTTTGTCCTATCTCATACGATACAATAATCGTCAATGCATTAGAAATACTCATTGGGAAGGCATACGCCAAATATGAAAAATTCATAGCAGCTTGGTGTGACGCAATGACTTGTGATCCGAATTTAGCCATTAGTAAACCAACCAGTGCAAAAATCGCTACTTCCCCAAAAACATTAAATCCAATGGGTACCCCTAATGCAAACGGCTCTTTCCACAATGGTAAATGCGGTCTTTCAAAACTTAATACATGATAAGGTTTCAATTTTGGATGTTTTTTAAGAACAACAATCGCTACGATTAATAACACCCAATAAGCCATCGCTGTTCCAAGACCTGCACCTGGTCCTCCTAGTTCGGGTAGTCCAAATTTTCCATAAATTAATGAGTAATTAAAGAACATATTTAATGGAACAAGTAAAATCATTAGAAACATGGAAACTCTTGTTAACCCTAATGCATCAATGAAGGATCGAATGACACTAAAGAGTAAAAATGGAATAAAACCAATCGATAAGAGTAATAAATATTCTCTAGCAATTGTAGATACTTCTGTTTCTAAATGCATTTGATGTAATGCGGGATTTAATCCGATTAAGCCAATACAAAATAAAAGAATCGCTAATAAAATTCCAATATACATAAATTGGAATACAATTTTTTGAATGCCCTTTTTATCGTTCTTCCCAAGTAATTGCCCTACGATTGGAATCAGTGCTGCTACAATCCCATTTAACAGTGTAAAAAATGGATTATATAAACTTCCTGCAATGGAAACTCCTGCTAGGTGCATTTCATGATATTGTCCTGTCATAACCGTATCAATAAATTGCGCCGAAAAATTGGCTAATTGATAAATTAAGACTGGAATTAAAATTTTAAATAATAATTTTAACCGTTCACTTGTATGATTTGTTTCGTACATAGTCACTCTCCTATTAGAAAATCTAGTAATTGTTCTACAGATTCTAACACTAACACGGAATGTTCTTTCATTATTTGGACATCACTCCCGCTCGTTAAAACAGCAATTCCTCCACCACAATGTTTGGCATATGCCATATCTAAATAAGAATCTCCAACATAAAAAATTTCATTCAATGGCACTCCTAAATGCTGACTCGCACCAATAAGTGAATCTGCGACCGGTTTAGCAGCATAATCATCTGGAGTCGCAACGAAATCAAACAAATGCCAAACCTTTAAGATTTCAAAAATCGTTTTTGTAGGAATATAACTATCATTTGTCACAACTCCAACTTTTATGCCTTTATGTTTTAATTCAGAAATTAAACAAGCTACATCTCCTATTGGAATAATCATATCTGGATGATCTAATAAATATTGTCTGAAATCCTCTAAGACTTCATCATATAAAGATACTTTATCAATCGAAAAAAACTTTTCAATCTCGTCTAACATATCTTCAACTGTTCCTGAAGCAATCACACTATTTGGAACAATTTCACCTCGAACAATCCCTAATAATTCTAACATTTGCTCAATCGTTATGGGTGAATCTTCTTTAATATGCTGTTTTAAAATTTTGCGGATGACCATTTCTGTTGGCTCGACCCACAGATTGTCTATATTAGTTAAAGTGCCATCCTTATCAAAAAGAATGGCCTTTACTTCGAGATTTCCTTTATTCGTTTGTAATTTCATTTGAATTCCTACTCTACATTTTGTAATTCAACACCGATAATATTATCCATCGCTTCGATTTGCTTTAAAATCACGGATAAATCAGTCGTTGATTCAGAAATATCTAACATTAATTGAACAATCGCTACACTATGGATTGCTAATCCTTGGAATATCGTTAATACATTCATATTATAACTAGCAAATAAATCTAATGTTTTAGACAATGTTCCTTTTTCATTTTTCATATGAATATTCAACGAAGCTTTTCTTCCATAAGTCACTGACGAAAATCCTTGAACTTTTCGATAATACTTATAATACACACTACGTGAAATTCCTACTAATTTTACTGCTTCTGTAACGTCCTTTGCTTGGTTAGTAGCTAATAATTCTTTTGCTTTTAGTACTTTAGAAAACACAGGAGGCACAGCATCTGCTGACACTAAAAAATGTTTTTGGTTTTCCATAACTTTCACCTCGGTCTTATTGTATACGATACGAGGACAATTTACTATAATTTTTTATATAAAATCATAAGGAGTTAACCCTTCCATCCCAATCATTGGATCAATTTCACAAGAATCGATTAATGCCATTGTTAAAATAAATGGTTTCTTATCTGCCATAACAACTTTTTTGGAAGTTACAGAGTATGTTTCAGTTTCTTCTGCAACGGTACTCTTTTCAATAACTGTTTGTTGTTTACTTTGTAGATCCGTAATCAATTCTTTCGTATTTTCTAACGATTCTACTGAATGAATCTCATGACTCTCTTCCTCAATCGTAAAACTTTCAAAACTATTTCCTACTAATAAATCTTTTAAGCACGTTTGGCGACTTGCGCTTTGACGATTTGCGGCTTCCTGGAATGCTTCGTATTGCCCACACATAATTAAGAATTTCTTACTTCTTGTCACTGCGGTATACAGCAAATTCCGCTGCAACATCCGTTGATATTGACCTACCATTGGTAAAATCACCATTTGGAATTCACTACCTTGTGCTTTATGAATCGAGCAACAATAAGCATGCGTCAATTGAATAAAGTCATTGCGTTTATACTCCACTTCAACATGATCAAAAGATACATAGATTTTATCGACTTGATCTTCATTTTCTTTAGCAAATATAATCGCAGTAATTTCACCAATGTCTCCATTATAAATATTTTCTTCTGCAACATTGACTAATTGTAATACTTTATCCCCCACACGAAAAACACGGTCGAATGATTCAATCTCTCGAATCGAATTTCCAATTTTTGGATTTAAAATATTTTGCATCATTTTATTAATTTCATGAATACCAGCTTCTCCTTTATACATTGGAGCAAGCACTTGAATATCTTTTTTCTGATAACCTTTTTTAATAGCTTTCACCACAATTTGTTCAATCACATCTAAAACCTGAGTCGAACGACATGGAATAAAGGTACGGTCTGGTTGATTTTGAGTAAAGTCCATTGGTAAATGCCCATCTTTAATGGAATGCGCTAATGTTACTATACTTGAAGAATCTTTTTGTCGGTGAATATGCGTTAATTCAATCGATGGAATTTTATTCGATAATAGAAAATCCGTTAACACTTGTCCCGGTCCTACAGAGGGTAATTGATTTTTATCTCCTACAAATAAAATCTTCGTTTTAGCAGGAGTCGCACGAAGCAAGCGATTCATTAGCCAAGTATCGACCATAGACATCTCATCAATAATTAAAAAGTCACAACTTAACGAACGAGTATCATCGGAATCGTCAGCTTCTAATTCAGAATTTTCCTCTGCAGAAATTCCTAACATCCGATGAATAGTATAAGCAGAAATTCCTGTTAACTCATTCATACGCTTCGCAGCTCTTCCAGTTGGAGCCGCAAGTTGAATGGCATCAGAATCAAAAGTTATCTCTTCTAAATAACGATACATTTCTACAACACCATTAATAATCGTTGTTTTCCCCGTTCCAGGCCCCCCAGTTAAAATAAACAAGGATTCTTGCATAATTTTGATGAGTGCTTGTTTTTGAGACTCATCATAAATGATACCAAATTTCTTTTGAACATGCTGAACGGCTTCTTCTATCTGTTCCTCAGTATACTGAGATTTTTTTGACAATTCTATACGATGATGAATTGCATTCACAATACCAATTTCCGCATAATATAAAGAAGCTAATGATAAATGATTTTCTTCAGAAATAATAATTCCTTCACGAATTAATTCATTTAATGCATTCACGATTTGATCTGGTTCAATTAAAAATGAACGAGTTTGTTCTAATAATTTTTGAGTGGCAAGGACAACTTCTTTATCGATTAAATACGTATGCCCTTCTTGATAAGATAAATCTCTCACCACTACATAAACGGCACCTTTAATCCGGTATAAACTATCTGCTGCAATCTCTAATTGTTGCGCAATGGCATCAATTCGTCTAAAACCAAGTCCTTCAATGGACTGTAATAACACATATGGATCTTCTTTAATAATATCCATCGTTTTCTCTTTATAGAGCATCATAATTTTCTGCGCAAATACTGGAGTAAATCCCATATTCGTCAATTCAAATAAAATACGTTCTGTACCTTGATTTTCGATAATAATACTACGAATACTCTCACATTTTTTAGCTGATAATCCTGGTACATTTTTTAAGCAATCCTCATCTTGAATAATTTGCTCAATCGCATTTTCTCCTAAGCAATCTACTATTTTTTCAGCGGTTTTTTCTCCAATTCCGGGGAAACGTCCGCTTGAAAAATAAGCAATCAGTCCTTTTTTCCCAGTAGGTTGATGTTGTTGATAACTTAAGACAGAAAATTGTTGCCCATATTTTGGATGCGAAACAACTTTTCCATTAAAACGATAGGGGGAATTATCATGAATCGAGCCAATAATTCCTGTTACAACAATCTCATCTGAGTTTAGTTGTACACTACTTTCCTGCACTCGAATTAATAATACTTTGTAAAAATTTTGCGGATTTTCAAAAAATGTCGCTAAAACTTCACCTACAATGTATTCTTCACTCATGAATTCCCCTCTTTTCTATCTAAGATTAAACGTACTGACGTTCGTTTCCTTCCATATAAGCTTTGTCGATAATGCCCCCACCTAAGCAAATATCGCCATCGTAAAATACAACTGCTTGCCCAGGTGTAATCGCACGTACTGGCTCTTCAAAGTATACCATAGCTTTTGTCTTGTCGTCTTCTTGGAATACAACTCGAACTTTTGTATCTTGTTGACGATATCTAAATTTGGCAGTACATTCAAATTCATTTGGTTTTTCTTCATCTGTATTAAATTGCAAATCTGTCGCAAATAATGAGTCAGAATAAAGATTAGGATGATGGAATCCTTGTCCAACATAAAGTGTATTGGTACTTAAATCTTTTCCAACGACAAACCATGGATCATTGGTTTTACCACCGCCACCGATTCCTAATCCTTGACGTTGTCCAATTGTGTAATACATTAATCCAGCATGGTCTCCTTTAACCTCGCCATCTAATGTTACCATTTTACCAGGTTTAGCTGGTAAATAATGTGATAAGAACTCATTGAAGTTTCTCTCTCCGATAAAACATACACCTGTAGAATCTTTTTTCTTAGCAGTTGCTAAGTCGAATTCTTCTGCAATTTTACGCACTTCTTTTTTCTCTAAATGCCCAATTGGGAACATGGCTTTTGATAATTGTTGTTGATTTAATTGACTTAAAAAATACGTTTGATCTTTATTATTATCCACTCCACGTAATAAATGAACAATACCATTCTCGTCTTTTTCCACCCGAGCATAATGCCCCATCGCTACATAGTCTGCTCCTAATTGAAGGGCATATTCTAAGAAAGCTTGGAATTTTACTTCTTTATTACACATTACATCCGGATTAGGAGTTCGTCCTAATCGATATTCTTTTAAGAAATATTCAAATACACGATCCCAATATTCCTTTTCAAAATTCACAGAATAATACGGAATTCCAATTTGTTCAGCTACTGCTGCCACATCTTTATAATCTTCTGTTGCTGTACATACTCCATTTTCATCTGTATCATCCCAGTTTTTCATGAAGATGCCAATTACATCGTATCCAGCTTGTTTTAATAAAAGAGCCGTTACAGAGGAATCTACCCCTCCACTCATTCCGACAATTACTCGGATATTTTCCTTATTCATTCATTCACCATCATTTCTAATTTTTCTCTGTTTTAACGATTTGAAGGTCGCTGTATCCAATTTATAACATTTTCTAAAAATTTTTTCAAAAAATTTTCCTCAAAATCTTCATAAAAGCGATAACGATAGGATTTTTTGCCTTTCATCCATTTGACAAATAATTTTATTTTCACTACAATTAATATTGGTAAAAGGGGGGCATAAGTGTATGATAATATCTTTACGAGCAGCACGGGTTAATCGTAATTTGACACTCTTAGAAGCCGCCAAATACCTAAAAATTAATAAAGATACTTTAACAAAGTATGAAAAAGATTCTACAAATCTTCCATACTCATTAAGTAAACGCATGCAGGAACTTTATGAAGTCCCAGGCGAAAATCTTTATTTTGGCGATACTTTAAGCTTCGTGGCGCAGTTTAAGCCACTCCCTCACGAAGAAGATCTACACTAGTGATTGGAATACCTTCCCGTGCTATGTATAGAAACGAGACAGAGTAAACTCTGTCTCGTTTTATTATAGTTCTTCTAATACCCCACGTTCGACTAAACCTTCTAAAATAAATTCTAGTTTTTCAATCGCATATGCGTTTTTTTCATTTCCATATAATTGAACAGTTTGAAGTCCATCTTTTGTTGTTGTTGAAATTTTTAATAATTTCATTGCTTTATCCACTGAAACTTTTAATTTTAATCCACGATGTCCGACAACTAAATCATCTAAACTGCGAATTAATTGAAAATTCCCTGATTTTGTTTCGACAAATCCATTATCTCTTAATGTATATCCTTTTACCGTTGGAGATACACGATAAACATGATTTGAATTTTTTAATGTTGCTGTTTGAGTAAATGCCATATGAACACTTCCTTTCATCACTTTCTTCTAGTTTAGCATACTATGGTCGTTTAATCGAGGATATTGAGGAAATAAATGCATCAATATCTTCTTTAGTTGTCTCTGCTCCAAAGGATAAACGAACAGATTCTACTACTCTGTTTTTATCCTGAGGATACATAAGTGATAATACTGGACTAGGCTCTAAACTTCCAGCAGAACAAGCAGAACCCGCTGAAACAGCTACTTGATGTAAATCACACATAATTAATGTTTGACTAGCAGGAATGCCTTTTAACCATACATTACAAATATGAGGACTCTTTTTTGATGCATCCCCATTGATTTCAAAAGGAATGTGTCGAGCCGTTAATTGTTCTTGTAAATACTGAGACAATTCAATATATCTGTTCTTCTTCTCACTTCTAGTTTGAATTGCTAGTGCAAGAGCTTTTTGGAGACCAACAATATATGGAACATTTTCTGTTCCTGCTCTCCACCCTTGTTCTTGTCCTCCACCTTTAATCAGTGCATGAATCGGTGCAGATTTTTTCTTATATAAAAATCCAATTCCTTTTGGCGCATGAATTTTATGCCCTGAAGCAGATAAATAATCAATATGAGAAGCCGCTACATCTATTTCTTCTTGGGCAAATGCCTGAACTGCATCTGTATGGAAATAAGCAGGATGTTCCACTAATAACTCACCAATTTCATGAATCGGTTGATACGCTCCAGTTTCGTTATTAACTGTCATAATTGATACTAAACGTGTCTTCTCTGTTAAAACTTCTTTCACTTGTTTAACGGAAATACAACCTGACTCATCAGGAACTAACACAATAATCGTGAATCCTAATTGTTCAGCATAAACTGCAGATTTTTTGACCGATGGATGCTCGATTCCTGAAATAATGATTTCTCCTTTTTCTTCTGAAAAGTACTGACAAATCGATTCAAACACTAAATTATTCGCTTCAGAACCTGAACCTGTAAAAATAATGGAATCATTCGTAGCAGCATGTAATTCTTGTAATATATCTTTTTTAGCAGCTTGAATCTTTTGTTTTTGAGTACGACCAATTTGGTAAACACTAGAAGGATTCCCAAAATATGCCATTTCTTCAAAAATTGCCTTTTTAACTTCCTCTACTACCGGTGTAGTGGCAGCATAATCTAAATAATGCAACACTATCGTCCTTTCTTTATTTTCTACTCTTACTAGTATAGTATATTTTTCAAAATAAGGTAAATATTTTTGACTCACGTAAGTATTTAAACTATGCTAGAATAGAACAGACAGAAAGTGAGGAGAATTATGAAAAATCAACCATTAGCATACCGAATGAGACCCACTTGCTTAGAAGAAGTTGTTGGGCAACAACATTTAGTAGCACCTGGAAAAATTATTGCTCGAATGATTGCCGCCAAACAACTCTCTTCGATGATTTTATATGGCCCGCCTGGAATTGGAAAAACAAGTATTGCCAGTGCCATTGCAGGAACGACAAAGTATGCCTTTCGAACATTAAATGCCGTCACTGATACAAAAAAAGAATTACAAATTGTCATTGAAGAAGCAAAGATGAGCGGAACAGTCATTTTATTACTAGATGAAATTCACCGCTTGGATAAACCAAAACAAGATTTTCTTCTTCCACATTTAGAAAATGGACGTGTCATTTTAATTGGAGCCACTACTGAGAATCCATATATTGCCATTAACCCAGCCATTCGCAGTAGAACTCAAATTTTTGAACTCATCCCACTGACACCAGAAGAAATTTATCAAGCACTTAACCGTGCACTAACAGATGAAACAAAGGGCTTAGGACAATATAATGTAGAAGTCGAAGACGGAGCAATGCACACCTTCACCCATTTTTCAAATGGAGATGTCAGAAGTTCACTAAACGCTTTAGAATTAGCCGTGAAATCTACTCCAGAAAATGAAGACGGAAAAATTATTATTACAGAAGAAATTGCAGGAAACTGTCTACAAAGAAAAGTATTCGCACATGATAAAAACGGAGATCAACATTATGATATCATCTCCGCTTTCCAAAAATCGATTCGAGGAAGTGACGTAGATGCAGCACTCCACTATATGGCAAGACTCATCGAAGCAGGCGAACTTATCACATTAATCAGACGATTATTAGTGATAGCCTATGAAGATATCGGATTAGCAAACCCAGCAGGAGCCAGTCGAGCCGTATTAGCTGTACAAGCTGCGGAAAAACTCGGCTTACCCGAAGCAAGAATCCCACTTGCCAATGCAGTGATTGAATTAGCCCTCTCCCCTAAATCAAATACAGCAATTCTCTCCATTGATGCAGCACTCTCAGATGTTAGACAAGGGAAATCAGGAAACATCCCTTCCCACTTACAAGATTCACACTATCAAGGAGCCCAAAAACTAGGACGAGGAACGAATTACCAATACCCACACAACTATCCAAATCACTGGGTAAAACAACAATACTTACCAGATACACTGAAACATACACAATACTTCCACCCAGACCCAACTTCGAAATTCGAAGAAGCGTTAAAGGAACAATATAAGAAGTTTCAATAAATGGAAATATCCCCCGACAAGAAATTCTTGCGGGGGAATGTTTTTATAAGTCATTATCATTCAAATCAGTAATCATAGTTCATTGCTTTTTTTAAACCATCAAACTAAAATCTCTATAACTACATTTCTTAAATTTTTATCTACTAAACCACAACGTCCATCTAATAATGTTACTAAAACACTGTTATCCCAAACATCTGGTCTGGTATTTTTTTGATTTGTAGCAAATCGTTTATCCCTCTTTCAAATTAATTTTAATGATAGCATTGTAATTATAATTAGATATCATTTATTCATGTTTTGATTACTTAAATTTTGAGAGTACAAAAACCAAGCTCGCCTTTTTCATTGATTAAAAAGCGTTTTATAGTTACTTAAATCTTGAGAGTACAAAAACGGTCTAAGCTGTAAGTTTTTTCTTCTGTTTGTTTTATAGTTACTTAAATCTTGAGAGTACAAAAACACTTGATTACTCATAATTGTCATTCTTTTAGTTTTATAGTTACTTAAATCTTGAGAGTACAAAAACAAAGTTACGAGGAGTTTGGTCTAGTATCTCGTTTTATAGTTACTTAAATCTTGAGAGTACAAAAACCTTAATGACTCCTTTACGATGACATACCAGGTTTTATAGTTACTTAAATCTTGAGAGTACAAAAACATGAAATACGATGGATTTATAGCTAGTACAGTTTTATAGTTACTTAAATCTTGAGAGTACAAAAACGGTTAAGTAGAGCTGGAGTGCAAAAGGCTAGTTTTATAGTTACTTAAATCTTGAGAGTACAAAAACTTTAAATCGGTCTTAGCGCTCTCAATAGCAGTTTTATAGTTACTTAAATCTTGAGAGTACAAAAACTAAGAAATATTACAAGGTTTCTGAAGGGTAGTTTTATAGTTACTTAAATCTTGAGAGTACAAAAACCATTCTCTGTTTTTGTTACAACATACTTAAGTTTTATAGTTACTTAAATCTTGAGAGTACAAAAACTGAGAGTTATAGCGATAAATACGATTACTTGTTTTATAGTTACTTAAATCTTGAGAGTACAAAAACTAAGTGTACCGTTATCGATTTTATTGTTATGTTTTATAGTTACTTAAATCTTGAGAGTACAAAAACCAGATTTATTGAAATCCTATACAGGATTAAGTTTTATAGTTACTTAAATCTTGAGAGTACAAAAACATTTATACTTCTTCCTTCCAGCAATCATAAGTTTTATAGTTACTTAAATCTTGAGAGTACAAAAACGAGAAGCGATAGCCAGTTGGTGATGTTACAGTTTTATAGTTACTTAAATCTTGAGAGTACAAAAACGCCAAAAACCTTCACGAGACAACAAAGATTGTTTTATAGTTACTTAAATCTTGAGAGTACAAAAACTCTATTAAATGGAAGAAACAAGAACAATCAGTTTTATAGTTACTTAAATCTTGAGAGTACAAAAACACTGTTGCTAACTCGTTGACGATAGGACCAGGTTTTATAGTTACTTAAATCTTGAGAGTACAAAAACTATTTTACAATTTGTAAATGTTATACTTTAGTTTTATAGTTACTTAAATCTTGAGAGTACAAAAACTAGAGTTGTCATATAAAAACTTAAACGCTAGTTTTATAGTTACTTAAATCTTGAGAGTACAAAAACAAAGTGATTATGAGAGATTAAAAAAAGATTGTTTTATAGTTACTTAAATCTTGAGAGTACAAAAACCAACAAAGAACGAGGCATCTAATCGTACTAGTTTTATAGTTACTTAAATCTTGAGAGTACAAAAACATAAGCCGTCTAAACTAAATGCGCCACGTTGTTTTATAGTTACTTAAATCTTGAGAGTACAAAAACCACGTAGCTAGCTGTTTATAAGCTGGAAAAGTTTTATAGTTACTTAAATCTTGAGAGTACAAAAACACTCGCAAGTTCTTGTTCTCCAGTAATCCCGTTTTATAGTTACTTAAATCTTGAGAGTACAAAAACGTGCATGGATTCTTGTTCTTAAATTTGAATGTTTTATAGTTACTTAAATCTTGAGAGTACAAAAACTATTCATGGTATAATCTCCTTAGGTTAGTTGTTTTATAGTTACTTAAATCTTGAGAGTACAAAAACTTTGCATTCAATTCCTTTCTTTGATATAATGTTTTATAGTTACTTAAATCTTGAGAGTACAAAAACTGGTAACCATTGCTTTGATGAATTGCATGAGTTTTATAGTTACTTAAATCTTGAGAGTACAAAAACCGGCTATTTCAAAACAAAATCAGACGCAGAGTTTTATAGTTACTTAAATCTTGAGAGTACAAAAACTAAACTTTCTAATTAAACGAACAAATCATAGTTTTATAGTTACTTAAATCTTGAGAGTACAAAAACCGTCTTAACCTCCTTTCTTTTGAAAGGAAAGTTTTATAGTTACTTAAATCTTGAGAGTACAAAAACTAAACTTTCTAATTAAACGAACAAATCATAGTTTTATAGTTACTTAAATCTTGAGAGTACAAAAACCAGTGATATATTTTCCAGAATATGTGTGAAGTTTTATAGTTACTTAAATCTTGAGAGTACAAAAACAATAGACACTTTGAGCTAGTATATGTTAAGGTTTTATAGTTACTTAAATCTTGAGAGTACAAAAACTAATAATTTGATTGATTGGCTTTTTAGTTTGTTTTATAGTTACTTAAATCTTGAGAGTACAAAAACCTTGAATATAAAGGCTTGAAACGTATAACTGTTTTATAGTTACTTAAATCTTGAGAGTACAAAAACCTCAAATAAAAAATTCGGATTTTTATCTCTCAACTTCATTATATAATTCCCAACACAATTGTCAATCATCTTCATGAATAAACATTTGTAAAACCTCAGAATTTCTTATATAAGATACTTCTTTTAAATCATAATCATATAACTGATGAAGTACTTTTAATGTCGTTTGATCTTCAATCGATAAACTTATCTCTCTCCACTCCTTATCAAATAAATAGTAAACAATTCTTTCTAAACTAGAACTAAATCCCTCCATAGTTGGAACAGTGTTTAACGGATAAGATTGTATAAATCGATGATAAAGAAATTCCAATTCTGGTAAAGATTCTATTCTCTCTCCTATAATTGTTATCTCTTCCACTACTTCCTTTTCAAAAATAACTGGTTCATGATATCCAATAAAATTAATGACGGATAGATTGTCATGATATTCCGTTAAGTTCAATAATCTTTTCTTAATGATTTTTAGTTCTTTTCTAGAAATAGAATTCCCTAAATGTCGTAATACTAATAAATAATGTTCTGTACTAACTGTTAAGATTTTTTCTAAAATACTAATCAATAGCTTTAACTTGCATGAATTGTTCAATAAATCCACTGAAATATTTTTATCCATCTGATGAAATTTTGATTGTAAATGAGCCTTAATAATAGTTTCTTTTATAAATTCTATCGTATCTGTTTCGTATTCAATAGAATCTTCTTCAATTTTGATTGCATCATTTATATTACAAGTCATTTCATGTAAAATATCATTTATTTTCTCAATTTGAATTGCTAAATCGACTTGATTCATCATTTGATAAATATAATCAAATGCTAAAGTTCCTCTTTTAAGGCTTAATTGTTCAGTAATATCAGACATTGTTTCAATACTAACTACTCTATATTTTTTTCGACTTACAATTTGATTGTTGATTGCAATACTTGGTTCATTAAAATCAAATATCTCTAAATCATCTTCCGAATATTTCTTCCCATCAAAATACCAATTTATTAATTGAAAAATATAAAATTTTAACTCTTGGTTTCCACCTACAATTTGAGCGAAATGATTCAATTCAAATTCAACAAATTCACGGGAAGGATGTGTTACTTTCATCTTCATATAATCACCAATTTCTTATTACCAACAATAGATTCTTGTCTTGTTTGATGCCCAATTAATAAAACCATATCTTCATATTGTTTCTCAGTTACTGCTAAGAGGCGAATATTCCCATCTTCAATTGGACATTTTTGTAATTTTTTATAAAATTTTGAAGCAAAACTTCGATTAGGACAAGTACGAACATAAACAGAAAATTGTAACATTTCAAATCCATTTTCAATTAAAGTCTTTCGAAATAGTCGATATAATCGTTTTTCTTTTGGTGTTTCCATAGGTAAATCAAAAAAGCAAAATAATCTCACTGCATCATACCTCATCTATTTTCTCCCATTCTAAACTAGAAACAATTGGATAATTCATTCTTTTAATCATTTTTGTATCCATATTCTTCATAAAAGCTTGAACAAATTTATCCATTGCTCCAACAACTGTACAATATTCTTTTCCAAACTTTACTTTTGCATTCATTAAATTAATCAATGATAATCGATGTGAAAACTTCAAATAATCTTCATCTTGCAGATTTTCATAGACCCATCTATCTACTAATTGACGAAAAGGTTCCATTAAATCATCTGCTAAATTAAATTGATTATATTCATTTCTATGAAAAATCCCCATAATTGGATTCAAACCATATCCCATAATTAACCTTGCCATTTGCGCCCGAATAATTGTATATCCATAATTTAATCCAGCATTAATGACATCTGTTTCCATTTGTGTTTGTCGAGTAAATTTCATCCCAAATAATTCATTAAAATAAACCTTTGCTGCATGTCCTTCTCGATTCGTTTTGTCTCCTAGTTCAATTTCATCTATGTATCTTGAAATTAATTGAATAGAATCTTCCGTTTTTTCTGTAATAATTAATAAATCTAATTGATTCGCTAATTTCATTTCAATCACCATTTGCCATAACTTACTTTTACGATAATCACTCCAGCTCAATTGTTTCATTTGTTTCTTATAAGATTTAAAATGACCATTATAAGCAGTATAAATTCCCGTTGGAATATGATTTTGATCACATACTACTAAGGCAATATTATATTTACTTAATGCACTCAATAATCTTAAAGTCACAATAGTGTCTCCGCCTTCTGCCACTATCATAGAAATATCGCTTAATGGAATAGTTATATTTGTTCCTTGTTTCTTTACGAGTAAGTTATCTAACTTCAACCGTATTTGTTCGCTATCAGAAATATGCACTGCTCTCCACGTCATGTCTTACACTCCTTTATATACGAAAAGACCCCAGTCAGAAGACTGGGGTCTCGATTTCGGCATGAAGCCTTATTTTTGTAGCTTCAGCAAGATTTAAGTAACTATGTAAGGCGTCCCTTACAATTGTTATTCTACACCTTGCTTCATAAAATTGCAACCCCTTACTTTGCATTAAAATGTCAATTTAGGTTTGTCGCCTTCTTTTTTGATGATGAATCTATTTCCCAAAACATCTGTTTCAATTTTGTAAATAGAAGTATTTGGAAGATTAATACTCTTGATAAACCTTCCAGATGAAGCAATCTTTCCGAATTTGATAACATTTTCGTTAGATTCAAATACTTTCTTATCAAAAGGTTTTAATTCTACATAGTTTAAATTCGTTTCATTTCTTGAACTGTATCTAAAGTATTGTTGTTCCCCTGTTTCGGTATCTTTCACCAATATCACATTATTTTTATATAATGAGAATTTAAATTCTGATTTAGAAGAAATTCCTTCTCTTTTTTTTATCTCCAAATATTTCTCCCATGTAATTCCATAGTCTCCACCTTTTTGATAACACAAATCAGAATATTTCAATCCCATAATTTCATATTTTAAAGTTTCAGGATTGAAATAAACATCTCCTCTCCAAGGTTTTAATGATTGTAAAATAACTTTTCTTGTACTATCTTCTGGAGTAATATCGATGTACTTTCCAACTGCCTTATCTAAGTATTTTAATACTCGAATTATTGGTCCATTTCCTTTTTTGCTATATTTTCTTACATAGCCATGTTCATCATAATATTTCTTAAATGGACTTACTTTTACTTCTTTTCCACTTTCATTGATTTCTTTATTAGGATAAGTTTCTAAAATCACTTCGATAATTTCTTTAAATGTACGTGGATCATGTTGAGCCATTAAAAACTTATTTGGATCTTTTTCATAAATTTTAAGGAAATCCTCATACCCTTCAATAGTATAAATATCTCTGGTTTTTGAAACCGTCATTTCTTTATCATCTTGTTTTCTAGTTGAGTAAATTGTCGCATTTGAAACAGCTCTATTCACTTTAGAATCTTGTTGATAAGAAAATAGAATGCTATCTTCTAATTCTTTTGATTGTAATGTTTTCTTGAAGTCATCATATGGTGTTTGATACACTAATTCTTTATATTCACTATCTGGAATAATTTCTCCCGTTTCTGAATCTAAAAGTTCTGTTTCATTATAACGAATAAATACATTATTTGATTTTTTCCACAAACGTAATTGACTTGAAGCCGCTATAATTAATGCATCTACTGCATGATGATGATAAGTATCCCTTGTCTTATCAATCTTCCAATTTCTTCTTAATTGGGCTGTAAACTGTCCTCTTACAACAGTAACTTTAGTACTACTATTTTGTTGTTTAAAGAAATCTTGCAATGCATTTAGAACAACCCTAGATGCATAACGAGTATCCACTAAATTACGAGCAATAAATTTTGAACGAACTTCATATTTATTAATATCTTCTTCGAATAATAGATACTCCTTCTTTTTATTACTAAAGTTTTTATTTCCTAGTACATATTTTTTAAAATCTGTCCAAGTCCATGAATTAGTCAGTGTTGGAATTGCTTGATAGGGAGTTCTTTGTCCTTTATCTTGATTCGCAGTACTTTCCACCAAAACTTTATTTTCCAAACCATCATCAAAGGTTAAAGATAATGGTAATATATGATCAATTTCATACTGTCCCTCATTATGGATTAATTTTGAAATTGGAATCATTCGTCCTGAATACGCACAACGTTTTTCTTGTTGATACCATAGTCGAATTTTCAAAGGTAAATCTTTATGTCCATGGAAGACACTAGCAGGTAATTCTTTAGATTGATTATATTCCAAAGCAGCCGCTGTCATTGCTGCACTTTTATCATTCAAATTTTTCTTTTGACGATTTTGAATTTGTTTTCTTTCTTCTTCTTCATTTTTCTCTCTCGCCATTTCAATCACAACTGTATCAGGCATTCCATATTTATGCAAAATATAATTTACAGCTTTAATAGTTTGGCGAACTGCTTTTCCAGCTACCGGATTATATATTTCATCAGTAATAGCTTTGTCATCAATATATACAGTTTTAGGAGAAGTTTTTCTAACTTTTTGTTTTCCTAATCGTGTTAAAATAGTCATTTGTTCTTCTGAAGTTGCATATAATTCAGGAATTAATTCATTCAATAATTTTAATGAAAAACTATGCCACCCCTGATTAAAGACTGAGGAATTTTTCTTTCTGAACAAAATCAATTCATCCGTTTGTTCTTGAGAAAAAACTTTTGGTAGATAATGTTGTAGTGCTTCTTGAATCCCTTCTTTATCGGTATTCAATGTTAAGATTCTTCCAAGAATATCTAATTGTTCTCTAGTTAGAGAATCCATAACAATTGTTTCTAATTGAGACATTTTTCGATAAATTTCAAATGTATGCATCTCTGATTTATTATTTTTATCTATTCTGAATCCTCTAATTTCATCTACTTTACAATCAATCATTTTAGCAATTTTAGATAAGATTTTACTTGCACCAACTGCTGTAGAATTTTTTACAAATTCAATAATTTCTTCTTTTTGCTCTGTACTTAATTTTTTAGTTTCAGTAGGTACAGTTAAATTATTTAAATCATTCAATAAATTAAATTCTTGTGCACTGTACGAAGCTTTTGCTGCTCGATATTCTTCTGGATAAAAAGTACATTTCCCAATCAAAATACTAAAAATATTATCTAATGTTTCACCATTTGTTCTAAAGCGACCGTAGTCTGTTCTGGACTTCTCATTACCTGGACCTTCATAGTATTTACGTTTTCTTGTTAAGATTTCTAAATAGTTTTTTGTAAATTCGTCTGTAATTTCAGAATAATTTTTTTGTTGATTTTTTAAGATTCTTTCTGCCTCTTTTTTGTATTCTGAAGTTGAAAAGACATTAATAATTCTTTTCTCATTGCCTTCTTCGTCCTTAACTGAAAAGTCTCCTCGAAGTTGACCGTATCGTTCTAAACGTTCTAATTGAATTTCTCCTGGTGTTTTCTCTTTTAATTGTTTCAAGTTGAAGTCAATTGCTTTTTTATAAGCTGAACCACTATTTACTCCAGTACCTTCTTCATCAATGGCATCATCTAAGTAACTAATTCCTCTATGTTTCACCATATTACGTAATGCAATGAATAATTCTGTTAAAGATACTTTTTCTGTTAATGCTCGAACACGAATTTCATATGGATTTAAATTAATTGGAATAGTTTTAAAATCAAGATCTATTTTATAATTCTCATATAATTTTTCAATACTTTTAATTCTTATTTTTCTTCTTCTAGGTAATCGTCTTCCTCCACGATTTTTTCTTCTTTCACTATTATTTGCAGGGTCTCCTGAAGGGAATAGTAAAGAACTTGCATGAATCACCTTCCCCGTTTCTTTTTCGATTAGTCCAATCCCTACTGAACCAATCCCAATATCCAATCCTAAAATATAATTTACCATAGTAAACCTCCTTTAACACTTATATTTTATACGCTTTCATTTTACTATTAGTTTTCGTACCTTTCAATAGAATTTAGGAGAAATTCTATCATAGTAAAATTTGTAATTTGCCCAACAAAAAACAGTAAACCTTTTTTAATTTACTATTTTTTTATTAAAATATGATTACCTGTTAAAAATTAATGTTATATCTAATATTAACAAGCCAATAACCCAAAGTATCAATTATTTTTTCCTCAGAAAAATAATATCCTCCCCCACCAATGGATAATAATATTGCTGAAACCACAGCTAAAATTTTAGGGAAAGTATTTGATGGATTTCCAGATATACCTATTTGTACAGTTACCATATAACCATAAATTCCTAATTCAAATGAAATTACAATGATTATAGTTTAAAAATTAATTGTAAATTTTTATTTCCTCTATTATTACATTTTACTTTCAAATTTAGAACGCCAGTATAAAGCATATATTTGTATCGAAAGATATATCGCCACGATCATTATGATTGCTAATTTATCAACACCCATCAAAGATAAAATAATCAATATTGAAACGAATAGGTATATCATTAAATCATAGGCTTTAGCCTTAGACTTCTCTGCAATTAAAATATTTCTTTCATCGTTTTTATCAATTTGAATTTGTCTCTCTAATTCTTTATGATTTTTAGTAGAGAAATATTTGATTAAATTATCCATAAAATGTCCAAAAATTCCACAACCAACGCCTATAAATATATAAGGAATAGTAACTATCATTTTATCTGTACTTAAACTATACTTGTGTAACAAGAATCCAACTACAACTAAGCCAATTCCTACAAATGTAAGAAACCACTCTTTTATAACATTTTTATTTTTTTTCATCATCTTCACCCTCCTCATAAATAAAAATATCCTCGATGGTTAAACCAAAATACTTAGATATTTTAAAAGCTAAGATAATCGAAGGATTGTATCTTCCATTCTCTAAAGATCCTATCGTCTGTCTTGATACCTCCAGAATAGAAGCTAACTCTTCCTGCGTTATTCCATTCAATTTCCTTATTTCCTCAAGCCTGTTCTTCACCCTAAAACACCTCCTATAAAATGACAAGCTTACTTTACATACAGTGTAATCATTTCTCCCAAAAATATCAAGTTTACTTTCCTTTCAAAAAGTTAAAACTCTTTATTCTTGCTCTATATCTGTTACTTTGGTTATTCCATTAACTACTCTATATATCTTAACTTTTTCATCTATATCTATTAAAGATTTTTTGTAATTTGACCAACAAAAAACAGTAAACCTCTTTTGATTTACTGTTTCTCAAATAATTTTATTCAATAATACGAACAGAATTTTTAGATTTTAACCCTTTGGGCTATTCTCCCGAAGTATAGTCCGTAATATTATAGTTTCATACAAAGTGTAGCTATATAGTCATTACCATAATGGGATAATCTATTTCTTTTATCACATGATTCATAAAAATCGATCATAGCAAGACCATTTTTAAGTTGTCCTCTAATCTGACTTTCTAAGGTATGGCTAAATTCATATCCATATTCTGGATTTATAGTTATTTTGCCTTCTTGTTCAAGTTCTTTTGAATTAAAAGGGATTGAAAACTTTAAAAGTAATTCCTCATCAGGTTTATCCCATACAATATCAGCATCATACATGTATATCCATGGATTCATAAATCCGACCATTAACAGTCCACCTTTTTTCAATACTCGAGAGGCTTCTTTATACATGTTTTCTATATCTTCTATAAATGCTGAATTGAAAAATGAAGTGCAACAAAAAAACATAACTATCTGATATACTTAAGTCGACGAAAACAAAGCATAGGAGAGATAGTTATATCTATACAAAATAATACCACAAGATCATCTTACAATCATCTTTCAGCCATTGAAAAGCATTTGTTGCACTTGACTTGACAATTCACGATATTTTCAAAATGTTCTAATAGTTACCCTTTAATTTTAAATTTTAACTTTCCCAAGAAATATCTATAATATCAAGACTATCATCAAATTTAACAGCTAAAATTTCATCACTTTCTTCTGGAGAAATCATATAATCTACAATCATTACATTCTCTCCATCTGTCCATAATCCAATATTCGTAACTTTCATACATTGTACAAATTCATTTACATCTTCTGGTAAATCAAGTTCTAATTCTTCTTTATGAAATGTAATATATGTATTATCTTCTAATAGATATTCTCTTATTACTTTTCTAGCTTTTATATTATATTCATCAAAATTTTGTAAAAACTTCGTAAAATTATCTAATAATTCTGTTGTGATTTTAGCTGGTTTACCATACCAAAGTGTTGTATTAATTCCATTTACCTCTTCTTCCCACAATACAACAACATCGTTACTAAATCCCATACCATCGTCTAATCCATTTACTAAATCTAATTCTCCAAAAAATTCATGTTTTATTTTTTCCATATTCTACCTCATTACAATTTTTATTTATTCAGTAAATTCACTTGTTACATCTCTCCATTTTTCTGCATCAATTTCTTCATCGTTTAAATACTTTTCAAGATAAGAAATAATAGTTTCTGATTTATCAAAGAAAGCTCGATAATGCTTAAAGTTCTTTTTATGTTCATATTTTCTAAATTCTATTATGTAAAAATCTAATTCATCTATAGCATTTGCTTCATAATTTAAATTAGACTTAATAAACTTCACTACAGGTTTTAAATCATCGAGTATTCCTATATCTGAATGAACTTGAATATAGTTAGGATTTTTCTTAGAAGTGTCAATGATAGATATCCACTCCTCACTATTTTCTGTAAACAGATTTTTTATAATCTCTGTAATTTCTTCTATATCCGCTTTTTTATTGCTAATGTATTCTGTATCAAATTTTTTCATTTTATCCCCTAACTTTCATATAGGCTTCAATATTTTTAATATTATATTCTTTAAGTAAAATATTTATCACCAATACACTATTTGTTAATTTTAGCCATCAATTCCTACATCAAAAATATCTTCATACAAGCCCTCAAATTCAATATCTAAAATATGATCATTGTCAATAGTATGCTCCGTATATGTTAATAATGTTGTATTTCTCATTCTTCTAAATATCGGCTTCCCAAGTTTAGGGATAATACTTTCTACAGTTTCTTCGGGAAAACAATATTTAAAAGTATCTGAATTTACACAAGCCAAAGCTATTTTAGGTAAATTCTTCTCATAAAGATTAATTAGCTTGTTAGTAAAATCAATTTCTTCCTGTGTGAAATCGTCTTTATAAATGGTTACATTAATATTTTCATCATCAAATTCATAAGTCGAAACATACTTGGATTCATATAAAATAAAATCTTCTTTATTTAATAAATAGTTCATATATCCCCCTTTGAAATTAATTTATCGGTATATACTCTAAAACAATATCACAAA
>CAUSAK010000020.1:0-27170 GCA_963529535.1 uncultured Granulicatella sp. | reverse complement strand
TCTTGAGGGGGCAGTGGGTGTATACCTGTGCGGGTTCAAGTCCCGCCGGCCGCATTAAATATAGAAAAGGGATAAAATCACGTTCTACGGACCATGATTTTATCCCTTTTATTTTGATGATTCTACCAGATAAGAAACACTAGGATTTTCATATTAGTAACAATGAGACCGTAGGGCGCTTGCGTCCTTATGCTACTATAGATAAATCCAATAACATCCTAAACGTCCCCTCATATGTCCGAAACCAAGGATTTTCATAGTAGCAACAGTGATAAAAACTGCAACTACAGATTTTATCACAGGAAAAGTTGAGACCCTAGGCTCAACTTTTAGCAATGAGACACCGACAGGTGGCTGCTTGCGTCCTCATGCTACTATGTAAAATCCATTAATTTCCTAAACGTCCCCACATATATGACCGAAACCAAGGATTTTCATAGTAGCAAAAGTGATAAAATCTGCTTTTGCAGCTTTTATCACAGGAAAAGTTGAGACCTTAGGCTCAACTTTTAGCAATAAGACACCACAGATGGCTGCTTGCGTCCTTATGCTACTATGCAAAATCCATTAATATATAAAATTTTTCAGTTCCGATAAATGCCCAATCTGATACGTTGGCTCCACTGACAATAATTCCTCAGGCTCAGTTGGTTTCTCTGGATTTTCCATATACCAACAAGTATCCATTCCAATACGACTTGCCCCATAAATATCCGCCTTAAAACTATCTCCAATCATTAAGGCATTCTCAATCGTCATTCCTTCTGTTTGATCTACTACAGCTTCAAAAAATTCTTTACTTGGCTTACGATATCCCACAACTTCAGAAATAAATAATTTTTCAAAGAAATTCTCTAATCCAGCTGTTTTCAAACGTAATAATTGAGTTTCTTCAATTCCATTTGTTGCTGCAACCATGACAAAGTCTTTCTTCAATTCATGAATAATGTCTAATGCATCTGGCATCATTGTATTCGCTTCTGCTAAATAGTGACGGAATTTTTTCTCACAAACACTTCCATCTACTTGAATCCCATAATATGCAAACCAGCGAACAAATCTTTCTTCATTTAAATAAGTTTGAGAAATCTCTCCTTGCTCATATTGTTCCCATAATTCTTTATTCATTGTACGATAAACTTCTAAAACTTCTGGAGTCCATTCTAATCCATCTTCTTGACTAATATGAGATAAAGCATAATCTTCTGCTCCCCAAAAATCAAAAATTGTATTATCTAAATCGAAAATTAAATATTTGTATTTTTTCACTTCTTTTCCTCCTAAAATCTTATGACAATTTATCATACACTCTGTAGCTTCATTCTTCAACTAATATTCTTTTCGATAAAAAAGGATACCTTTGTCGAAACAAACGTATCCTTCAAATTCTCATTATCTCATTGTAACAAATTCTTCAGAAGCTGTTGGGTGAATGGCTACTGTTGCATCAAAATCTGCTTTAGTAGCACCCATTTTAATCACAACTGCAAATCCTTGAATCATTTCATCAATGCCTCCACCAATTCCGTGTAAACCAATTACTTTTTCTTCTTCACCTAATGTAATTAATTTTAATTTTGTCATTTGACGGTGAACTGTAATCGCTGAATACATTCCAGCAAAAGTTGATTGATATACTTTAATATTTTCAACACCATATTTTGCTTCCGCTTGTTCTTGTGTTAAACCAATCGAACCAATTGCTGGATGCGAGAATACAACTGTTGGAATTAATTCATAATCCATTTTCGCATCTGTTTTACCATTAAATAAACGTTCTGCCAATGTTCTACCTGCTTTAATCGCTACAGGTGTTAATTCTTTTTCACCAGAAACATCTCCTAATGCATAAATGCCAGATGTTGTTGTATTTTGATACTCATCTACTTGAATAAACCCACGTTCTGTAAGTTCGACTCCTGCTGCTTCTAAATTTAATTGGTGAACATTTGCTTTACGTCCAACAGCCCAAATAACCTTTTGACTTGTATGAGTTGTGCCATCTTCAAAGTGAATTTGAATATCTCCATTATCTAATTTTTCTAATTTTTGAGGAACTTTATACGAATGTAATGGTTGACCATTTTTCTTCATTTCCTCTACTAACACTTCAACAATACCTTGATCAAATCCTCTTAACGGACCACCTTTACGGACAAATAAATCCGTTTTTACTCCTAATGCATGCAATACTCCTGCTAATTCAACAGCAATATATCCTGCACCAATAATCGATACTGATTCTGGTAATTCTTCCCAAGCAAATACATCATCAGAAGTACCCCCAAGTTCACTACCAGGAACATTTGGAATAAAGGCATATGAACCAGTCGCTATCACAATATGTTTCGCACGAATATGTTCACCATTAACTTCTACTGTATTTTTATCCACAAAACGAGCATACCCTTCAATATAGTCTACTCCATTTCGATTGAAGTTGTTTGAAAATGCTTGACGTGAACGTTCAATATAAGCTTCACGATTTTTTCTTAAAGTTTTAAAATCAAATGAAGTTGCTCCAATTGTATATCCATAATCTGCGGCATAATTTTTAAGTGTTTCTGACACTTGAGCACCATACCACATGACCTTTTTAGGAACACATCCAACGTTTACACAAGTTCCCCCAATAATATTCCCCTCAATGACAGCTGCTTTAGCTCCATGCATAGCTGCACGATTCATCGTTGCACTACCGCCACTTCCTCCACCGATTGCAATAATATCGTATTCTCTCATGTTCTTTCCTTCTTTCATCTTTATTTAAAATATCTAATGACTTAATTTACAGCCATCATATCATCATTTGTCATTTTTTGTCTTGTACATTGCTTACAAGGATATTGTTTTTATGAGAAACCTTATAATCTGCTTAAAAATCTTCCACATTTCAATGAAAAATGGTAAAATAAGTCAGATATCATACCATTCATATGAGAACATTCTCATTTTAAGAAAGGAATTATTATGAAACTAATATATATCCTTGATAAAATCAAGCGATTCCCAAACCAAGATTTGGCACTTTATTTAATGATTGTCAGCATTTTCTTACCATTTTACTTGTTTTTATCATTGTTCTTGTTTTATTTTATCCTATTAGTTTTTACAGGAAAAATGAAACATATTTTAAGACAACTACTGAATTATCCAGTGTTATTAACGTTTATTGCTTATAGTACGATTATCTCAGTAGTCAGTGGTAATATACTTGGAATAGCTGCTTCTATTTTGTTTCTATGGTTTACAATTTTCTTTGTATATTACCAGAAACGAATTAATGCTGATTTTTTCCATATTGTTTTGCAGACCATTTTATTAGGAAGTATTTTTGCTTCACTATTTGCTTTTTTAGAACATTTTGAAATTGTTCATAAATTTAACTATTCATTTTTAGCACCGAATATGCAAGTATGGCATCAAAATCGTGCAGAAGTAACTTTCTTTAATCCAAATTATTATGGAATCATTTGTTGTTTCTGTATTATGATTGGCTTTTATCTTTTCACAACTACAAAAAATTGGAAATGGAAACTCATTTGTATTATCGCTTGCTTTATTAATTTGTTTGGTTTGAACTTTACTCAAAATAGAACGGCTTTCCCTGCTATCATTTGTGGAGCTATCATCTATTTATTTACAACGATTAAAAGTTCACGTGCCTTTTGGTTAAGTGTTGGTGTCTTTATTATTGGACTATTTTTCCTATTTTCAAATGATATTGGTGTTCGTATGGGAACATTAGATTCGTCCATGGATGAACGTATTTCTATTTGGAATGCAGGATTTACTCTTTTCAAACAAAATCCATTTTTTGGCGAAGGACCATTAACATATATGCATAGCTATCAACGAATTGGTGCTCTTTATCATGAACATGCGCATAGTATTTATATTGATACAATTTTAAGTTATGGATATATTGGTACTTTCTTATTAGCAATTGCTAGTATCAAGCCTGTTCGTAGTTTAATCGAAATGAGTCGTCAACCTCAAAAACGTCCAATTGTTGGATTATATGTTTCATTTTTAGTTGTTGTTGCAGTTCATGGTATTTTTGACTTGGCACTATTTTGGATTCAATCCTCCTTTATTTTCTTAGTTGTAATGTGTAGTATTCCACTATGGGAAAGAAACGAAACCATCGACATACCGCATGAATAGATACGAATCAAAAGAACTTTTCTTAATAACAAACAAAAGAATCCAGTTTTAGCTGGATTCTTTTGTTTAGGAAAATTCGAGACCTAGGCTTGAATTTTAGCCATGAGACTCGCAGAGCGAGGCTACTGGCGTCCTTGCTATTCAAGAAAAGTTCTTTTATTCCATAGCGCCTTATCGAATAGTTACATCATCCAACGCAACTAATGCTGTTTGGATACGATCCATTGCTTGTTTAATTTCTTCTTCTTGTAAAGTAGCTTCTTTATTTAAGAAACGAATAGAATAAGCTAATGATTGGTATCCTTCTTGTACACGTTCCCCTTTATACACATCAAATAAAGTAATCGATTGTACATATTGACCAGCCTGTTCTTTAATGACTGCTTCTAATGTTGCATGCGCCATTGTTACAGGAACTAATAACGCAATATCACGTGTCATAGATGGGAATTTTGGTACAGATTGAATCACACGTTCTTGTAATCCTTCTGCTAATAAAGGTTCCACTAATAATTCAAATACAAATGTATCAAATAAATCTAATTCCTTTTGAATCACTGGATGAATTTTCCCAATAAAACCAACTAATTCTTCACCTAAATAAATATAAGCTGTTTGACCTGGATGTAATTGTTGAATCGCATCTGTTGCAACAAAACGAATACGATTACTACAGTTCAATTCTACAAAATAAGCTTCTAATACTCCTTTTAATGCAAAGAAATCAACAGGTTGAGCTGGTGATTGCCATGAAGCATGCCCCCATTCTCCCGTTACGGCTGCTCCAATCACTTCTCTTTCTTGGAAATCTTCAGAACCATTTTTACCAATCGAGAATACTTTCCCTACTTCAAATAAACGAACATTTTGTTGTGAACGAGCGACATTATATTGTAATGCTTCCAATAAACTTGGTAACATAGATTGTCTTAATTCACTTCTCTCTTCACTCATTGGTAAGTCTAAACGAATACTTGGTCTTTCTTCTACTGTAAACCAATGAGATTTTTCGGGAGTAGTTAACGCATAAGAATAAGCTTGCGATAAGCCTGCTCCTTGCATAAATTGACGAGTCCAACGAACGAAACGTTGTTTGTCATTTAATCCACCTTGTGTACTTGCAGTCGTTGGTAATGTTGAAGGAATGTTATCATATCCATAAATACGTCCTACTTCTTCCACTAAATCTGCTTCAATTGAAATATCAAATCTCCAAGCAGGAACTGTAACATGGAATACTCCTTCTTCTTCTTTTGTAGGATAGGCTAATTGTTTAAATACTTGTAATACTTCTTGGGTTGTAAGACTAGTTCCTAAAACATGATTTAATCGTTCTAGTGAAATAGAAACATCTGGTAAATCTAATGTTAGTGATTGAGTAGAAGCTACTCCTTCGACTACTTCACCATCTCCTAATTCAGCAATTAATGCTGCAGCTCTCTTACCAGCTTGTAAAATAGTCGCTTTATTAATTCCTTTTTCAAAACGGCTACTTGATTCACTTCTTAAATTATGTTTTTGAGAAGCTAAACGAATCGCTTTTGGCTCAAATAATGCTGATTCTAATGCAACAGTCGTTGTAGTTTCAATAATTTCTGAATCTAATCCACCCATTACACCGGCTAAGGCAACTGGTTTTTCTCCATCTGTAATAACAATTTCATTACTTAATGTACGTTCAACACCATCTAATGTTACTAATGTTTCACCATCTTTTGCACGACGAACATGAATTTGTTTAGAATTTAAACGATCATAGTCGAAGGCATGTAGCGGTTGTCCATATTCCATTAAAACATAGTTTGTAACGTCTACGATATTATTAATTGGACGAACACCTGCTGCAATCAATCGATTTTGCATCCATTGAGGACTTGGTTTTACGGTAACATTTTTAATAATTTGTAAATGATAAGCTGGAGCATCTTCTTCATCTTCAACCGATACTGTCATCCATGGATCTAATGAAGATGAATCCCCTTCTAAAAATTCGTCTGGTGTTAATGTATTTTCTAAATTATAAATGGCACCAATTTCATGAACAGAACCTCTCATACTTAAAGCATCTGCACGGTTCGCTGTAATGTCTAATTCCACAATCGCACTATCTAATGCTAAAGCTTTAACAGCATCCATTCCAACTTCAATGGTATCATCTTCAAATACGTAAATACCTTGTTCATATTCTTTTGGTACTAATGAAGAAGGAAGCCCTAATTCTTGAAGTGAACAAATCATCCCTTGAGACTCTACTCCTCTTAATTTTCCACGTTTAATTTTATGATCACCAGCAATACGTGCTCCATGAGTCGCTACAATAATTTTTTGTCCTTTAGCAATATTTGGTGCGCCACAGACGATTTGTAAAGATTCTTCCCCAGCAACATCTACAGTTACGACATGTAAATGATCTGAATCTGGATGATCTACCACTTCTAATGCACGACCTACAACTAATCCACTTAGTCCTTCTCCTGGAACGGATACACTATCTACTTCAATCCCAGTACGTGACATTTTTTCTCCTAATTCTTGAGGAGTAATTGAACTTAAATCTAAATATTCATTTAACCATTCATACGATAATTTCATATTCTCTTCTCCTTACTTCGTGAATTGATTTAAGAAACGAACATCATTCGTATAAAGTGAACGAATATCTTCGATTCCATATTTCAACATTGCAATACGGTCTTGTCCTAATCCAAAGGCAAATCCACCATAAACGCTTGAATCCACTCCAGCAGCTTCTAATACGTTTGGATGAACCATCCCTGAACCTAAAATTTCAATCCAACCTGTTCCTTTACAAATCGAACAACCTTGTCCACCACATTTGAAACAGCTAATATCTACTTCTAAAGAAGGTTCTGTAAATGGGAAGTAACTTGGACGTAAACGAACTTCACGTTCTTGACCAAATAATTCTTTGGCAAATGCAGCTAATGTCCCTTTTAAGTCTGCCATTGTAATATGTTTATCAATTACTAATCCTTCAATTTGATAAAATTGATGTGAGTGAGTTGCATCATCATTATCACGTCTAAATACACGCCCTGGACTAATCATTTTTAATGGTCCTTTAGAAAAATCGTGTTTTTCCATCGTTCTTGCTTGAACTGGTGATGTTTGCGTACGTAATAAATACTCAGGTGTAATATAGAATGTATCTTGCATATCACGAGCAGGATGATCTTTTGGTAAGTTCATCATTTCAAAGTTATAGTGGTCTGATTCTACTTCTGGACCTTCTACTACTTGGTATCCTAATCCAATGAAGAAATCTTCTACTTCATCACTAACGTGACTTAATACGTGTTTTGTACCTACAGTCATTGGACGACCTGGCATTGTCACATCAATTGTTTCTTTACGTAAAGATTCTACTAATGCTTTTGCTTCTAAGTCTGCTTTAATACTAGCAATTTTTTCTTCAATCACACTACGCAATTCGTTTGCTAAAGCTCCTACTTGTGGACGTTCTTCTGGAACGATATTTTTAATATTTTTTAGAACTTCCGTAATAGGTCCTTTTTTTCCTAATTGTTGCACACGAATTTGTTCAACTTCTTTTAACGTTTGAACTGTTTCTAATGCAGCTAATACATCTTGACGAATCGCATCAAATTGTTGTTTCATTTCTGCTAAATTCATTTTATTTCCTCCTATAAATCATTTTAATAAACAAAAAGTCCCTTACAATTCCTAAAAATTGTAAGGGACGAACTTTATCGCGGTACCACCCTCATTCCTGCATTGCAGGCACTCGGCGTTATTAACGGTAACGAACCGATCCATTATTCATCTGTCGAATCCCAATGGCGACTTCGGAAGTGAAAAGTTGTAGATTTTCATGAAAGGCTTTCAGTCGCTGACCTTTCTCCCTAATAATGAAAATTTCTATAACCCTTTTCCATCAATGTCTTTAAATATATGTGTTATTTTATCAAAGCTCTACTTAATTGTCTACCCCTAATTCATGTTTCAACCCAGAAGAAATATCACAAGAAAATTTGAACACCAATTGTTACAAGAATTAGTACAATCATCGCAATCATCCATATTATTAAAAATCGATTATATCGTTCTAATAATGACTTTTTAGAAAGTGGAGATTCGTCTAATTCATATTCTTCCTGCTCTTGAGTATTTCTTTGCCTTACAATCTGTTCTCTTAATGCTTTTCTAGTTAATAATGGTTCTTTCGGCATATTTTCTCCTATTGATGCAATGCTGCATATTGAACAGCAATAATGGTTTTAGCATCTGTGATTTCTCCATTATGAATTTTCTGAATCACTTCTTCCACTGGAATCCATTCAATAGAAACAAATTCATCTTCGTCTAATGGTGCAGCATCACTTAAATGATGAATTCCTCTAGCAACATAGAGATGAATTTTTTCTGTACAATATCCAGGAGTTGGTACTAATTCAACTACTTTTTTCCATTCATCTGCACTTAATTGCGCTTCTTCTTCAAGCTCTCTTTTCGCTGCTTCTAATGGGCTTTCTCCATCGTGGTCTAATTTACCGGCTGGAATTTCTAATGTATGAGCTTCAATGGCTTTACGATATTGACGAACTAATAAAATCTTTCCTTCATGAACAACAAGTACGGCTACTGCTCCATTATGTAAAACAATATCTCTCGTTGATTGTTTACCATTTGGAAGAGATACTACATGGTGTTCAACTTTAAAAATACCACCTTGGTATTTCACTTCTTTTTGTACGGTTACTTCTGTAAAATCATTCATAAATAAGCCTCCTTAATACTATTATATCTTGTCTATTTAATTTAGCAATAAAAAAAGGCTTTTGAAAATTCAAAAGTCCTTTTTTACCATTATTGTCCTTGTCTTCTTACTGGAGCTACCGGTACAGTAGCATTTTGTTGTTGTCTTACTGTTGCTGCTTGAGTATTTTGTTGTACTTGTGCATTCGCTGCTTGTTGTGCTGGACGATTTCCTGCTTGAGTATTTGTTTGTCCATTAGCAGTTGTAGAATTTGTTGATGAAGTTGAACTTTCTTGGTGGAAGTATGCATCATACACTTGTTTTGTAATTCCAGCTGCAAAGTCTCCAGGAATTCCATTTGAAAAATATGGTGCAACTACTGATACAACAATTTCAGGATTATCAGAAGGAGCATAAGAAGCAAATGTAGAGTTCTCTACTTCCTTTTGTTTAAATTGTGGTAATGGTCCACCGTAGAACGCTTCTACTGTACCTGTTTTACCAGAAACAGAAGGCGTATAATTTCTAAACGTATAAGCTGAAGTTCCGTTTGCTCCATGTGTTACACGATATAATCCCTCTTTAATATGATCAATTAATCCTGCTTCTACTTGGAGAGAATTCATAATTTTTGTTGGAACAACTGTCTCTAAATCGCCAATTCCTCCATCTTTTCCAGTTGTATGAATTTCTTTTACTAAACGTGGTGCAATACGTGTTCCACCATTCGCAACAGTAGACATATATTGCGCTAACTGCAATGGTGTATATAAATCAAACTGTCCAAATGAAAAGTCTAATGCAGAGAAGGCTGCTCCTGTCCCTCCATTGTAGCCTTTTCCTTCATTAGGTAAATCAATACCTGTACGAACGCCTAAACCAAATTGAGCATAATACTCACGTAATTTATCAAATACGTTAAGATTGATATTTAATTTTCCGCCTTTTTTATATTCATATTGTCCGCCCATTCTCATGGCTAACTTAATCATATAAACGTTTGAAGAACGCTCAATCGCATCTAAATCCGTTAATGGAATACTACCATTACGGTTGAATACCGAACTTTTTGGCTCAGAAGCTTCAAACTCAATTGGTTCATCGACAATCGTATTATCTTCTCTTGTAATAACTCCATCCATATAACCAGAAATAACCGTTGCTGCTTTTACAGCAGATCCCATCCCAAAGGCTCCATTAATAGCACCTAAGGCATCATCTTCAATTCCAGTTACTTGATAATTTTCATTATATTTTTTCTTTTTACCAGTAATTCCTAAAACATCGCCGGATTTTGGATTCATTGCAACAACATACACTCTGTCTGCAGTGGCATCTGATAATCCTTCTACAGCTTTAGTAACAATATCTTCCAATTTCTTTTGAAAATCCGTATCGATTGTCATCACTAAATTGGAACCAGCTTTTCCACCATAACGTTCTTCGTGGTTAACCACTTCTCCACGATTATTCGTTTGGCTTTGAACCACTGTTTTTGTTCCACTTAAAACTGATTCATATTGTTCTTCTAAATAACTTGTACCTACACGATCATTTAATGAATACCCTAGAGTTAATAAAGAACGCACTCTATCAGAAGGTAAACCTGTTGTTTCAGAAGATACAGAACCTAGAATTGTCTTCAACATATCTCCCATTGGATATTCACGATCCCAATCTGAATCAATGTCAATCCCTTTTAACTCTCCAAGACGTTCACTAATACGAGCAACTTCTTGTTCTGTTACAGAATCATTTTTAATCGTAACAGTTGATAAGGCATAAGCACTATTCATCTTCGTAAAAATTGCTATCACTTGTCTTTCACTTTCAGAATAATCAATCAAATCATCCGTAATATGTGCTAATTGCATTTCATACGTTTTAGTATTGGATAAACCTTCTTTAGTAATTCTCTTTTTTTCTTCTGAAGTTAATAATTTACTAGCTTCATTTGGATGAGTCGCAAACCAGTAGTCTTTTAAATCTCGATCTCGTAGTTTACTCGTATCCACCGTAATAAATTCCGTTAATTTTTTAGCAATTTCCAACATACTTGTAGCTGTGGCATCCGAAGAACGTGTAAAATTGATTGCTAATTTTGGTTTGTTTCCAACCAAAACTTTTCCTTTACTATCATAAATAGAACCTCTTGGAACTGCTTTTTTTGCAGTAGAAGTTTCTGTACGTTTCACTAAGGCAACGAAATCATCTCCTTTTATTAATTGAACATACGCTAATCGCCCGATTAATGCCATAAATGAAAAAAACACGATAAAAAATAATAAATTTAATCGAAATGGAATATGTGATTTTTTCTTTAAGGGACGATTTTTTCTTTTGTTAATCATGTATTCACATCCATCTTTTCATATTCACTGCTCCATTATAGCATAATTTAGAAAAGGTTTTGTCATAAATCCATAAGATTTTAAAATTATTTAAAAAGCTTCTCTACCCTAATTCAATTTAGTTATTTTATCTTTGTAAAATTCTATAAAATTTTCCTTATCTCTATTTTGTGGTATACTTCTTATCAAAAGCATTATTGGAGGATTTTCATGAAAAAGTTACCTTTAGCATTTTCCGGTTGTCTACTTGGTTTAGCAGGAGCTGGAAATCTTATCGTAGATACATTGCCAGAATTATCTCATTTATTTAGTTTTCTAGGATTGGGATTATGGATTTACTTTTTAATATTACATCTTATAGAATGGAGAGAAGCAAAACAAGAATTAAAGAAACCTCCACTATTATCAGGGATGGCTACTTTTCCTATGGCAGGAATGATTTTATCAACTTATCTGCTTCGTTTACTTCCTAATTTTCCTTTTTTGGCACAAATCATTTGGTGGTTTTCATTCCTACTAGATGTTTGTTTGATTAGTTATTTTTCAATTTTACTATTCCGCTCTAAACAAAAAATATACGCAACTCCTAGTTGGACTGTGTTATATGTAGGAATAGCGGTTGCTGCTCTTACGCAAACTGTTGTAGGCATTATTGAAATTGGATACGCAACGATTCTGTTTGGATTTCTATTGACAATTTATTTATATCCACGTATTTACCTAGATTTGAAAAAGCACCCTCTTCCGATTGAATTATTGGGTCAAGAAGGCATTTATTGCGCACCATTTTCTCTTCTACTTGCATCATTAGTACGTGTTTTTGGAAATCAATTACCAATGTGGTTATTCATCATAATGATAATTGCGTCTCAATCATTTTTCTTTTTTGTTTTAAGCCGATTCCCTCGTATTTTAAAACATGGGTTTCAACCAGCTTTTTCTGCTTTAACTTTCCCAACAATTGTTACAGCAACATCTCTAAAAATGGCACAAGGAATTCTTCAAATCCCATTTTTAAAACTACTCGTTTCGATTGAAACATACATATGTATTACGATTTTGATTTTTGTATTATTCAATTATCTCTTGTGGATGAAAAAATCTACATACTAAAAAGAAGAGGTAGACACTGTATGAATGTCTACCTCTTTTTAATGATTTATTTTTATTAACGAATTGCCCCAATAATTCGAGCAATATCTTCAAAACTACTATTTGGTTTAATTTCAAATGTTCCTGCTAAAATGTTGTCAGCTATATTATTTTCTAGTAAATAATCTACAAAAGCTTTCGAATCAGTAATAACTCCTGCTTCTTTTAATTTACGAGCAACATCACTTGAAACTTCTCCGCTTTCAACTGTAATCGTTACAGGTTTGTCAGCTACTTTGGTACTTGTCTTTGTAGTTGCCTCAGTTGTTTGTGTATCTTTCGTTGTAACTGCTGTTGTTTCTTCAGTCGTTTTAACAGTATCTGTTACTATTGGTAAATGAACGCTGTCTAATTGACTCTTCCATGAATCTGGAACAAATGGCCACGCCACAGTAGCTAACGCTAAAAAAATAGCCGATAACAGAAATCCTACACCTAAAGAGCGAAATTTTGTTTTACTCATAATATCCCTCCTTAATGATTATCCGATTCAAAATAACTATCAATCACTAATTGAACAGTTGAAACTGGAACATTTAATTGTTCTGCTATTTCTTCATAAGACCCACCATGGCTAAACAATGTCAAAATATGTTTACGAGTAATACTATGTAACTCTTCTTCCTGCTCTGATTGTGATACAATTGGTTCTGAAACCACTGGTTGTGGTTCAAATACAGGTTGAACTTCTTCTTTTTCTTCAAATCTTGAAGTAAACATTGGTTCTGGCTCAACAAATGGTTGATGCGCAAAAGTAAACTCTGGTTCAACGGATTGAGTTTGCTCAAGTGGGGCACGATAAATAGGAGTTCCTTCTAATTCTTGAATTTTTTTCTTTAAAGAATACACCTCTCTATTTAATTCTAATAAGCCCTCACTTAATTCATCTAATTCATCTTCATATTGATTGTCTTTTAAGAACAATGAAATGAATAAGAAAAATACTGATAAACCTAATAATGTTACTACTACGATCCAAACGTGCATTTTCTCACCTCATTAAAATAAATATATATACACTATTGTAAAGAATGTTTGAAAAAATCGCAAGTTTATTTTATTACAAGCAGATTACAACTTTACTACTGAATCATAAATCCTATGAAAATAAGAAAATTACTACACGTTTTACGCTATTAATCTTGATGAATTTGTTTTTCTTTATGACTTAACACTAATAATTTTTGTCTTAAATCTTCTTCCATATTCGTTAATTCAATTTCCGCTTTTCTTCTTCTTGCTCTACCTTCTTGTTGAATCTTCAATGTTTCTTCTAATGTTTCAATTAAATCTTTTTGAGTTTTTTGTAATGTTTCTAAATCAATAATGCCTCGTTCATTTTCACGAGCAGTTTCAATTGTAGAAATTTTCAACATTTCTGAATTTTTTTGAATTAATTGATTCGTTGTTTCTGACACTTGTCTTTGTGCTGTTACAGCATCTTTTTGACGTAATAATGTCATCGCAATCGCAATTTGATTTTTCCATAATGGAATGGTTGTTGTAATTGATGATTGAATTTTTTCAGCTAATGCTTGGTTCGTATTTTGAATTAAACGAATTTGTGGTGCTTGTTGAATCGTCATTTGTCTCGTTAATTTCAAATCATGATTTCTTTTTTCTAAGCGGTCTAGAAATTGTTCTAAGTCATTTACGACTTGTACATCCATTTGGTCTCCAGTTACACGTGCTTTTTCTAAAGCTTCCGGAATTAATGTTTCTTGTAATTCCGCTAATTTTAATTCTCCGGCTGCAATATAAATATTTAAAGCATCAAAGAAATCTTTATTGCGTTGATATAATTGTTCCAATGATAAATTATCATTTAATAAGCCATTTTTTTCATGGTCTAAACGAATCGCAATTTTATCGACTTGGGAACCTACTTCTTGATATTTGGCTTGCATTTCATAAATACTCTTCTTAATTTTTCCAAAGAATTTTTGGAAGAAGCCTTGGTTTTCAGCTACTAAATCATTTGGGTCTGTTTCATTTAAACGCTCCATTAGGTCATTTAAAATATCCCCAATTTCTCCAGTATCTTTTGCTTGTACATGAGAAAGCATTTGGTGAGAAAATTCTCCTAATTGTTTTTGAGCTGCAGCCCCATAACTAATAATCGCTTGTAAATTTTTTTCATCAATTTGTTTGGCTAATGCACGAGCTTGTTCTTGATGTTTTTCATCCAATGTATCGATTAATTTTTTGGGACTAGCTTCCGTTTGTGTTGCTGGAAAGTCGTGAGACACTTCTGATAATGGTGTTACGCTCACTTGTTCTCCAAATGGATTTTGAATTAAATCTTCTACTGTTGTTTGTTTTTCTGTCATGTATATTTCCTCCTAAAAATCTTCAAACTCTTCTTTTTGAGATTGCTTTTGAATATATTCCTTTTCTAAATTTAAATCATTAAAATCTTGTGCTTGGAATTTTTGATAGTCAGCTTCAATCTGTAAACAACAGTCATCTATGAATTCCATTGTTTGATCCAACATTTGGTAAGTTTCCTGTGTTTTAGAGATATGTTGTTCGATTTCAATATATTTTTCCATCATTTCTTCTAAACCTGGTAAGTACGTATTTAAAAACTTATCAACGGTATGTAATCGTTCGGGATGTTGGACAATTTCTTTGAAATAATCTTTTAAAACGGTCACGACTTGATAACGATTCGCAATGGCTTCTAGTTTATTATTTTGTTTCGTATAAGCTTCGATTTGTTGAATTTGAGTTTTTGCTCGATTCATTTTTTCTCTAAAAAAGGCTACATCGCTTTCTGTTAGACCTGCCTTATTATAAATCTCTTGTTGTTTTTCTGATGGTCCTTCTAATTCTTTTTCCTTCTGTAAGCATGTTTTCCAATTTGGTGGATTCATTTCTTTGCGGAATAGCACATAGAAAAATATTCCATAACATAATAAAATAAATAGAAACATTTCTGCAGAACTATGCATTCTTACAAAAACTCTTGAACTGACTGCTACAAATAAAAATAGCTTAATAGATTGAATCATATGTTTCTTCATAAGACTTCTCCTTTATCAACTCTCTTAGGAAAATTATAGCATATTCTCATCCTACGACAATGGGACAAAAGTATGATTTCATATTTTTTATCGTTAGTAAACAATTTTCTGAAATCTTTCATTAAAATCGCTTTCAAAAAAATAAATTTATAGTATAATTAACGTATAAAATTATAAAGGAGTTGTTTTAATGTGTAAGATTAAGTCTTTAACGAAAGATGATAAATTGTTTTCAATCCTTCTTGTTTTCAATTTACTATTGTCTTATTTTACTGGATATTCATTTCTGTGGATTCTCTATGAATTTTTCGTAGCAACAGGGATTTATTATTTATGTTGTAAATCATCTATAAGTAAAAAGTTTTCTAAAGTAACAAAAGCTTTTATAGGTTTCTGCCTTATTGCTCTTTTAATCGTTCCACCATTATTTATTTTAAAAAATAACGCTTGGATTTACCGAACAAGCGAATCTATCGAACAAACAATTTTTAACCGCCTATAACTAAATATTAAAGAAAAAAGATTTTGTAGCTTGCAAAGGACGCCAGTAGCCCCTTGCTAAAATTTGAGCCTTGGTCTCAAATTTTCCTCTAATAAAATCTGATAAATCAGATTTTATTACTGCTAGTACAAAATTTTTTTCTTTAATATTTTTTTCTCGTTGCTAAACTATTTTTCGTTTAATAACATTTTCGCAAAATCGAAGGAACCACTTTCATTTTTTGAAAATAGTGCTATACTTTAATCATAAATTAGTAAAGGGTGTGGGTGTAATGTCTAAAGTAAAATATTTAACAAAAGGTGATTGTATATTCTTAATTATTCTTTTAGCTTATATGATATTTAATTATTTCGTTAGTGAATTTTCACTACTATGGATTTTTTTACAATTTCTTGTAGCATCTGGATATTATTTTCTATTCCTAAAAGATCATTTCTTTAAAACTTGGAGCCCACGAAAAAAATTAATCGCATCCTATATTGGTGTTATTATAATGTTATGTTTCGTTAATCATCGTATTCTTGTTTCAAATGACAACACTTTAGTTTATCGTTCCAGTGAGTATGTACAAGCCACACGTCATTTTGTCCAACTAGACAATTCGACTATTCAGAATGAAATGGATACTCAAAAGAGACAGCTTCGTTTTGTTTATGTTGGACGTGAAACTTGTCCTTATTGTAGGGAATTTGCTCCAAAATTAAGAAAGGCTGCAAGAAGTATTAATGCTACAATTTATTATATTGATACGGAAAATAAGACAGATGAATTAGCGAAGTTTGCAAAACAATATCATATTGATTCTATTCCTACTTTATTAGTTTTTAAAGACGGTCAATTACAAGAAACTTTATCAAACAGTAGCGATATCAGCCTAAACAACCTCAAAGAATTTTTTAAGAACCATAAATAAATATTAAAAAAAACATTTTGTAACTTGCAAAGGACGCCAGCAGCTTCGCAATGCGAAGCTGCTGGCGTCCTTTGCTACATATATTAAAGTCTTATCTAAACATTAAATCCACTTCTTGTAAATCAAACCGAGGAATACAATAAATGATACGATAGAAATCCCAACTCCTGCAAACCATCCTTCTGGAATGAAGCTTAATTCAATGGTGTGTTCCCCATTCGTAATCGCAAAACCTAGTAAACTATTCCAAATTTTTCTTGTTTCAACGACTTTTCCATCGACTTTTACAATCCAACCTTTATCGTATGGAATTGAAGTGAACATGACACTACTATCATCTGTAATTGTAACAGTACCTTGAATATGGGAATTATCCCAATGAGTCAGTTTCAATGCTTGAATTTGACGTTCCTGAATAAAACGATTGGAAACAGAGCGATTTGATTTGACTAATCGAACGCCACTAAAGGAGTAATCTTCGTCCGTATTCACTTCGATTTTAAATTCAATTGGCTTATCCATTGATTGCGAAGCAATATTGACGAATTGAGTCGCTTGATAATTATTTAAGAAATGATATTCTTCTCCATTCAGAAAAATTCGAATAAGATTTGTATCCGTTCTTGAAAAACGTGTTGGTAACGTAACCCAATATTCTTCATTTGTTAGTGGCGTTAAATGATAGGTGATACTAGCTGGTTTACTTGAATCCATTCTACGATATGTTTCTGTTCGATCGGTTGCTTGAAAATTATCCGTTGTAATGTCATTTGCTGCTAACATTTCCAAATATTTCTCTTGTTCTCCTAATTGTGCCATTGTAATTTTATTGTATGTTTGAATAGGTTGATTCATTTTTAATTCTAGTGAAGCTAATTTTTCATTCACTCCGAATGCTATCGGAAGTGTTTGTGGAATTTGAAATACTTCTGTACGCTCTTCTTCGTAAACAACTGGCGTGTTTTCTGTAATATCTAAACGAGTTGCATAGTTTCCAAATACATACATTTTACTTGTATCTGGATAATCTTTCGTGTAGACGGGCTTGGGTGTCATCCAATATTTCAAACTAAAAATGGCATCACTTAATGGTGTTCCATAATAATAAGTGGTCGCATTAATGCCGGTATTGCCTAATTGTTCAAATAAATCTCTTGTGGCATTTTCAAGATTAGAACTAAATACAGACATTCCTGGATAGTCTGCCATAAAAGGATCATTTTTACTTAAATGGAAGCTTCCTTGAATACGATAAAATTCCTTATCATTTGGTCGAATAGGTGCTACTGCTGTTTGTAATTGTTTGACTGCATCTTGATATTTATACGCATCCGTATATCCTACTCTCGATTGAACAATCGTTGCATTCATCATTAATTCAATCGCTGTGACTGCTGCTAAAAAGGCCCATCTTTTATTGATTTGAGGCCATACTAAAATCGATAACATTACAAAAATTAATGCCACAGTCGCAATTTTTTGTGGAACAATTAAGAAGGAATACTGTCTCGTCATTACGATAGCAAACAGTACTAATGTCCCTCCTGCAATAACAATGGACGGTTTCCAATGTAATTGGTCAACTTCTCTTAATGCTAAATATGCTAAATAGACTAAGAAAAACGCCATAATCCAAGAGAATCGATAGAAGAATCCTGCCGGATTTTGTCCCATATGCCATAATTTACTCGTAAATTCATGGACACAAGATAGAATAAAAATAGCTAAAACACCAAGTGAAGCTACTTTCTCTCTGCGTTGAATTGTAGGACTGATAAAATAATAAATCGTCCCCATTATTCCAAGTGAACCCACATAAATATTTGGTAAATTTGGACCTGCTGGCCATGAAGAATTATCAAATGCTCCTAAAAATAATTTAGAAAAAATATCTAAAGGGTCAATTTGTAATTTCCATTCAAATAATAACTTACTTTCAAGTCCACCCTTAGTTGAAACTAAACTCATCAAAATCGGAACAAGAATAAATGCTACTAATCCAACAGCTAAAATCGAATAAAATCCTAGTTGAAGCAATTGAAGAAATCCTTGTTTAAACGTTCTATCTTTTGATTTCAATAAGTAAAATAAGGCATAGATGACTACAAAAATACAAATCATATATCCCATGTAAAAATGCAGTAATAACGCTAAAGCTAACAATAGAACATACCGTTTAGCACCTGTTCTATCCAACACTTCTTCTACACCCATTAATACAAGTGGCAACATAATCATGCCATCATAAAAAATAGGATTCATTTGATAACTGACATTAAAACCATTCAAAGCATACAAACTTCCAAATATAGGAAGAAATGCTGGATTTTTTTCTAACCCATTATATCTCTTCACAAAAAAATGTGTCCAAGTAAGTCCCATCACTCCATAGCGAAGACCAATAGTTAACATAACTGCCCATTGAAAATTTTGTTCTGAAAAGAAGAAATACAATAGATTAAATGGACTAATTAAATTAAATCCCCAAATTCCAAGCATTCCTCCGCCAATGGATTTTGAAAAGGAATAGAAAAAGCTATTCCAATCGCCATTTAAAAAGAAATGTTTCAAATAAGCATATAAACCAATATATTGCGCATTAAAATCTACTGCCATCAATGATTTTGCACCAAATGGGAAAAATCCATTAATGATCCACGAAACAAGCATAATACTAATTGGTAGGAAGAAGCTTGCTAAGTAAACAACTTTCTTTTTACTCATCTTTCTCCTCCTCAAAATTCGTTTTATCCACTAAATAGTGAGGACGTTTTTTCACTTCATAATAAATTTTCCCGATATATTCTCCTAATACTCCAATCGAGATTAACTGAATTCCCCCTAGTAAGACAACTGCAAAAATCGTTGTAAAATAACCACTTACTAAAGAACTTGGATCAATCATATATTTAATAAACATCCATACGATATATAGCACAGATAATAATAAACAGCCTAGTCCTAAATTAATACACGCACGTAATGGTTTATCATTAAACGATAAAATCCCTTGAATGGCATAATTCCATGAAAATTTCAAGGAATATTTCGTTTCTCCAATTTCACGTACATGATTTTCATATTCAATTACTTTTTCCTTGAAACCAATCCATGAGAAAAGTCCTTTTGAAAAACGATTATATTCATTCAATGATAAAATCGCTCGTACAGCTTTTCGACTAAATAAGCGAAACTCAGAAATTCCATCTGTTAAACGTGTATCCATTAGTCGGTTCGCTAATTTATAAAAACGATTCGCTAGAAAGGTACGAAATTGGCTTTCACCTGTTCTTGTTCTACGACCGCTGACGACATCATAGCCTTCACGGTAAGCTTCAATCATTTGAGGAACAAGTGCAGGCGGATGTTGTAAATCTCCATCCATCAATATCACTGCTTCACCCGTTGCATATTGTAATCCGGCAATTGTTGCAGCTTCTTTCCCAAAATTACGGCTAAAACTCAAATAACGAACTCTCTTGTCGTTTTTGGCAATTTCTACTATTTTTTCAAAAGTTTTATCTTTACTTCCATCATCAATTAAAATAATTTCAAATTCTTCTTTTGTTTGTTGATTCAATACATGAACTAATTCACTGTACATTTTTTCAATCATTCTTTCCTCATTATAAAAAGGAATCACTACTGATATTTTCATATTTTCTCCTCGGTTTTCTATTCTCTTCCTCGTTATCATACCATGTTTTAATTTTTTTGAGTATGAGAAAAGTGTATTTAACAAATAAAATTCATAAAAAATAACTAAGTAACAAATTGCTACTTAGTTATTTTGGATTTTTCAGGTTCTATATTGAATCAATTTTTTTCGAATAAAATAGATATGAGTTATTCCCACAATGAGAATGATTAGAAAAGCATAATCTAATTTAGTATAGGCAATACAATAGATACATATACATATGATAACTGAACAAAATAAATTCCATTTAGAATTGGAAGAATCGTTACCCCAGTTCTTAAAAATATATATTGTAAGAACTAAAAAACAACTCCAAAATAATACTTGTCCACTTATAAATAAAATAGGATATTCCATATCGAAATTCTGTCTTAATTGTGTATTTGCCAGAAGCGCAACAACGGTAGCCAAAAATGACAAAATTCCAGTTGAATAAATTTTCATTTGTACACACCTACCTTTTATTCTAATATTCAATGATTCTACCTCTTTCTTTTACTTTATTATAAAACGTTAACCGCTTTCAAACAAGTGTTAACTTGCATTTTTTATGTCAAATTTCATACAAAAAGCACCTAGCTTCTTTGAACTAAGTGCTTAACATATTTACATCTGTTCTTGCTTTCGAATCCATCTCCTAATCCCCATAATTCCAAAGACAAGCCATAGAAATACGATTAAAAAACAAATCATAAAAAATTCTTCTGGCAATACTTCGATAATGGGATCTAATCGTGGATCAAATATCCATGCTGAATTATGGAAAAATAATTCGTGGAATTTTACAAAAATAACATCAAAAAAACTTACTAAACAGACAACAAATAACAGTGTAGCATATAATATTCCTTTTAATGGAGTGAGTAATAGGAATAATTTTCTTTCTTTTTTAAACCTTCTTATCAAAACAAGTGAAACAATCGTAGAAATCACTGCAATGACAAAATTAATCATAAATAACCGTTTTACTTCTTCAAAATGAAATAATCCTTGAGGAGAACTCGGAAAATCTGGCATCACTAATTCCTTAATCCATGGTCTCGTTAAATAAGAAATTAAGACATGATAATTTTCCATTAATGTTGCTGTAGAAATTCCACTATGCTGTTCTAAGCCAAATAATAAAATGACACCTCGAAACAATGGCTCAAAAAAGATGACAAAGGTAATTGCTGTACTCAATAAGAACACTGTTAAGACAATCGAAAAACTCCATCTTTTTATGGTTGTAGACATTCTTATACCTTCCACTCACTTAAATGATTCACTAGATGCGTAGGCTGTGCTACTCCTTCTAAATCTTCTCTTGTAGAGAATCCTGTTAATACCATTAAAGTATCCATTCCATACTGAATCCCAGCTTGAATATCTGTTTGGTAGTTATCGCCCACCATTGCAATATCTTCTTTAGTAAAATGTTTCTCTGGATATTGTTGATTTAAATAGTTCAAAGCTGATTCCATAATAATACTGCTTGGTTTTCCCATCACAATTGGCTCTTGTTGGGTAGACATTTTTAAAAATGCTGTAATAGAACCTGATCCTGGAATAAATCCTTTTTCACTTGGAAGATTAGAGTCGATATTTGTTACAACAAATTTTGCCCCCGCACGAATGGCTAAAGTTGCAGCTTCTAATTCAGCATAAGTTGTTTCACGATTTAGCGATTGTAAAACAACATCTGGGTTGTCCACTACAAGTTCATATCCTCTTTCTACTGCTTGAGTTTTTAGCGCTTCTTCTCCGACAATCATTAATTTTTTGCCAAAGTTATGACTGTCTAAAAAGTCCATGGCAGCGACTCCACTTGTATACACTTCATTTTTAGTCACTTCTACTCCATAATTTTCTCTCAAGTTATCAGCAACTTGTTGTGGAGTTTTGGTAGCATTATTCGTAACAAATAAAAATGGAATATTGGCTGCTTGTAAGCGACGAATAAACTCTTCTGCTGTAGGAATACGTTCTTTTCCTTTGTACATTGTTCCATCTAAATCAATAAAATATGCTTTATACATGCTAATTCCCTCTTTTTTGTGGTTTTTCTCGAATATCAAATCTCTTATTAGGATGATTATTTTTTTGTTTCATCGCTGCATTTTTTTGAAATTTTGTTTGATCCACTTCTTTCATTGAAAAATTACGTCCTTGACGTTTAGATTTCACTGGTTGTTGAGAAGATTGCGTATCCATATGCAAACTTTCTTTATGTGTCATTTCTTTCAAACCAAAATCTTGCTTAGGTGATTCTTTCACTTCAAATGGTCGTTTTTTAGGATTAAAACGATTATTTTTTTGTGTATTACCTTTAAACGTTTTTTCTTCTACTCGTTCATTGTTAAAACGCTTCGTATTTCGTTTTTGTTGTTTATTTTTTTGACGTTTTGGTATTCCTTCTTCTTCTACCGCAACTGGTTTTACATTTGGATCTCTCTTCAGTACAAAATAACGACATCCAAAATTACAAAATTCGTATAAATATTCTTGTAAACAAGCAATATCCTTATCCGGAGTAGCTAGTCGATTTTTTGATTCATAAAATCCTTTTAGACGTAATTTTTCATGTCCCCAATCACCAACAATGTATTCATACTTATCAAAAATATCTTGATAACGGGCATTAAAGGCATCTAATTCAAAACCTTCACGGTAATCTTCAACAATTTCATAATGGACTTCTTTAATTTTCACATGAGTTTCGTCTACCCAAAATACGATACGTTCTACTTCCTGTTCTTGAGGTGCGATGATTTCTTCTAAAACTTCATTTAATTCTGTTACAGTTGTTTCTTCTTTTACTTCGCTCATACAAATTCCTTTCTTCGGTTAATTTTCTAGATTATCAAACCATTCTGCTCTAGTTAATTTTTGTAAATCTTCTGGTGTTAATTCCATTTGTATTCCTCTCTTACCTGCTGAAACTCGAATCGTCTCTTGTTCTTTAGCACGTAAGTCAATATAAGTTGGAAAACTTTTCTTCATTCCGACAGGTGAACATCCTCCTCGAATATATCCTGTCAAACTTTCTAATTGAGATACTGGGATTAGTTCTACTTTTTTATTTTTAGAAGCTTTTGCTAATGCCTTCAAATTCAATTCATGGTCAGCTGCGACACAAGCTACTAAATAACCCGTTTTGTCCCCATGTAATACAATTGTTTTATAAACTTGATCCACTGAAATGCCCATTTGTTCACTCACATGAACGGCATCCAAATGTTCTTCGTCCCATTCATATTCAAAAATTTGATACTGAACTTTTTGACGTTCTACCATACGAATGGCATTTGTTTTTATATTAGCTTTCTTTTTCATAATCTCCAACTCCTACTGCATTAGTGTATCATATTTTCGCTTGAAAATCAGTTAGATTTCCCTAATCTTATGAAAGATGCTAAACATTCCTTACACAAAAGAAAACCGTAGAGAAAGAAACATTCTCGTTCTTCCTCTACGGTAGTTTTATTAGAATAATGATTTTAATTCAATCGATGGATGTTTATCTTTAAACCAATTTAACGCAAATTGATTTTCAAATAAGAAGACTGGTTGATCGAATCTATCTCGACATAATAAGTTACGGCTTGAAGACATATTAGGATCTAAGTCTGATTCATCAATCCAACGAGCAATTTTGCTTCCGATTGGAGTCATCACAACTTCCGCATTATATTCATTCATTAAACGATATTGGAATACTTCAAATTGTAATTGACCAACAGCTCCAAGAATATATTCACCCGTATGATAAGTTTTATATAATTGGATGGCTCCTTCTTGCACTAATTGCTCAATTCCTTTATGGAATGATTTTTGCTTCATCACATTTTTTGCAGCCACTTTATTGAATAATTCCGGTGTAAATTGTGGCAGTGGTTCAAATTGAATCGCTTGTTTTCCACTATAAATCGTATCTCCAATTTGGAAATTTCCTGTATCGTATAACCCGATAATATCCCCAGCAACCGCTGCTTTTACCGTTTCACGAGAATCTGCCATAAATTGCGTTGTATGAGATAATTTCATTTTCTTTTGAGAACGATTCACAGTAATATCCATACCTGGTATAAATTCTCCTGAACAAATTCTTACAAAGGCAATACGATCTCGGTGAGCCGGATTCATATTTGCTTGAATTTTGAAAATAAATCCACTAAATTGTTCTTCTAATGGTTCAACTTTTTCTCCAGATTCTGTTTTCTTAGCTGAAGGACTTGGCGCAAAATCCACAAAGGCATCTAAAAATGTTTGGACACCAAAACCTGTTAGGGCAGAACCGAAGAATACCGGCGTTAATTTCCCATTCGCAATCGCTTCTTCACTAAAATCATTTCCTGCTTCTAATAATAATTGTGCATCTTCAATAGCTTGTTCATATAAAGTCGATTGTTTGAATGCATAATCCCCTTCAACTTCTCCATCTTCATTTAATGGTAAGAAGTCATTGTCCCCATTTTCTTCAGGATGCATTAATTCTACACGCTTGTTATAAATATCGTATAGTCCTAAAAATGTTTTTCCCATCCCCATTGGCCAGTTCATTGGATAAGCATCAATGCCTAATACTTCTTCTAATTCGGCAATCAACTCTAATGGTTCACGACCATCACGGTCTAATTTATTAATAAATGTAAAAATTGGAATACCACGCATACTACAAACTTCGAATAATTTCTTCGTTTGAGGCTCAATCCCTTTGGCACTGTCAATAACCATGACTGCACTATCTACCGCCATTAATGTACGATACGTATCTTCAGAGAAATCCTCGTGCCCTGGTGTATCTACGATATTAATATGATTCCCATCATATTCCACTTGCATCACAGAACTGGTTACAGAAATCCCACGTTGTTTCTCAATTTCCATCCAGTCTGATTTTGCGAATTTACCAGTCTTTTTCCCTTTAACAGTACCTGCTTGACGAATCGCTCCACCATATAATAATAATTGTTCAGTAATCGTTGTTTTCCCCGCATCCGGGTGAGAAATAATGGCAAAAGTCTTACGTGAAGAAACTTCTGCAGCTAATTGATTTGACATGTATATAACTCCACTTCTATATTTTTTCTAATCGTTTTTTTAGTATTATAGCCGATTTTACATGTTAATAACTCCACTTCTATATTTTCCAAACGTTTCTTTAGTATTATAGCCGATTTTACAGTTTTTGAAAAGCAAGGTCTTACTCAAATTCATATTTCTAACATTCAAGAAACTCCATTGTTTTTTCATTTATTTATGCTATGATATTATAAAAGGGAGGGATTTTATGACTCAATCATTATCAATCGTATATATCAGCTTAACAGGGAATACTCATAGTTTTGTTACAAAATTAGTCGATTATTTCAAATTTCAACAATCCTCTTTACAAATCCAATTAATCAATGTTAAAGATATCATTCGGGATCATACAGAATTTTTTGAATTAGAGCATCCTACCATTGCATTTCTTCCAACTTATTTAGAAGGTGGAAACGGTGTTGATAACGGGGATACTGAAATTCTAACCAATCCTCTTGGAGATTTCCTTGCCTATCATGATAATTACAAAAAATGTTTTGGCATTGTAGGTAGCGGAAATCGCAACTTTAATAAACAATTTTGTTTAACTGCACGTCAATATTCACAACGATTCAACTTCCCTGTACTAGATGAATTCGAATTACGAGGAAGTCAAAGAGATATCGAAAGAATTGGACAAATGATACTTGAAAAATTGAATACTATATAGAAAAGAGACGATTTAATCGTCTCTTTTTTGTACTCTTTATGAAATCGTCCATGTGCCCATCTTTTTCGTACTAGATTTTAAAGCATTAGCGATTGAAGCATCTACTTCTAAATCCTCTAATTCCTTCGGAATAATAATTTTTTCAAGGAAAATAGCTGATTCCTTTACGAACCCTTCTTGTTTAAATCTGTCATCTTTTAGAACATACTGTGTAGCCATTCGACTAGCTGAAGAAACTGTATCTCGTACTTCTAATAAATTTTTCGATAATTTATAAGAATCATTTCCAATTTGAGCATAAATAAAATTTCTATCCTTCCCTAGATAAACGACTTCTTCTTGTAGTTGAGTCTTTTGATACAATTGTTCCGGATATTGGTTCGGATTATTTTTTCCACGATAACTTTCCTGTTCAAAAACAGAATAATGTTCTTTTGAAAATGGCTTTCGTACATAGTCACGAACAGCTGGGGTTAGTTGGCTCATCCACTGTATTGTAGAATGATACTGTACAAAATTTCCTCCTAAATAAATACTCGTTGGAATGATAAAACACATAGCAACAATGAGACTAATGATTTTTTGCTTTTTATTCGCATATAAAACCATTACCCATAAAAAGAATAGAGTTAAAGCTACTCCAATAACTCCTAACCAAAACTTGTCATAATAAAATTTTTCCGCATCTACAAATGTTTGATACAAATCTACTTCATTCATACACTTCTCCCCTTTAGTACCATTCATTATACGCCTATCAGTAATCCATGAAAAGAAGCTACACAAATATGTTGATAAAAATCTTTTTTTTATGCAAAAAATCCTGTCGGTGATTTCTCACCAACAGGATTTATCGAATCGTTATAGAACTTTTATTCTAATAT